>NZ_JBBKBT010000004.1:0-327073 GCF_037890305.1 Enterocloster sp. HCN-30185
CCTATTACTTTTAGCAGTTCTTTTTTTAATCTATAGAGATCGTAAAGGCATTGCTGGATTTCATTTGCTACAGATTTAGAGTACGCTCCTCCAGTGTTAAAATACTTTGCAATCTGATTAAGATTAGAGCCGATTTTTCCATACTCTGCTAAGAGCATTTTTACTGTTTTGCTTTCAATGACAACCTCATAGTGTATGGCCATTTTGTGATCTAAAATCAGGTTTCTCAGATAATCAGAACGTGATAATTTTGCCTGAGAAGCGGCATGATTGACTAACTCTAATTCAATGTCACTTAATCTTAAACAGATGATATTAGAGTGTTTCATTTCATTTCTTTTTTTCTTCGGTGCCATGTTCCTCCTTTCTTAATTTGGCACTTCCAACTTTATGGCACTCCACAAGAAATATCAGCTGTCCCTTCTGATACTTCTGGTGTTGCGTACACATTTTATGTGGAAGCCAATCTGACATTTTGCAAATGTCAGTATCGAGGGTATGGGGAGCGAAATCCACATCAAGATAAAACTCAAAGTAATAGGAAAGCCAAAATGGCGATACCGTATTACTGAGTGGATCTTGCTCTTGAAAGATTAACCCTCTCATATAACGAAATGCTCAGAGGGAAAAATACAGGGCGAGATAGAAAAAAAGTTAAAAAATTGATATACTACTATTTAGAATTAATCAAAAAAAGAGTTACTAACGGGCAAATAGCGTTTTTTGTTTTGTATGGTAAGTGTATTTAATAAGGGGGATAAAATGTTTGAAAATCAAATTGCAACACTAACAACGATTTTAAAGGATAAAGATATTCATAATTATATGGGGGATACATTTTGGAATATTATTAAAGCTGTCTCGCTAGGTGATATAGGTGCATTGCTCGATTCCAGCATAGATATAAAAAATATGCTTTTCCATGCACCATCAGTTTTGTTTTGGGACAAAATGCAGAGATATATGTTCGGTACATTTAGGAATTATGCTGAACAAGTAAAGATGGCGGGAAAATTTAATGAGGAAAATATGGATTATGAAAAATTTGTAAAAAGGCAGATTCATCTTATCAATGAAATTAATGATGATAAAAAAGTTGATTATTTTGCTCAACTTACTAGGTGCTATCTCTTAACTGAAATGGAAAATGCTTTGTATTATAAACTTGCAAGATTTTTAATTATGTGTACACCTGAAGAACTAGATTATATCGCTTCTTTTGATTATGAGGAAACAACGAATCTAACTGCTATGGTTTCGTCGTTGTATCAATATGGTTTGTTTGAACAACAGGAACGGAAAAATGGTGGTGTAGATTATGTACTTTCTGGATTTGCAAAAGCATTGAAAAATAATAGTTTAAATTTTAATGAAGGAATTAGTGGAAGAGATCGGATAGTCTCTTATTCTCAAATATCTCCTCTTAGCATCTCAGAGCCAATGACATGGGAAGATCTTGACGATGTGTTTAGTGAGAATGAAATTGTAATTGATGGAAACGGATCACGGAAATAAGATGATGATAAAAGATTTTGTGGAGAAGAACGCACAAAAAATAAATTAGAATACATATTATTTCTAACTGTACAATATAAAAGTGGAATTTGAATATATGGATACAAATTGAAAATGACAGAATTTGAAACTTGAGGAGAGATATTTTATGAAAACAGAAAGAACAGATGAGTTGTACAAGTTTTTACTTACCAAAGGATATCCGAAAGAACTTTGTTCAGAAATAGCTTACAATATTTTGAATACTGATTATACGGCGACTAGAATGTTAGGATACTTGTATCGTTACACGGAACCTAGAATAGAAGATGTAATAGATGAAATGATAGCAATTTTAAGTGACCGGGAAGAATTCATAAAGAAAAAAGAAATGGAACAGGCACGGGCTGTTATAAACGAGATTTATAGAAATGGGTTGTGATATAAAATATGAAAATAAAATAATTCAATATGAATATTAGTAATTTGTAACGATAGTTGTCGAAGAAAAGCCTTCGGCAACTATTTTTTTAACTTTTTTTCATAATCACCCTGTAAAATCCATTGATTTCCTTTCGTTATATGAGAAGACAAATTTGTTTTCTTTCTTATTTATAAATGGAAAGGAGTTTTGTGAAATGGGTTTTGCAAGAAAAGATGTGGAAGCTACTAAGAAAATGGAAAAGAAGTTCGTGAGATATCCAGAAGGTGCGGAGAAATATAGTTTGGGATTAACAAAATTTCAGGCATTAGCAAAAGAGGCGAAAGCAGTCTATAAAATTGATAAAGTAGCTTTAGTTAATTGTGAGATATTTGAAAAATATTTGGAAACATTCCGAGAGTATTAAAATTTTAAGAGAGAAAATAAGAGAGAAGAACTTCTATAATTTTCTGCATTTTTAATTGACTTTATGTCATACGGAAAGTATAATGTTGGTATAGGAGGTATAAGAGCTGAAATGAAAAAGATGGGAAGACCAAAATCAGACAATGCAAAGAAGAAAGTATTAAGCATTCGTGTTCCTGATCAACTATATTCCCAGATGCTTGCATACGCCGAACAACATAAAATGAATACAACGGACATTGTCCTAAAAGGGGTAGAGATGCTTTTATCCGAGCAGGAAAAATAGTGAGTGCTTCTCTCTTAAGAGGAGGAAACTATTATGGCGAAAGTCAGAAAAGATTTGCGAGGAAGATCTTTACGCAAAGGAGAAGTACAAAGATCATCAGATAAAAGATACATGTACACCTATACAGATCCGATGGGAAGACGTAAATTTATATATGCTAACGATTTGGCAGAACTAAGAGAGAAAGAAGCTAAACTGATGAAGGATCAGTTGGACGGATTGGATCTCTATGTTGCTGGCAAGGCAAGTGTGAATGATACGTTTGATCGGTATATGTCCACGAAGTATAATTTGCGTGAATCTACAAAAAGTTCATATTTATATACGTACGATCATTATGTACGTGATACCTTTGGGAAAAAACGGATTGCAGATATAAAGTATTCTGATGTGTTGCAGTTTTATTATTATCTTCTTAATGAAGTAAAAATTGCATTAGGGACTTTAGATACTGTTCACTGCTTGCTCCATCCAACATTTCAGTTGGCAGTACGGGATGAGATTATACGAAATAATCCTACTGATGGAGTAATGAAAGAAATCAGCAGAGAATCCAGTAAGAACAGAGGAATTAGACATGCATTGACAGTAGAGCAGCAAAGAGCATTTATGGAATATATTGCGAACCATCCGATATATTATCATTGGTGGCCTATGTTTACGGTGTTGCTTGGAACAGGGTGTAGAATTGGTGAGGCATTAGGGCTTCGATGGCAAGACCTGGATTATGACAAAAGAACAATCAATATAAATCACAGTTTGAGTTATTATCAAAAACCAGAGAGCAACAAAAGTGTATTGAGAATATCTAAACCCAAAACGGAAGCGGGAATTCGTACAATTCCAATGTTGGATATTGTGAAAGATGCTTTTGAAATGCTTTATGAAGAACAACTGGAAAATGGCTTTAATGAAACAGAAATTGATGGAATGTCAGGATTTATTTTTTGTAATCGTTTTGGAATGGTTCCAAATCCACAAACAGTCAATCATACGATTAAGCGTATAGCGAATAGTTATAATGCGGATGAAGTGGTGCGAGCTAAGAAAGAACGGAGAAATCCTATTATATTACCTAATTTTTCTTGCCATCATCTGAGGCATACTTTTTGTACACGACTTTGCGAAAATGAAACAAATTTAAAAGTTATTCAATCCATTATGGGACATAGAAACATTGAAACAACGATGGACATTTATGCGGAAGCAACAGAAGAAAAGAAACAAGAGTCATTCGAGAATTTAGCAGCAAAATTAGATATTTTTTGAGAAGTGCTTAGTAAAACGGATGACAACAATTTGTTTGGTTTACAGCAAATTGACAACAAAGACAATTCAATAATGACGAATAGTGAAGTAATTATAAGGTTTATAAATTTAGAAAATATAGTACAGTGACGCATCCCGAAGAATCATGAAGAAAATGTGAAATCTTTCCCGACAATGAAGTCATTAGACGCAAAGAAGGGCGAGAACAAGGCAGAGAAAGCTTCTTCTGCTGCAGCGGAAGCACCGGCTGCGGCTGTAAGCGTGTCCGCACCAAGTGTACAGCTTGACCTTTCTAAGGTAAAGATCGAGCCTCTGTTTGCAGATGACGTAGACTTTGAAACCTTCAGCAAGTCTGACTTCCGTGTCGTTAAGGTAAAGGCCTGCGAGGCAGTAAAGAAGTCAAAGAAGCTGCTGCAGTTCACTCTGGATGACGGAACTGGTACAGACCGCACGATTTTAAGCGGAATTCATGAGTATTATGAACCGGAAGAGCTGGTAGGCAAGACCTGTGTGGCGATTACCAATCTGCCTCCTCGTAAGATGATGGGCATTGATTCCTGCGGTATGCTGATTAGTGCAGTGTATGAATATGATGGACAGGAAGGATTGAATCTTTTAATGCTGGATGACAGCATTCCCGCGGGGGCGAAGCTGTACTAAGGCTTAGAGAAAAAGCGTGCTTTTTGAGCAGCGTACGACAGCGGTGCGACATTTTAAAGTGGCTTAACGGGTTTTAATAAGCGATGTAAATATTTTGTACTAAGAAGGACATTTTTCTAAAAGAAATTTTAGGAAGATGTCCTTTTGTGTTATGGTCAAAAAAGAATTGAAACTATGGTTTGTTACCGGAGAGATGAAGGTAAGTGCTATTGTTCGGTAACATCGCCGAAAAACGAATCAGAGAAATAGGAGTGTTTGATGAATATATAGCAAAATGGAGAGCGTGACAGAGCATGTTGAAAAATATTTCTATACAAAGCCCGATAGAATGGGTATAATAAAGGTAACAAGAGGATCATCTATTAGAATGGAAGAAGTGATAAGTAATGACAGCACTGAGAAAAGATGCGATGGATTTACTGGAACGGATGCCGGAAGATAAGCTGTATTTTATCATTCAGATTATGGAAGGTGTGACTGGTCTTTATGGCTCAGAATCAGAAAAAGTAAGAGAACAGGCATTTGAGCAGTTAGAGAATCTCAGACGGAAAGCACCGCAGATAGATTATGAAAGAGAATTAGCTAGTTACAGAGAGGAGAAATATGGGACTGCGAATTTTGGTTGATACAAATGTTCTTCTTGATTATCTGCTTTGCCGCAGTCCCTATGATCGGGCCGCAGAGCAGATCGTTGTTGCCTGTAAGCAGAGACGGGTATCAGGATGTATTGCGGCACATTCCATTTCAAATATGTTCTTTATTTTGCGTAAAGTGTTTAGTGTTGCGTAAAGACGTAAACTGTTGTTAAGCATATGCGAATTATTTGAGGTTGAAGAAATCGACAAGGCAAAGATTCTCAATGCCCTGGCAGATGAAACATTTTCAGATTTTGAGGATTGTCTGCAAAAGGAGTGTGCGGCTGCATTTCAGGCGGATTATATTGTTACAAGGAACTGTGCAGACTTTAAGAGCAGCGGAACACCCTGTATAGAGCCAGCAGAGTTCTGTAAAATGCTTTCAGAATAGCATAATCTTGCGGTATTCATTTCAAGGCTATGACAAATCCATATCTTCGGGGAAGGCAATATAAGAACAACGGCAGTGTTCTTCATCAAGTATTTAGGGACACTTGGGTTCTCTGCAACCAATGATATTTTTGCGGAAAATGCGTGGTATTTCAGAAATGCACTTGTCTGTGCAAACTATACGAACCTGCAAAAAGGTATTTACGAAACAACAGAGTATCTGGAAGCGTTTCTCAGAAATCTGTTATTGAACGAGAAAAATGGGCTTCATAATCGAAATCTTCACATAAGTGGACGTTTGAACGAAGAAAAAGTGGACATTCAAGACAAAAAAGTGGATGTTGAAAGTGTACTTTCCGAAAGGGGTAGCGATTTCTCAGTAAAAACGACAGTTCATATTCAGAGACTTTTTGAGAAGTTTGGTTTTGATGAGGTGTTTGGAAGAAGTGCAGCTATGGAAGTTCTTGAGTTGAAAGCTTCAGGTGTTTCAAAACTTCTTTCCAATTTGGTGCAGGCAGATATTATTGAATCAGTATCCGGTCATGGAAAAGGAAAATATAAATTCAAGAAGTAGTTAGAAAATTTCAAGAAGCGATGGCTATGGAGAATAAATTAGAAAAAATCAGTCAAAATAGTTTTATGGATAATTTTGTTAAAACCGATGACATCTTAAAAGATATGTGTGGGATTACTGAGTCCTTACAAAAAGTTGCATATCGGACGGTCAATACAACGCTTATACAGAGAAATTGGCTCCTTGGTTATAGAATTGCAAGTGAAACTTTCCATATTTTCATAAACTTAAAATAGATTTATTATAATCGCCTTCTTCTGCTAATGCTCTAACTTTAGCTGATAATACCTTCGTAAAATCAAGTTTACGGCTTAACGCTATTGCTAATTCCTGTAATGACATATGACATTGTATGTTGCTTCCGGTTCTCATTCAACCACATTTTCAATGATTTCAAAAGGTATTCGATTTTTGTTCTTCATGTTCCAACCTCGCCCATTCTTTTCTTAACTGTTTCAGTGCCGCTAGTTTCCAATCGTTTACAGTTGTACGACTTCGTCCATAGTTTTTCCCGATTTTCTTGTCTGTATATCTGAAAAAGAACTACAATACTGAAACTTCCTGCCATTGTTTTAACAAAATAGTTCATTTTCTCATCCCCTTTTTCCAAGGAGAGGACTGAAAAAGTAGGTATAGGTGGGGGAGATAATAGAAGGGCAGCTGATGTTGGCTCATGTCCATATGTTAGTGAGCATTCCGCCGATATAAGTATATTGAGTTTTATGGGGTATCTGAAGGGAAAAAGCGCATGGATTAGCGCTTTGAGGTGTGGACAAGAAGGCCGGGCTTAGAGCCTGTGTCCCGAGTTATCCATTTTACGGATAGCAGCGGATATTATGGTAAAAAGTGAAATAAATCGGCTATATTCATTGAAAATTTAACAATTTCTATATACAATGTTAAATATGCTATTTTGGCTTGGTATTGGGACAAAAAATGAAAAAGGGGTACAGTAGATGAGGATAAGTTATAATAAGCTTCAAAAATTGATGGCAGATAATCAAATGAAACGATCCGATTTAATGAGAGTTGCGGAATTTTCGCCGTATGCGGCAACAAAATTAAATAAAAATGAACCGGTTTCTCTTGGGGTGCTGATGCGAATCTGTGAGGTATTTCATTGTGATATTGGAGATATCTGTGAGGTTATTTTAGAGGAGTAATTGGATCAGAGGTTAAAAAAGAAAGGTGATAGATATGACAAACAAAGAATTACTACAGCAAATTCACAGAGACAACAGAGAAATTAAAAGAAATTTTCAGCATCTGGCCAATATTGGACTTATGGGAGTGCTTGGAAACTTTGCTGCGGAGGCAAAGGAAAAGGGCGATGGGGAAGGAAAAACACTCATTAGAGCAGGGCTGTTCTGTATCTTCATATCTGAAATTCTGATTTTGATCAGTGAAATCAATGACTGCAGGAAAGCCAGAACGAAAGAGGAATGAAATTGAAAATCTGAGCACAATTTTCTGCTTGCAAGATGAAATGAATCGTGATAGGATAGAAAAGATATCAGTACTGAAAAAGAAGATAAAAGAAAGGGTGTTATACCAATGTCAGGACATTCAAAATTTGCCAACATTAAGCATAAAAAGGAGCGCAATGATGCTGCAAAGGGAAAAATCTTTACAGTTATCGGCCGTGAAATTGCGGTTGCTGTAAAGGAAGGCGGTCCTGATCCTGCCAATAACAGTAAGCTGCGTGATGTAATTGCAAAGGCAAAGGCAAACAATATGCCAAATGATACCATTGACCGCGGTATCAAAAAGGCTGCCGGTGATGCCAACTCTGTAAACTATGAAACTCTGACCTATGAGGGCTATGGTCCCAATGGCGTTGCAATTATCGTAGATACTCTGACCGACAATAAAAATCGTACAGCAGCAAATGTAAGAAGTGCTTTTACAAAGGGAAGCGGAAATGTAGGTACTCCTGGAAGCGTGTCCTATATGTTTGATAAAAAGGGTCAGATCATTATTGACAAGGAAGAATGTGAGATGGATCCAGATGAATTGATGATGATTGCTCTGGATGCAGGCGCAGAGGATTTTTCCGAAGAGGAGGACAGTTATGAGGTGATTACAGCCCCGGATGATTTTTCTGCTGTCCGTGAGGCGCTGGAGGCTCAGAATATCCCCATGATGGAAGCCGATGTAACAATGATCCCTCAGACTTGGGTAGAGCTTACAGATGAGGATTCCATTAAGAAGATGAACCGTATTCTGGATCTGCTTGATGAGGATGATGACGTTCAGGCGGTGTACCACAACTGGGATACAGACGAAAGATAAGGAAAAACAACGTGAAATCAAAGGTTTTTGACCGTATTTGATGATGTAAAATGTGAAAAAAATGTGCCAGCTATGATATTCTGGACAATTTGCCATCATTCAATTACGAATGTGCAGAAAACTTCTTCCTAAACATGGTAAAAGATGCTTAGGAAGGAGTTTTTATGTTAAATGAGGATGTTTTAAAAGAATTTATTTTTGAATGTGAAATGAGGAGGCTTAGTAAAAGAACAATTCAAAGCTATAGGAATGCTAATTTAAGAATGATGAAATATCTTGAACAGGAATTTCATATTACAGAATTGGAACAAACGCATCATTTAGCAATCAGGGCATATGTTCAGTATCAGACAGCTCAGGGGTTGGCTGAGACGTATATTAATCGAAATATGATTGCATACCGCTGTTATTTCAATTATTGTATCAAAGAAAACTATATTACCAATAATCCAATGGATAGAATTAGCAAACAGAAAGAACCGATTGTTATGATAGAAACATTTAATGATGATGAGGTGAAAAGGCTTATCGGCGTTTTTAAAGGCCCACGTTTTTTAGATGTTCGGAATCAACTGCTTATGGTGATGTTCTTTGATACTGGAATGAGAAATTCAGAAATGTGTGATTTGAAAATAGAAGATCTTCGAGATACATATATTCGTGTTATGGGAAAAGGAAAAAAGATGCGTTATCTGCCTATCACTCCATTTATTAATAAATATCTGATTCGCTATCTTCGTGTACGGGAATCATATATAAAAGACAAATTATGCTATCAGACAGAGTATCTTTTCTTATCACAAAAAGGAAAACGTCTCACACCAGAAGCAATGGAGCATATTTTGAAAAAGGCAGGTGAAAAGGCAATTGTTAGAAGCCATATTAGGGTTAGTCCACATACGTGCAGACATTTTTATGCACAGAGTCAACTGAAAAATGGGTGTGATTTGTATACGGTATCTAAACTTTTAGGTCATAGTAAAGTAGATACTACAAAGCGCTACTTACAGTCAATGCAAGATGAGGATTTAATGGAAATAGCATCCAAGACAAGCCCTTTGATGCGTTTAAAATAAGAGAATCTTGTATAATAACGCAGATATGTGTAAAAAGCATATCTGTTTTTTTGTAATTCAAGTGAATATTCCGGATGGTTTTACATCAGCTGTCCGGTGATATGGAAATCACTTTTTAGATTCGCTTTTGTGCATACCGAATCATAATTTCTGCTGAGACGTTTGTAAAGACTGCTACGCACCGCAGATGCGGCAAGGTCTTGACAAATATCCCAACAGAAATGGATAAGTCATCAAGCACAAAATAGGCGATTTCCGAGTACCAGAATTCTGATTTCCAAATTTCCGGAAGTGCGATTTCATCACACAAGAATATTCATCAAGAAAATAAAACATTCAAAAAAGTATATAATATAAATTGGTAATTTAATTCCCATAACGTAAACATTTTAGAATTACTTTTGGAGAATTTATTATTATCAATGCAAAGGAGATTAAAGCAATGAATAGGAAGATTGATACGAAAAAATTATCAGTTGGTATGACCGTAAAAAATTATAAGGCACTATGTGAACTATTATCGCAGGATGTAAAAACAGGAAATTCAAAAAAAGCTCAGATAGCAGATTTTAAATGCTATTTTGATTGGAAAAGGTCAGGACAGCAATTTATTATTACTGATATATATGATACTCCATTATGTAAGGATGACAAACGGAAAGAAGGTAATAATTCAATTTATATTCCATATATTGAAAAAATTTTACTAATGTATCTAAAGGGTCAGGGGAATACAGATACACTTACGAAAAAAGGATGGTGGGAATTACTTGGATTTATTAATCATAATTATATTTGGTATACAGAAGATGCTTTGAAGAAATTAGATCATGTACTTACTCCTTGGGAAATTAGACATTTTTATATGAGGAGTGACAGAAAGTTAACCCAAATATTTTTTTCTGCCCTTAATAATTTAAAAAATAGAAATATAATTTCGTATGAAATTGAGATAATTATTGTGTTATCGGAAACAGAATATATAAAAGCAGATGAACTTGAGAAAGAGAAAATCGAACAAATGGAGAAACATGTTTTGAATGATATTATGGGGTTTGATACAATGTTTCAAGTGTTTGCGTCTTTCAAAATAGAAGAATTTTACCGAAAAGTGAATGAATTATTGTATGATGCTTATAGATGGATTCGTTATTTCAAGAATGTTAAAATTAGTTTAAGATCTGCTAATACAGATCAGGATGTATCAGAGATGGCATTGGAGAAAAAGCAGCTCAATGAAAAAATTGTGGAATACCTTAACCAGAATACTATTGAATTTTATAATAAAAATATGGAGAAGCATCAAACAGCACTTAAAGAAGAATACTGGGGAGATATTTCCCAATTTGAGCATTTAGAATGTAAGGTATGGAGTCCGCCGGATACATATTTAGAAGCTCAAGCACTCTTAACAGATAAACTGATTAAAATTTAATCTTAATAATAGAATAGTTTTGTAAAAATTGTCCATTTAAAATGGTATATATTATAAAATAAATATATAGCGTTATAAATGGACAAATTATTGGGTTGATATTAATTAGTCTGCGACGCTTTGGCCAATCGCTTGCACGCAAGCTCATGGCTGCGTTGGATTGCAAGCAATCCCCCGCTCAAATATCTTTTTTATGTTTACTCTATTAGGTAAGAAGATCAGAAAATGGTGGGATAAGTTAGATAAAAATTTTAGAACTAATTGAGAAGCACTTAAAAGAAAAAGCACTCAAAGAACATTATCAAGTGGTGAAACTCCAGTGGCAGAGGGCAGAGCTTGAAAGAAAAATTGCAGAGGCTAAAAGAGATAAAAACTGAAAAATCAATTTCAAAGCTCCTCCGGGAAAAAGAGGTGTTGTTATTTTGACAACATCTCCAGATTGCCCAAAATGGGAATACGCTGAGATCCAGAAGTGCATACTATGCACCTCTCAGCCTTTAAAGTCTTACAGCAAACTGGAATCAGCAGAACGCTTTGAAAGCTGGGATATCAAAATGATACTTTAGATATAGATTAGACTAATCCACACACGCCCCCTATATATGTGTCCGATAAAATTTTTTGCTCAAAAATTAAAGAAAATCTATGGTAGTCAAGCATTTTTCAGAATCAGGCCGCCAATCAGAATTTAAACGAAAAATTCAAAAAATACCTATGGAATAAGGGGGATTACGATATTAAATCCCCCTCCCATAATACCTAAAAATAGATAATATTTTAGGGCTGCGAAAAAAAGCTCCAGCGAAAAACACAGATGCAGTATACATTTTTTGATGCAGTATTATGTAATGATAGCGTGTACGATATGCCATACGATAAAGTATTAAATTTGACATTAATTCAAAAGATAATAAAACTGTATTGATTTTTGATAAAAACAGTGCTAAAATTAATACTAAATCAGACGAACGTCAAAAATAATACTAAAGGAGTGGTATCATGGAATACGGATATGCAAGAATCAGCACAGCTAAACAGAACATTGAAAGACAGATCAGGAACATAAAGCAGTCTTATCCGGATGCTCATATAGTAAAAGAGGTGTTCATAGGAACAAAGATTCAGTCACGCAAAGAGCTGGACAAGCTGTTAAAGCAAGTAAAGGAAGGTGATAAGATTATCTTTGATTCGGTGAGCCGTATGAGCAGAAATGCAGAGGACGGCTTTAAGCTGTATGAAGATTTGTACCATAAGGGGATAGAGCTTGTATTTCTGAAAGAGCCTCATATCAATACAGCCACATACAAAAATGCGCTGGAGAGCAATATAGAAATGACGGGAACCAATGTAGACTTTATTCTTGAAGGAATTAACAGGTATCTCATGGCTCTTGCAAAAGAGCAGATACGTCTTGCATTTGGACAGGCAGAAAAAGAGGTACAGGACTTACACCAGAGAACCAAAGAGGGCATTGAAACGGCACGGCTGAATGGTAAGCAGATCGGACAGAAACAAGGAGCCAAGCTCATTGTAAAGAAAGCTGCACCTGCAAAAGAGCAGATCAGGAAGTATAATAAGGACTTCGGCGGCCAGCTAACCAACCAGGAAACTTGGGAGCTGATCGGGATTAGCAAGATGACATTTTACAAATATAAGAGGGAGATCATAGAGGAGATGGCTGAGTAAGCTGTCTCTTTTTTTAATGTACATTATATTTTGAAAATAAAACTGCAAGAGCCTAGAGGATATCCATATAGCGAATGTTGTAGCGTCATGTACGATACATAAACAGGCTTCCAAAAGCACCAGAACGGTATTAAAGACCGTGTATGTTTACGGTTGACAATTATGCAGATAAAGGGACATAGAGGCATAGAGAGGCGTATGGTGCGTTTGGGAATATGATATGGTGAGGGGTAGATAAAACCTAAAACAGGCAGAGGGATGCGGATGGATAGGGAAGTTGGTACGTTTTCACACGGAGTTTAAGTTGGATGTCAAGAGTATTGACTTCTAAAGGTGTGCTGTCAAAATGAAGTGGTATTCACATTTTAAATTCAGATGCCTGTTTAACCAACATCCGAAAATCATTATATCTTTAACGGGGATAGGGCTTTTTCTGGTTGGTTCTCTCGATAATATAATCAACGCTAGTTCCGTAATAATCAGCAAGCTTGCTTAAAATTTCAATAGGAATGGCTCTTTCGTCATTTTCATATCTGGAATAGGTTCTTTGAGATACGTTTAAAATTTTCCCCATATATTCTTGGGTAAGTTCGTTATCTTCTCTTAAGTCTCTGATTCGTTCATATTTCATCATATCACCTCAGAGACCATTATATTAAGACCAAAACAGACTATTGATTTTTAGACTAAATTGGTCTAATATTATCAATGGGAGGGGAGGTGAAGCAGTGATATACGATTATACACACGATAATGAAGGGGAATGTCTGGAAATAGAGATTGAGGCATTGACAGGACAGCAAAAGGAGGAAGTTCGGTTATTTATCCATGATTTAAAGGACGGCAGAGGGAAAAGAGATGCAGAGCAGTATATACAATGGTTAAGGCATACAGTGATTCCAATATTACATGAGTATGCAAGAGTGACGTATTCTGTATTAGAGAGTGAAGAGACAGAAGCGGAAGTTCACATACAGATGAAGAATAAGTACGGGTATGACATAGGAACAGCAGACAAGGCTGTTAAGCTGGCGTTGTTTCTTGCGGATTATATGGGGATTGATACAGACAACGGAATGGTACGGATGAATTTATCATATGGGATTGGGTGAATACAGGGCTATAAAGAAACGGGGATGCCCTAAATGGGGGACTGGTGACAAAATAATCGTTAGTGAAAAGGATATATTGATAAAACAGGGCTGTCTAAATTGACAAGCCCCATAAAGGTATTATTTGTCTTGATTCTTAATCCATTCTCTTAGAACCATGTTGATATACTGGCTGAAACTGCGATCATCTTCCTCGGCCATTTCTTTGATCTTGTTGGCGATATCTTCGTCTAATGTAATGCTGAATCTGTTTTTAAGTGGTTTCATATCAAATACTCCTTTTTAAGATAAGATACCACTGATTGATAACAAACATGCTTAAATGGTATTAAGTATTGAAAAGTATTACTTTATATTATATAATAATATAAAAACAGAGGAGGGAATTTAATGGATAAAAAGAAAAGAATAATAGTTTTTATAGTGGCTGATATTCTTTTGTTAGTGTCAGTTATAATAAGTGGGTGTGCAAATGCTAAACAATTTCAAGAAGAGAGAGAATCATTACTACAGCAAATAGAAAGTTTGAGTCAGGAGAAAGAGAGTCTTTATGCTACAAATGAGGAAATAAATAAGAAGTATAGTCAAGTAAGCCAAGAATTAGAGTCTATAAATGAATCTTTTGAGGCAGCTAAGAAGGAAACAGAATTGCAGGAAGAAGATATTGTTGTACGGGTGGTTGAAAAAGGGGAGCTTCCGAAAGATATTTATAATGGTCGTTATAATGATATGTGTACAATGACATTTGAAATTACCAATAATACAGACCAAGATGTACAGGGAATTGAAGGTACTTTAAAAATAATGGATCTTTTTGGTAAAGAAATTATGGTGAGTGGCTGTGATTTTACTGGTCAGACAATTCCAGCAAAACAGACCATAACAGACAATGGTCTTATTTTTGAAATAAATCAGTTTATTTCTGAACACATGAAGTTTTATAATACAGCTTTTAAAGATTTGAAATTTGATTATACAGTATCTCAGGTGGTTTTTACTGATGGGACAATAAAAGAATAATCAGAAATATTTAAAATCCAGCACAAAAATTAAGGAGAAGAGATGAAAAGGATAATTCTAGTATTTATTTTGATTTTTTCTGTTATAAGCATATCTGTAGGATGTATAAAAATAGATACAAAAAAAAGAAATATACGGGTAACCTCTACAACTGCTAGTGTAACTAGACCTGCTTGGATGGAGGAAGAAACATTAGAGAATGAAGCTTCAAGGTGTGATTAAAATAGCAATATTGATTGAAAAGGGCTACTGTAAACCGCAGTAGTCTTTTTTCATGCATACACATTTTTCGATCATTATATTGCAATATCTGTATGGTATCCATAAAAAATAATTAGAATAATTTTATACTATGTTATTGTAGTTAAAATATTGCCATAGGTACACAGATACTAGAGTAGTAGGAGATTGATAAAATTTACTAAAATTATACAGCAGTATTATTGCTTCTTAACCTCAGCTATGATATACTCTACACAATAATAAAGAATTGGAAAGCATCAGCTATGATGTTTTGGAAGATTTGGGTTGTTTTTAATATCCCCATGATGGAAGCCGATGTAACAATGATCCCTCAGACTTGGGTAGAGCTTACAGATGAGGATTCCATTAAGAAGATGAACCGTATTCTGGATCTGCTTGATGAGGATGATGACGTTCAGGCGGTGTACCACAACTGGGATGAATAATTATGCGAATGACTTATTTCCTGAAAAAGGCTTAAAATCCAGCTTTTAGGGTAAGGGATTCAAGAAAATGCATAAGAGATTGCATAAAATCCGTATCAGTGATGATATACGGGCAAATTTTTAAACCCTTCGAGATGGGTGTGCAAAGACCTCTTTTTGTTTATCGTAATTGACAGACAAAAGGAGGTCTTTTTTATCATCAGCTGCCGGCGGTATTACGGTGATTAAAAGGAGTATGGGCTGCACACCAATTTAAGTGCGGCAGCCCTTTCAGCGGTCAGTTTGATACGATCATAGCCCGCAGGCCTTCTGTAGCTGTAGGAGCATTGAAAAGATAAAGCGTATAGGAAACATTGGCTTCCAGGGTGGCAGAAGCAGCGGCTATCGCATTTCCGGGGAAGGAACCGGTACGGGAGATATAGATTTGGTACCAGTTGGGATAAACGGTAGCATATGAGGTCACATTTTTATAAGCAACATTCGTAAATGGTGTATAAGAGCCGCTGCTGTTTTCAAGGGTCACGTCAAAGGGTCCCAGATTCAGGGACAGATTGCAGGTCCTGAGGCAGGCGGAACCGGATGGTGCGCTGCAGGAAGCATCGGAGATTTCCTTGAGATCCAGTCCGGAAGCAGTGTTGATAATGGCAACCGTCATAGAGGCTCCGGGACGGATGGTAATAGATTTTTGGATATAAACATATCCGTTGGCACCAGAAATGGTCATGGTGCGCCGTCCGGAGGCTGCCTGAACGTAACTGGTGATATCTCCGTTGGCCAGCTGTCCTGCGATCATCCAGCCGCCCAGGGATACATTAAAGGGCTGATATCCGGTTGAGGCGTTAAGTACCCGCACCCGTCCGAAATTGCCGGAAGCAGTACAGTTGTAGCAGGGGAAGCTGATGCCGGGAATTACGGTAATGGAGGAGCCGAAAGCAGGAAAGATGGGACGGAATACAGGAGGGTGGAAATGGGTATGGAAATGACCATTGGTATTCCAGCCCGGTCCGTCAAAGACCGGTCCGCCTTCTCCGGGATTTGGCAAAGGGATAACAGGCTCTGCGCCATCAAAGACCGGGCCTCCCTCGCCGGGATTTGGCAGGGGAATGGCTGGTTCTGAGCCGTCATAAACCGGGCCTCCCTCGCCGGGATTTGGCAGAGGCGTTACAGGTGTATGTTCCTGACGGGTTTCAGCAGCGCTTACCAGGGTGTCAGGGTATGGGTAAATGGGATGGTTATTCATGGATACCTCCCGGTTGATTGTTCATTACAGTGTATGCTGTGCTGCTGCCTGGTGTGCAAAGGGCTGCCGGAGGTATTTTCGGATGCTGAAAGCCATATACTGTTACAGTGAACGATCAGGAGGGAGAACAGAGCATGAATGAAGAAAAAAAGCGCATGGCAGCAACGGCTCTGGGGCTTCCCAAGGATGTGGTTTTGGGAGATGTACTGCTTCGTTTTACCGGTTTTCACGAAGTTTGTATTGAAAATTACAGAAGCATCCTTATGTATACAGATACTTTGGTGAGGATCCAGGCAAGAAACTGCCGTGTAACTCTCCACGGCCGGGAACTGAGGATCCGGTATTACAATCAGGATGCAATGGGGGTATGCGGTCAGATCCAATCGATGGAATTTGAACCGCTCCTGTAGGAAACATATAAAAGGAGGGAGAGCCTTTGCTTTTGTGGCTGTTTCGCAGCATAAAGGGATATGTACGGATCTGTTTAAAAGACGGCTCGCCGGAACGTTTTTTGAATCTTTGCAGTGCAAGAGGGTTTAAAATCTGGAACATCGTCTGCCGTGATAAGGGAGAATACGAAGCATATATGACTGTGGCGGATGTCAGGAGGGTAAAGCCTCTTGTGAGAAAATCCGGTGTCCGCTTAAGGATCACAGGGCGCTTCGGTTTTCCTTTTTTTATTTTCAGAAACAGGAAACGCTGGTATTATGCAGCCGGACTGGGAACTTTTTTCATACTGTTGTATGGTATGACTCTTTTTATCTGGGATATTGAATTTGAAGGGAATTACAGGTACACAGAGGATAATCTCAGGATCTGTCTGGAAAAGATGGATCTGCATTGCGGTATTTTAAAGAAGAAGATAAACTGTGAGGAAGTGGAGACATTTATACGAACGGATCTTCCAGAGGTTACCTGGGTATCGGCCAGTGTGACAGGAACCCGTCTGGTAGTAAAGATCAGGGAAAATCAGGTTTTATCCGCTGTGCCCCAGATAGATGAAACACCCTGTGATCTGGTGGCAGGGACGTCCGGAGTGATTCGCTCTATGATAGTCAGAAGCGGTATTGCTCAGGTATCTGTAGGAGATACGGTAGAGAAAGGACAGATATTAGTCAGCGGCCGTGTTCCTGTTACGGGAGATAACGGAGATGAGATAACATCCCATCTGGTTCGGGCAGATGCAGATATCGAAGCGGAAACAGTGATTGAGTATGAAAAAGAGATCCCATTTTCAAGAATGCTGCGGATTCCCACCGGACAGACGAGAAAGGGGATTTACGTAAAGGCGGGCCCATGGTCTGCTGCTGCGCTTTTTCCTGCTTTAGGGAAAAAAGAGGAGTGGGATTATTATATGGAGGAGCACCAGGCAGTACTGTTTTCTGATTACTGTCTTCCGCTTTATCTGGGAGTGATAGAGGGAAAACGGATGATTTCCTATGAAAAAGCCTATACGAAACAGGAATTGGATCTTCTGGCTGAACGAAAAGAAAAGGAGGAAGCGGAAAAATTAGAGGAAAAGGGGGTACAAATTCTTGAAAATAATGATAGAATAGAAAAGAGTGTATCCGGATACCGGATCAAGGGGGAGATGGTGGCGTTAGGGCCTATCAGTCAATGCCGGCCGGTGGAGGAAATCTCTAAAGAGTCAGAGGAGTGAAGACCGAATGAGTGTAATTGAAACAATGATCGATATTCCCGCAGAACATGAACAGAATGTCTGCGGTCAGTTCGATGCGTACTTAAAGAAAATAGAGCGCACCCTTCATGTGACGATGATCGCAAGGGACGGCGAGATTAAGATCATCGGGCCGGAAAAGGCGGTATCCCAGGCGAGAAGTGTATTTAACAATCTGATCCAGCTTTCCATGCGTCAAAATGCCATTACAGAGCAGAATGTAGATTACGCTCTGTCATTATCATTTACAGAAGAAGACGGACAGATTTTGGAGATTGATAAGGATATCATCTGCCGAACCATTACGGGAAAGCCGGTAAAGCCCAAAACGCTTGGACAGAAGCATTACGTGGATGCCATACGCAAAAAGATGATCGTCTTTGGAATCGGCCCGGCGGGAACGGGAAAGACGTATCTTGCTATGGCTATGGCGATCCAGGCCTTTAAAAACGGAGAGGTTGGGCGGATCATCCTTACACGTCCGGCGATTGAGGCGGGGGAGAAGCTGGGATTTTTGCCGGGAGATCTTCAGAGCAAGATCGATCCCTATCTGAGGCCTCTTTATGATGCTTTGTATCAGATTATGGGAGCGGAGAGTTATCTGCACAATTCAGAAAAGGGGCTGATCGAGGTGGCACCATTAGCTTATATGAGAGGACGTACCCTGGATAATGCCTATATTATCCTGGATGAAGCCCAAAATACCACTCCGGCCCAGATGAAAATGTTCCTGACCCGTATCGGCTTCGGCTCCAAGGTTATTATCACAGGTGATCAGACCCAGAAGGATCTGCCGTCAGGAGCTGTGTCCGGACTGGATACGGCCTTAAAAGTATTAAAACGCATTGATGACATCGGCTTTTGCTATCTTACCAGTTCGGATGTGGTGCGCCATCCGCTGGTTCAGAAGATTGTACAGGCTTATGATGACTATGAGAAGAAAGCGGAGCCTAAAAAGAGGACTCCCAGAGATAAAGGAAGGTAAATACGATGACCATTTCCATTGAATATGAGGCAGAAAAGAAACTGGAGCTTCCCTATGAAACCATTATAAAGGATGTGGTGGAAGCGTCACTGGACTATGAAAAATGCCCTTATGAGGCAGAGGTAAATGTAATCCTTACGGATAATGAGACCATCCGGGAGATCAACCGGGATCACAGGCAGATTGATTCGGCTACGGATGTGCTGTCCTTTCCTATGGTAGACTATGAGGCTCCTTCAGATTTTGACCATGTAGAGGATGCGGTGGAGGATTATTTTAATCCGGAGACAGGAGAACTGATGCTGGGAGATATTGTGATCTCCGTAGAGAAGGTAGAAGAGCAGGCTGAAAAGTACGGCCATTCCCAGACCAGGGAGCTGGCATTTTTAGTGGCTCACAGCATGCTTCACCTCTGCGGTTACGATCATATGGAGGAAGAGGAACGTCTGCTGATGGAGGAACGCCAGAGAGCGATCCTGGAAACCAGGGGGTATACCCGCTGATGCAGAAAGCAGGAATGTGCCTGTTTTATCTATGACGCTTCTGACGGTCTCTATCACAGATACCAGGGACTTTGATCGGATCGTGCTTAAGTGAGATACGAAAAAGGAGCAAAAAACAGATGAAAACAATGAATAAAAAGGGAGCCAAAAGAGCTGCAGATTTTGTGGTTCAGGGCAGTATTCTGGCTATGGCAGGCATCCTGGTGCGGATCATCGGGATGCTTTACCGTATGCCCTTAAATGATATTATTGGAAAGCAGGGAAATGGATATTATACCTCAGCGTATAATGTATACAATATTCTGCTTATCCTTTCTTCCTACAGTATGCCGGTGGCTATTTCCAAGATGATTTCTTCACGCCTTGCAAGGGGAGAGTATGAGAACTGCCGCAGGATCCTGCGGGCGGGTCTTTTGTATGCCACCATTGCGGGCGGAATTGCAGGCTGTGCACTGTGGTTTGGAGCAGATTTATTTGCAGGGCTGATGAAAACGCCTTTTTCCAGCTATGCCTTAAAAACCCTGGCGCCGACGATCTGGATTATGGCCTATCTGGGAGTTTTAAGAGGTTATTTTCAGGGAACAGGCACCATGGTGCCAACGGCGGTGTCTCAGATTCTGGAACAGATTGTCAATGCAGTGGTAAGCGTAGTGGCCGCCGGCCTTTTGTTTCAGACAGGAGCAGCTATGAATGCAGCGAGAGGGGCGCAGAATTATTCCTATGCGTTAGGAGCTGCAGGAGGAACTATAGGAACAGGAGCAGGAGCAGCTACGGCCTTTATTTTTTTTGTGATGCTGACTCTTTCAAAAGGGCGGGAAGTACTGGGAGAGGAGACGGCTCCGGTGCACACCGCGGATGGCTCAGGCAGGGCAAAGGCGGAAAGCTACGGCCGTCTTATGTATGTGCTGACGATCACAGTTCTTCCGATCATTGTAAGCAGCGCAGTCTATAACTGTTCCAATGTGGTGGACAACTTCCTGTTCGGACAGGGAATGGACCGCCTGGGTTATACCGGTGAGGAGATTGCCGTATTCTGGGGGGCACTGGGCCAATACCAGCTTCTTTTTAATATTCCGGTGGCGGTTTCAAATGCACTTTCCTCTTCTTTGATCCCATCCCTGACGCGGGCCGTATCCAGCGGAAATCAGGAGGAAACGAATCAGAGGATCGCTGCTGCCGTGCGTTTTTCCATGCTGATCGCCATTCCGGCGGCTGTGGGAATCGGTGTGCTGGCAGAGCCGGTGAGCAATCTTTTGTTTGCAGGAGAGGATAACAGTCTGTTGATCCGGCTTACCATGGCAGGAGCATTGGCCGTGGTGTTTTTTTCACTTTCTACGGTGACGAATGCGGTGCTTCAGGGCCTAAACCGGCTGGATGTGCCGGTGCGCCATGCGTTTTTGTCTCTGGCAGTTCATATTATATTGGTAGAGGTGTTCCTTATGATATTCCATATGGGGATTTTCAGCGTGGTATTTGCCAATATCCTTTTTGCATTTATGATGTGTCTGTTAAATGGACGCAGCATTGCCAGATATGCGGGATATCGCCAGGAATACAAAAAGACCGTGATCCTTCCTTCTGTCTGTTCCCTGCTCATGGGAACAGCCGCCTGGAGCATATATAAAGGACTTGTTTTTTTATGCCCGGCCCTTTTAAGCGGAGGCCGTTTGGGAATGGCTGTGCTGGTATTTCCCCCGGTGGCTGTTTCTATGGCTGTATATGGGGTGCTTCTCGTGAAGCTTAAGGCAATAGATGAAAAGGAACTTAAGGAGATGCCTATGGGAACCCGTCTGGTACGCCTGTGCAAACGGGTACGCCTGATGTAGAAAGAAAGAGATTTTCGGGCTGGACAGTTGTGTTTAAAAATCAGCAGAACGCAGATACTAGCTTTACAGGAGGTCAGGATCATGAAACGAATGTATTGCTATGCGCTGCTGTTTTTGGGAACCGCTTTTTTGTGTCTGGTTCTTATCTACGGGCTTACCAGATACCGCATCCGTCAGGAAGAGCCGATTCCCAATACCATACTGGAAACAGAGACGGTGCGGGATATGGAGGGACGGGAGGCTGTAAATCAGAGCGGGGTTCTTCCGGCAGCAAAAATGACACAGGAAGAGTCGAAGGAGGAATACTTTCTGGTATCTGAGGCAGGATTTTTACTGGTATTCTGCAGCGATAAAAGCACTATCTGTCTGTATACCCATATTCCGGTCACTGATTTTCCGGAAAGGGAGAGAGCGCGGCTGATGGAGGGAATCTGGTTTCCCTCTATGATGGATGTATACCATTATCTGGAATCGTATACAAGTTAAAAGAAAATGTTTCAGCGGGCGGAATCTGCCGCCCCTGTTGCAGTCAGGAGTAAAACAAAACAGATGAAAAACAGAACAGTTGGAATTATAGGAGGAGGGGCTTCCGGGCTGATGGCAGCAATTTCGGCTGCAAGAGCGGGAGCGCAGGTGACTCTGATCGAACATATGGACCGGGTTGGAAAGAAAATCCTTTCTACCGGGAACGGAAGATGCAATCTGACGAACTACAGGATGGAGCCGGAATGCTACCGCTGCAGCCAGAAGGATTTTCCCATGAAGGTAATTCAAGGCTTTGGCGTGGAGGAAACGCTGGAGTTTTTTAAGTATCTGGGAATCGTGCCAAAAGACAGGAACGGATATGTGTATCCTAATTCCGATCAGGCAGCGTCTGTTCTTGATGTCCTTCGGTGGGAGACGGAGCGGCTTGGGATCAGGGTGCTTCTTTCCTGTCAGGTATCTGTCATAAAGCCCCAGAGGGACGGGGGATTTCTGATCCGGAGCAGCCAGGGAACGCTTCATACAGATACCCTGATTCTGGCGGCAGGAAGCAAGGCCGCTCCTTCTACCGGTTCGGACGGAAGCGGTTATGAACTTGCGAAAGCTTTAGGCCATAAGGTAATTAAGCCTCTTCCGGCGCTGGTGCAGCTTCGGTGCCAGGGAACGCTTTATAAACAGCTGGCAGGAATCCGCACAGAGGCCAGGATCCGTCTTCTGGCGGACGGTATATGCATGGCAGAGGATAAAGGGGAGCTGCAGCTGACCGATTACGGCCTGTCCGGGATTCCGGTATTTCAGAT
Organism: Enterocloster sp. HCN-30185; assembly: GCF_037890305.1. NCBI lineage: Bacteria > Bacillati > Bacillota > Clostridia > Lachnospirales > Lachnospiraceae > Enterocloster > Enterocloster sp. HCN-30185. Next base: position 22,981 of record NZ_JBBKBT010000004.1, read on the forward strand.
CAGCCGTTACGCTTCAAGGGCATTGGACAAGGGTTCCAGAGTAAGAGCCAGTATTGACTTTATGCCATCCTGGAAGGAAGATGAGGCGTTCCGTCTTCTTAAAAAACGGGCAGTCATGCTGAAGGAAAAGCCAGTGGGAGAGCTTTTTACGGGAATGTTAAACAGAAAACTTGCGCAGGTGCTGATCAAACTGTCCGGTATGGATCCATCTGCTCTCTGTGAACGTCTTGGAAACCGCCAGCTGGAACGGATCCTGTATCAGCTTAAAAGCTATGAGGCCATTGTTATGTCCGTAAATCCATTTTCCAATGCTCAGGTGTGCTGCGGAGGAGTTGATACAAGAGAGGTGGATCCGGATACCATGGAGTCCAGAATAAGGACGGGGCTTTATCTGGCCGGAGAGCTTCTGGATGTAGACGGGATCTGCGGCGGATATAATCTGCAGTTTGCATGGTCCAGCGGATGGATCGCCGGACAGTCGGCAGCCGGAATAGAGAAGCCGCACAGAAAATAAAGAAAGAGGAAAATAAATACATATGATACGGATTAATCAGCTGAGGCTGCCTCTGGAGTACGAAAAAGAAAAACTTTTGCAGAAAGCGGCAAAGATACTGGGGATTTCTCCTGCTGATATTTTGAAAATCGATATTATAAAAGAGTCCATTGACGCCAGAAAGAAACCGGAAATTTTTTACAGCTATATTGTGGATGTGACTTTAAAATCCGGAGGCTCAAAGAGGGAAGAATCCATTGTCAGAAAAAAAAAGGATCGTAATTTATCAATCAGCCATGAGAAGCCATACTGCCTGCCGGAGTGTGGAACTGCCCCTCTGGCATACCCTCCGGTTATTATCGGGACTGGTCCGGCCGGACTGTTCTGCGGTCTGATGCTGGCAAGAAAAGGATACTGCCCCATTCTTTTAGAGCGGGGTGAGGACGTAGACGCCAGAACCAGACGGGTGGAAGCTTTCTGGAAGGATGGGGTATTAAATCCAGCATCCAATGTACAGTTTGGTGAAGGCGGAGCAGGCACTTTTTCAGATGGAAAGCTGAATACGCTGGTAAAGGATACCTTTGGACGAAACAGAGAGGTTCTTAAAATTCTTTCTCAGTTCGGTGCAGACCCTTCCATCTGCTATCAGAATAAGCCTCATATTGGAACGGATGTTTTAAGCCGGATCGTAAAATCCATCCGCCAGGAGATCGAGTCTCTGGGCGGAACTGTGCGTTTTTTAAGTCAGGTTACGGATTTTAGGATAAAGGATGGAAAGCTGTATGCTTTGGAGATTAATGGAAAAGAACTCCTGTATACAGATGCCGCTGTACTGGCAGTAGGACACAGCGCCAGGGATACGTTTGAGACACTTTACCGCCACAGCGTTCCTATGGAGGCGAAAGCCTTTGCCGTGGGACTGCGTATCCAGCATCCTCAGGCCATGATCAATATGAGCCAGTACGGCATGGAGGAGTGTAGCGCGTTAGGACCTGCCAGTTATAAGCTGACCCGGCAGACTACAGCAGGCAGAGGGGTCTATTCCTTCTGCATGTGCCCAGGCGGATATGTGGTAAATGCGTCCTCTGAGCCTGGAAGACTGGCCGTAAACGGTATGAGCTACCATGACAGGGCAGGAGAGAATGCCAACAGCGCGATCATTGTGTCTGTGACCCCAGAGGATTTTTCTCACGACAATGATGAGAAAAATCCTCTAAGCGGAATTTACTTCCAGAGAGAACTGGAGGAAAAGGCGTATCAGGCAGCCGGAGGAAACATCCCGGTACAGCTTTATGGAGATTTTATCTCGGACTGCACTTCAGATCACTTTGGCAAGGTTCGGCCGGCTTTCAGGGGGCAGTATGGGTTTGCGAACCTGCGCCGGGTCCTGCCGGAGGCATTGTCTGCTTCTTTTATAGAGGCTATGGAAGGCTTCGGCCATATGATAAAGGGCTTTGACTGTCCGGATGCGATTCTGGCAGGAATTGAAAGCCGCACTTCATCGCCTGTTCGGATTCCCAGAGATGAAACGCTTGAAAGTGCGGTCCGCGGCCTTTTTCCATGCGGGGAAGGGGCAGGCTATGCAGGGGGGATCACCTCCGCGGCCATGGACGGCATCAAGGTAGCGGAGGAGCTGATCCGCAGATACCGGCCTCTTAAGGAGAAAACGGGAGAACTTGAGGGATAAAAAAATTGACGGGCTATCAAATTTGGTGTAAGATAAAAAACATGGCGTTTCAGCGCCTGAAAGCAGAAGAAAAAGGAGCAGTATCATGGAAGCACAGGAACGAAAGAACCTGAAGGATAAAAAAAGAATCGTCATTAAGATTGGTTCCTCCTCTCTAACCCATCCGGAAACAGGGGAGTTAAATCTTATGAAAATAGAGAAGCTGATCCGCACCTTAAGCGATTTAAGAGGACAGGGAAAGGACGTGGTTTTGGTATCTTCCGGCGCCATTGCCGCAGGAAGGCAGGCTCTGGGCCATCACAAGCGCCCGGACTCCCTGGCGGAAAAACAGGCCTTTGCCGCTGTGGGGCAGGCCCGGCTGATGATGATGTATCAGAAGCTCTGCGCGGAATACAACCAGACAGCCGCTCAGGTGCTTCTTACAAAGGATACCATGGTAAATGACGCTTCCCGCTACAATGCCCAGAATACCTTTGAGGAGCTTTTAAATCTGGGAACGATTCCCATTGTAAATGAAAACGATACCGTTTCCACCTCTGAGATTCCTTATGTGGACAGCTTTGGAGACAATGACCGCCTCTCCGCGATCGTAGCTGCTTTGATCGGAGCAGATCTTCTGATCCTTTTATCGGATATTGACGGTCTTTATACAGATGATCCCAGAACTAATAAGGAAGCCCGCTTTATCAGTTTTGTGCCGGAAATCACAAAGGAGCTTCTTTCCATGGGAAAGGGAACCTCAGGAAGCGATGTGGGCACAGGAGGTATGTCTGCCAAGCTGGCAGCAGCCCGGATCGCCACAGACAGCGGAGCGGATATGGTAATTGCCAATGGAGACCATGTAGAGGCAGTAATGGAAATTGTAGGAGGGAAAGAAACAGGAACCCTGTTTTTAGCCCATACTAATCTGGATTTTGACCTGATGCATTACTTAAATAACGAGTATTAAGGACAGGAGGAGAAAATGGACGCAAAAAAGATAGATCGGATCAACGAACTTTACCATAAATCCAAGTCTGTAGGACTGACGGAGAAAGAAAAAAGTGAGCAGGCGGCTCTGCGCAGGGAGTATCTTGCAGCAATCAGAGGAAGCCTGAGAAATAATTTAAATAATATTTCTATCGTAGAAAAGGACGGATCTGTTACAGATCTTGGAAAGAAATACGGCGGTATCAAAGAGGTGTAGCAGCCCGGAGAATGAGCGAAAAGGAGCGCAGAGGGAATATGACATTAAATGAGATCGGCGGTCAGGCCAGGGCAGTTTCCAGAATACTGAACAGCCTGGGCTCCAGAGAAAAAAATATTGGATTGGAGGAAGCAGCCAGAGCGCTGCTTGAGGGCGAGGATGAGATCCTTGCTGCAAATGAGGCAGATTATGAGATGGCACGGCAAAAGGGCATGAGCCAGGGACTTTTAGACCGTCTGCGTTTGACTCCGGCCAGAGTTCAATCCATGGCAGACGGACTTTTAAAGGTCGCTTCTCTGGAGGATCCTGTGGGAGAAGTCATCTCCATGAAGCTTCGTCCCAATGGTTTAAAAATTGGCCAGAAACGGGTGCCTTTAGGCGTGATCGGCATGATCTACGAGGCGCGTCCCAATGTGACAGCCGACGCCTTCGGCCTGTGCTTTAAGTCCGGAAATGCTGTGATCTTAAAGGGTGGAAGCGATGCCGGAGAGTCCAATAAGGCTATTGTAAGATGGATCCGCACCGGTCTTGTCCGTGCGGGACTGCCGGAGGATGCTGTGCAGCTCATTGAAGATGCCAGCCGGGAAACTACGAGAGAACTGATGCGCTTAAATCAGTATGTGGATGTGCTGATCCCCAGAGGCGGAGCCGGACTGATCCGTACGGTTGTGGAAAACAGTACCGTGCCTGTGATCCAGACAGGAACAGGAAACTGCCATATTTTTGTAGACGAGTTTGCGGATTTCCATATGGCTCTGGATATTATCTTCAATGCAAAGACCCAGAGGATCGGGGTCTGCAATGCCTGTGAATCATTGGTGGTCCACAGAAAAATTGCAGCGGACTTCCTTCCATTATTAAGGAAAAAACTGGAAGAAAAGCAGGTGGAGATCCGGGCGGATGAGGCAGCCAGAGACATTGAACCGTCCTTTAAGCCGGCAGAGCCGGAGGACTGGGGAACGGAATATCTGGATTACATCCTGTCCTTAAAGCTGGTGGATTCTCTGGATGAAGCCATCCGGCATATCAATACATACAATACCGGTCATTCTGAGGCCATTATCACTTCTGATTATTTTAACGCACAGAAGTTTTTGGATGAGGTGGATGCGGCAGCTGTGTACGTAAATGCCTCCACCCGTTTTACCGACGGAGAGGAATTCGGTTTTGGAGCGGAGATCGGGATCAGCACCCAGAAGCTTCACGCCAGAGGCCCTATGGGCTTAAAGGAGCTGACTACAACCAAGTATATCATCTACGGAGACGGCCAGATCCGCAGCTGAGAAGAGAGGAACTTATTTATATGTTAGAAGAAGAAAAGAAGGGCAGAAGCCGCAAGAAAGAAGAGGAGGAGCCCTTTGATCTGAAAAAGGAGATCATCAGCTGGATCCAGATTATTGCGGCAGCTGTGATCATTGCCCTTGTGCTGAATAATTTCATTATTGCCAACAGCCGTGTTCCCAGCGGTTCTATGGAAAATACCATTATGACCAAAAGCCGTGTGATCGGCTCCAGGCTTTCCTACTTAACCGATGACCCGGAGCGGGGAGATATCGTGATTTTCCATTACCCGGATGATGAATCCGTTTACTATGTAAAGCGCGTGATCGGCCTTCCGGGAGAAACGGTGGAGATCGTAGACGGAAAGGTTTATATTAATGGCTCTGACACACCCTTAGAGGAACCTTATCTTCCTGAGCCTATGGAGGGCTCCTACGGTCCTTACACAGTGCCTGAGGGAAGCTATTTCATGCTGGGCGACAACCGCAACAATTCCAGAGATGCCAGATACTGGGAAAACAAGTTCGTAAAAAAGGAAAAGATCATAGCAAAGGTATTATTCTGTTATTATCCTCTTTCCCAATTCGGACCTGTGGAATAAATAGAGATTACCACCGGAACCGGCTGGGCTTATCTGCCCAGCCGCCTTACGTTACCGGAAAAGAAACATTATACCATCAGAACAGGAGTAAACATACATGGAATTATCTGCAAACATCTCTTATGAGGCGCTGCACGGCGCTCCTCCGGCCTGTGAACCGGAACGCCAGCAGTATTTTATGGAAAAAGCAAAGAAGCAGCTGGAGGTTTTTAAGGATCGTTTGGGCCGTCCTCTGACCTGCTGTATCAATACCTTTGGCTGCCAGATGAACGCCAGAGATTCGGAGAAACTTTTAGGGATCCTGGAAGCCATCGGCTATGTGGCATCGGACACGGAAGAGGCGGATTTTGTTCTCTATAATACCTGTACAGTTCGTGAAAATGCCAATTTGAGAGTTTACGGCCGTTTAGGACAGCTTGGAGCAAGAAAGAAAAAGCATCCCCATATGATGATCGCGCTCTGCGGCTGTATGATGCAGGAAAAGGAAGTGGTAGAAAAGATCAGAAAGAGCTACCGCTATGTGGATTTGATCTTTGGGACCCACAATATTTTTAAGCTGGCAGAGCTGATCAGCATCTGCCTGGAAAAACGCCAGGAAGAGCTTCTGAACGAGGAGGAAGGCGTCCATACAAAACACACCATGGTGGTGGACGTATGGAAGGACACGGATATGATCGTGGAGGATCTTCCGGTGGAGCGCAAATATTCCTTTAAATCCGGCGTCAATATTATGTTTGGCTGCAACAATTTCTGCAGCTACTGTATTGTCCCCTATGTCCGGGGCAGGGAGCGCAGCAGAAAGCCGGAGGAGATTATAAAGGAAATCAAGCGGCTGGTGGCAGACGGCGTAGTGGAGGTAATGCTTTTGGGGCAGAATGTAAACTCCTATGGCAAAAATCTGGAGACGCCCATGACCTTTGCAGAGCTGCTTCGCGAGATTGAGAAGATTCCGGGACTGGAGCGGATACGCTTTATGACCTCCCATCCAAAGGATCTTTCGGATGAACTGATTCAGGTAATGGCAGAGTCCCAAAAGATCTGCCGCCATCTCCATCTGCCCCTTCAGTCCGGGAGCTCCCGCATTTTAAAGGAGATGAACCGAAGATATACCAAGGAGCAGTTTCTGGCTCTGGCGGAAAAGATCAAGGCCGCTGTTCCGGGTATTTCCCTGACGACGGATATTATCGTGGGCTTTCCAGGAGAGACAGAAGAGGATTTTGAGGAAACCCTGGATGTGGTAAGAAACGTACGCTTTGACAGTGCATTTACCTTTATCTATTCCAAGCGCACGGGAACTCCTGCGGCGGCCATGGAAAACCAGGTGCCTGAGGACGTGGTAAAGGAACGCTTTGACCGTCTTTTAAAAGAAGTACAGGATATTTCCGCAGAGGTCTGCGGACGGGATGTGCATACGGTGCAGCAGGTGCTGGTGGAGGAGGTAAACGACCATTCTCCTGAGCTGATGACGGGCCGTATGTCAAATAATACCGTAGTACATTTTCCGGGAGATGCGTCTATGATCGGTTCCCTGGTAGATGTTTATCTGGAAGAGAGCAGGGGCTTTTACTACATGGGACGGATCCATGAGGATTCAGGGGAGGCGTGATCGTGGAGATTGATATTTCACAGCTGTCTCCCATGATGCAGCATTACATGGAGACAAAAAAAGAATATCCGGACTGTATCCTGTTTTACCGTCTGGGCGATTTTTACGAAATGTTTTTCGACGATGCCCTGGCAGCTTCCAAAGCATTGGAGATTACGCTGACCGGAAAGGAATGTGGCCTTAAGGAACGCGCCCCCATGTGCGGAGTTCCCTATCATGCAGTGGATTCCTATCTGTACCGTCTGGTTCAAAAGGGTTTTAAGGTAGCCATTGCAGAGCAGATGGAAGACCCAAAACAGGCAAAAGGGCTTGTAAAGAGAGAGGTTATCCGGGTGGTAACGCCGGGCACCATTACCAGCGCTCAGGCTCTGGATGAGACGAAAAATAATTACCTGATGGGAATTGTCTATGTGGACGGCCGCTACGGTATTTCCACCGCAGATATCAGTACGGGAGAATTTTTGGTTACAGAAGTGGATTCTGACCGGGAGCTGTTTGATGAGATCAATAAATTTTCTCCCTCTGAGATCATCTGCAACAATGCATTTTATATGTCTGGGGTAGACCTGGATGAACTGAAAAACCGGTATCAGGTCATCATATCCGCTCTGGACAGCCATTTCTTTGGGGATGAATCCTGTAAAAAAGTATTAAAGGAGCATTTTAAGGTAAATTCATTAAGCGGGCTGGGATTAGAGGACTATGCTACGGGGATCATTGCAGCAGGAGCGGTGATGGAATATATGTATGAGACTCAGAAGAGCACCTTAGAGCATATTACCTCCCTCACACCCTACCGCACCGGCCAGTATATGGTGATCGACACCTCTACCAGAAGGAATCTGGAGCTTGTGGAAACCATGCGGGAAAAACAGAAGAGGGGCACTCTTTTGTGGGTTCTTGACCGGACAAAGACAGCCATGGGCGCCAGGCTGCTGCGAAGCTATATCGAGCAGCCGCTGATCCACAAAGATGAGATCATCCGGCGGCAGGATGCGGTGGAAGAGCTGAATATGAATTATATTTCCAGGGAGGAGCTGGGAGAGTATTTAAATCCCATTTATGACCTGGAGCGCCTGATCGGACGGATCAGCTATAAGACAGCCAGTCCCAGAGACCTCATTGCCTTTAAGACCTCTCTGGAAATGCTGCCCCATATCAAACGCCTTCTTGGAGAGTTTCAGACCGGGCTTTTAAAGGAGCTTGAGAGCGAGCTGGATCCTTTGGAAGATATTTGGGATCTGATCCACCGTTCCATTGTAGATGATCCGCCCATTACTGTGAGAGACGGCGGTATCATTAAGGAAGGCTTCCACGAGGAAGCCGACCGGTTGCGCAATGCTAAAACCGAGGGAAAGACCTGGTTAGCTGAGTTAGAAGCACGTGAAAAGGAAAAGACGGGCATTAAAACCCTGAAGGTCAAGTACAATAAGGTGTTCGGCTATTATTTTGAAGTGACAAATTCTTTTAAAGACATAGTGCCGGACTATTTTGTGCGCAAGCAGACGCTTACGAATGCAGAGCGCTTTACCACAGATGAGCTAAAGCAGCTTGAGGATGTGATCATGGGGGCGGAGGAAAAGCTGACAGCCCTGGAATACGATCTGTTCTGTGAGGTAAGGGATTCCATTTCTTCCCAGGTAGTACGGATCCAGCAGACGGCCAGAGCCATTGCGGGAATCGACGTGTTCTGTTCCCTGTCCTCTGTGGCGACCCGCCGCAATTACGTCAAGCCCTCTATCAATGAAAAGGGCGTGATCCACATCAAGAACGGCCGCCATCCGGTAGTGGAGCAGATGATGCGGGATGATCTGTTTGTGGCAAATGATACCTTTTTAGACAATGGAAAGAACCGTCTTTCCGTAATTACCGGTCCCAACATGGCGGGAAAATCTACCTATATGCGCCAGGTGGCTCTGATCGTGCTAATGGCACAGTTAGGAAGCTTTGTACCGGCTCAGGAGGCGGATATCGGTATCTGCGACCGTATTTTTACCCGTGTGGGCGCTTCGGATGATCTAGCAAGCGGACAGAGTACCTTTATGGTGGAGATGACCGAGGTGGCAAATATCCTTAGAAACGCCACAAGGAACAGCCTTCTGGTGCTGGATGAGATCGGCCGCGGCACCAGCACCTTTGACGGCCTTTCGATCGCATGGGCCGTGATCGAGCACATCAGCAGCACAAAGCTTTTGGGAGCAAAGACGCTTTTTGCTACCCATTACCATGAGCTGACGGAATTAGAGGGTACCATTGCAGGCGTGAAAAATTACTGTATTGCAGTAAAGGAGCAGGGAGACGATATTGTATTTTTAAGGAAGATTGTCCGGGGCGGCGCAGATAAGAGCTACGGAATCCAGGTGGCAAAGCTGGCCGGGGTTCCGGATTCTGTGATCAGCCGCGCCAGGGAGATCGCCGGAGAGCTCAGTGAAAATGATATTACGGCCCGTGCAAAGGAAATCGCTCAGGCGAATGCCAATGTGACCCAGCACAGGGCGGTTCCAAAGCCGGATGAGGTGGATCTGCAGCAGCTTACCTTCTTTGATACGGTAAAGGATGATGATATTATTAAGGAGCTGGACGGCCTGGAACTTTCTACTATGACGCCGCTTGATGCCTTAAATACCCTGTACCGGCTTCAGACAAAGCTGAAAAACCGATGGAAGGAGTAAATATACATGAATTTTCATATTCTTACCCTGTTTCCTGACATGGTTATGGATGGTCTTGGCACCAGCATCACAGGACGGGCCATGGAAAGCGGGGCCATTCAGGCAGAGGCGGTGGACATTCGGACTTATTCAAGGGACAAGCACCGCCATGTGGATGACGCGCCTTATGGCGGCGGAGCAGGCATGGTAATGCAGCCCGGTCCGGTGTGCGATGCCTATGAGGATTTGTGCCGCCGCTTAAACCGCCGTCCCAGAGTAATCTATATGACCCCTCAGGGCCAGCGGTTTAACCAGAAGATTGCGGAGGAGCTGTCTAAGGAGGAAGAGCTTGTATTCCTCTGCGGCCACTATGAGGGCATTGATGAGCGGGCTCTGGAGGCCATCGGTGCAGAGTACCTTTCTCTTGGGGATTTTGTCCTTACCGGAGGGGAGCTTCCTGCAATGGTGATGATCGACTGCATTTCCCGACTGGTGCCAGGGGTGCTGGGGAACGGAGATTCTGCAGAAATAGAGTCCTTTTATGACAATCTTTTAGAGTATCCCCAGTATACCCGCCCGGAGGTCTTTGAAGGCCGTCCGGTGCCGGAGGTTCTCCTCACAGGCCATCATAAAAATATTGAAGCCTGGAGACGGGAGCAATCCATCCGCCGCACCCTTGAGCGCCGTCCGGATCTTCTGGCAGAAGCCAGTCTGACTTTAAAGGAGCAGAAGTTTTTGGACAGCCTTAAGTCTGAACTGGGACAGGAGAGCATTTTAAAGGAACTGGAAACATACATTGAAAAGCTTGTGGATCCGGAATGCGGAGAGAGCGCCGGAAAACAGGTGCGCCGCCAGATGGCTCTGGTAAAGAAGCTTTTAAATGAAAAACAGTGCACGGCAGAGGAATTAAAGGGCTATTTTAAGGTCATGGCTTTAAAGGAAAGTATGTAAAAATTTTAACGCTTATTGACAAGGGAAGGGCTTCTAGTGTAAAATTCCTTGAAACCTGTGTAAAAATAAAAAATAAACAAAAGAAATAGGAGTTGATGAATTTTGGATCTATCAGGTGATACGGTCGTCATACGTTTGGTGTTAGTAGTGGTCTGTCTGGTGCTTTCGGCGTTTTTCTCTTCTTCGGAAACCGCCCTTACAACGGTGAATCTGATCCGTATACGAAATCTTGCAGACAACGGAGATAAGGCGGCAGCCTGGGTTTTAAAGGCCAGAAGGGATCAGAGCAAAATGCTGGGAGCCATTTTGATCGGAAACAATGTGGTTAATCTTTCTGCGTCCTCCATGCTTACCGTGCTGGTAACGGATGTATTCGGAAGCCAGGCCGTAGGAGCGGCTACCGGAGTGTTGACTCTTTTAGTGCTGCTTTTTGGAGAGATTACGCCAAAAACCATAGCTACTCTGGAGGCAGAAAAAAACGCCCTTCGCTTTGCGAGAGTAATCTGCCTTCTCATGACCATACTGACACCAGTTATTTTTGTTGTAAACCTGCTCTCCGGCGGGGTTCTGCGTCTTTTGGGCGTGGATCCCAACAAGCCGACAGACAGTATTACGGAAGATGAGCTGAGAACGATCGTAGAGGTAGGTCACGAAAAGGGTGTGATCGAATCAGAAGAAAAAGAGATGATCAACAATGTGTTCGATCTGGGAGACTCTGTTGCCAGAGATATCATGGTTCCCAGGATCGACATGAGCTTTGTAGATGTGGAGGCGTCCTATGAGGAACTGATGGAAATTTTCCGCAGGGATCATTATACCCGCCTTCCTGTCTATGAGGACAACACCGACAATGTCATCGGCATTATCAACATGAAGGATCTGATCCTTTTGGAGGACAGAGCCGCTTTTTCCGTCCGCGACTACCTGCGCCAGCCCCTGTTTACCTTTGAGTCAAAGAAACTCTCCGAACTCATGATCGAGATGCGAAAGACATCAAATAATATCGTGATCGTTCTGGATGAGTATGGTGCAACCGCAGGCCTGATCACGCTGGAGGATATCCTGGAGGAGATCGTAGGCGATATCAGGGATGAATTTGATGCAGATGAGGAAGACGAGCTTAAGGAGATTTCCAAAGGAGAATATCTGGCAGACGGTTCCATGAACCTGGACGATATCAATGACCGGCTTGGCCTGGAGCTTGTATCAGAAGATTTTGATTCACTGGGCGGTTTTATGATCGACCGTCTGGAGCATCTTCCGGCAGAAGGAGAAGAGGTGGACACAGAAGAAGTCCGTCTGGTAGTGGAAAAAGTCAATAAAAACCGGATTGACAAGGTTCATATTTATGTAAAAAAAACGGTTGCAAATGAAGCGGATCTGTGATAAACTGATTCCGTTGTGACAAAGAATAGATGGTCCTCTGCTACTGAATTGCAGTGAACACGTTTTACCGCATAGAGTATTAAGAACATCCAATAAATGAAGGAGGTTCACACAATGAACGAAATTATCAAGAATATCGAAGCAGCACAGTTAAAGGAAAGCGTACCTAGCTTCCACGTAGGTGATACCGTAAAGGTATACAACAAGATCAAAGAGGGTAACCGCGAGAGAATCCAGATCTTTGAGGGCGTTGTGATCAAGAGACAGAACGGCGGAGCAAGAGAGACCTTCACCGTTAGAAAGAACTCCAACGGCATCGGCGTAGAGAAGACATGGCCATTACATTCCCCAAGCGTAGACAACGTTGAGGTTGTCCGCAAGGGTAAAGTAAGAAGAGCAAAACTGAACTACTTAAGAGACAGAGTAGGTAAGGCTGCTAAGGTAAAAGAGTTAGTTAAATAAGTAAGACAGACAAAACGGGGACAATGAAAATTGTCCCCATTTTAGTAGCTGCGGATTGAAAACAGAATCGGGGGCAGACTTGGATTTTTATATCAATGAAGATACCGCCTGGCTTCGCAGGGCAGTCAGCTGGGTGGTGAATATTGTAGTAGTTTTAGCCTGCGCCTGGTTTTTAGTCTATGGTTATGGGGGCCAGGTGGAAATCTCAGGCAATTCCATGCAACCGGTTTTAGACGGGGGCGATGTGGTGCTTACGGACCGGATCACTTATGTGGTGAGGCGTCCCAGGCGTTTTGACATCGTAGTGTTTAAACGGGAAGATGGAAGGAAAAATGTAAAAAGGGTCATTGGGCTTCCCGGAGAAACGGTACAGATCAAAAATGGCCTTGTTTATATTGATGGAAGCCCCTTAAAAGCCCCTGAAGGACTGGATCTTGTTTCTTTAGCCGGACGTGCAGAAAGTCCGGTCCTTCTGTCGGAGGATGAATACTTTCTGCTGGGAGACAACAGGGACAGCAGTGAGGACAGCCGTTTTTCCAATGTGGGAAATGTGAAGGAAAATCAGATCCTCGGCCGGGTATGGCTGCGTTTTCTTCCCCTGTTAAAGCTTGATTTTATCCCCGGAGGACAGTGAAAAAACCGGGCAGTAAAAATGAGAAGAACGAGGAGTTATAAGCGATGAATATACAGTGGTACCCGGGCCATATGACAAAGGCCAGACGGGCAATGAAAGAGGATATGAAGCTCATTGATCTGGTGATCGAGCTGGTGGACGCAAGAGTGCCCTTTTCCAGTCGGAATCCGGATATTGACGAGCTGGCAGCCGGGAAGGCGCGGATGGTTCTGTTAAATAAGGCAGATCTGGCAGACGAGGCGAAAAATGCAGCCTGGGCCGCTCTGTTTGAATCACGGGGCATCCATGTGGCAAAGATTGACGCCAGAAATAAGGGAAGCTTAAAGCAGGTTCAGGCTGTGATCCAGGAGGCTTGTAAGGAAAAGATTGAAAGAGACCGCAGAAGAGGGATTTTAAACCGTCCTATCCGTACGATGGTAGTGGGAATCCCAAATGTTGGAAAGTCCACCTTTATCAATTCCTTTGCCGGAAAGGCCTGCGCCAAAACGGGAAATAAGCCCGGTGTCACAAAGGGAAACCAGTGGATCCGTCTGAATAAAACGCTGGAGCTTTTAGATACTCCGGGTATTTTGTGGCCCAGATTTGAGGATCAGACCGTAGGCCTGCATCTGGCTCTGATCGGCTCCATTAACGACCAGATTTTAAACCGGGAAGAGCTGGCCTGGGAGTTGATCGGGCTTTTGGAGCAGATTTATCCCGGCGTGCTCACAGAGCGCTACGGGGATGCTGCTGAGGGAGAAACGGAAGACAACAGTGCCTGGAAGGAACTGTCAAAAGAGGAGCAGAATCTGAAGGCAAGCCGGATGCTGGAGCGGATTGCGAAAAACCGTGCGTGCCTGATGAAGGGAGGAGAGCTGGATCTTGCCAGAGCCTCTGCCCTTCTTTTAGATGAGTTCCGTTCCGGAAAGCTTGGAAAGCTCAGTCTGGAGCAGGCACAGGATTACACAGACAGGGTGAAATAAATGGCGCGTGAATTAAAGGGAGAACGTCTGAAAAAGGAGCTTGCCAGACTGGAGGCGATGAAAGCCTATGAAAAAGAATATGAAGATTATACGTTGATCTGCGGGATTGATGAGGCCGGCAGGGGGCCCCTTGCAGGGCCGGTTACGGCAGGGGCAGTGATTCTGCCAAAGGACTGTCAGATCCTCTATCTGAATGATTCTAAAAAGCTGTCAGAAAAGAGACGGGAAGAGCTTTTTCTTGAGATTAAGGAAAAGGCTGTATCCTGGTGCGTAGGGACTGCTTCTCCGGCCCGGATTGATGAAATCAATATTCTGCAGGCTACCTATGAGGCCATGAGGGAAGCAATCTGGGGGCTTTCTGCGGTACCGGAGATTCTGCTCAATGACGCGGTCCAGATTCCAAAGGTAGAGATCCCGCAGGTATCTATTATAAAGGGAGATGCAAAGAGCGTATCCATCGCTGCCGCCAGTATTCTGGCAAAGGTTACAAGGGATCACATGATGGCAGAATATGATGAAATCTATCCCGGTTACGGCTTTGCAAAGCACAAGGGTTACGGCACGGCGGCCCATATTCAGGCTTTAAAGGAGCTTGGGCCCTGTCCGATCCACAGAAGAAGCTTTATTAAAAACTTTGTTGCAGAGGAAGCAGAATGAATAAAAGAGAAACAGGCAGCCGTTATGAAGATGCAGCGGCTGCCTTTCTTCAAAGTAAAGGGCTGCGGCTTCTGGAAAAGAATTTCCGCTGCCGCAAAGGGGAGATTGACCTGATCCTGATGGACGGCGCCTGCCTTGTATTTACAGAAGTAAAATACAGATCCGGTCCGGGCTGCGGCTCTCCCCTGGAGGCCATTGATGGACGCAAACAGAAAAAAATCCGCCATACGGCCGCTTATTATATGTATATCCGCCGCATTTCTCAGGATACACCCTGCCGCTTTGACGCAGTAGGTATTATGGGAGAATCAATTCAGTGGATACAGGATGCTTTTTAAAAGAATTGATCAAAAGATACAGGGGAGAATGCTCTATGATTCAGTGGAAGTATAAAAACAGTGCGAAGGTTCTTACAACAAGAGAAAAGGGAGGAGTGCCGTATCTTTCCTTTGATGTTCTTGAAAAAACCGGCCTTGTGATCAACGGTTTTTCCACCAGGCTTGGAGGCGTAAGCAAAGGGGACTGCGCATCTATGAACTTTTCTTATACCAGAGGGGACGATCCGAAGGATGTATTGGAAAATTTTACCAGAATGGCCACGGCTCTTGGGGTAGACAGAGACCGGATGACCGTATCCTGGCAGACCCATACAGTCAATGTCCGGCGTATGACCAAGGCAGATGAGGGAAAAGGGGTGATCATTCCCAGAGATTACAGGGATGTAGACGGGATGATCACAGATGTACCCGGCCAGACCCTTGTGACCTTTTATGCGGACTGTGTGCCGCTGTATTTTGTGGATCGGACCCATAGGGCCATCGGCTTAAGCCATTCCGGCTGGCGGGGGACGGTAAAGGCCATGGGGCAGGAAACTATAAAGGCCATGAAGGAGGCCTTCGGAACACGGCCTGAGGATCTGGTGGTCTGCATCGGCCCCAGCATCTGTAAGGACTGCTTTGAAGTGGGAGAAGAGGTGGTGGAGGAATTTAAAGAAGCCTTTGCTCCCAGATGGCATTCTTCCCTTTTTACAGAAGGAAAGGCTCCGGGCAAATATCAGCTGGATTTGTGGACGGCAAATGAAATCCTTTTTCTGGAAGCTGGACTAAAAAAAGAGCAGATCCACACGGCCAATATCTGTACCATGTGCAACCATGAGGTGCTTTTTTCCCACCGGAAGGCTGGGGCTAAAAGAGGAACTCTGGCAGCATTTTTATGCCTGAAATGATACGGCAATGAAAAACCCCGTCTTCGGGAGGCCCTTGATGGCGGCCCGGACGGGGTTTCATGATATCATTAGATGATCTGCTGTCTTTTTCTTACAAGCTTCTGGATCTTCTCTGTAGGAGAAAGGGTTGCTCCGATGGAACGGTCATGGTTTAAGGAGTTGATAATAGCAGCGGTGTATTTGCTCATATCTGCCTCCAGATACCACTTGCGGTCAAAGAGCTCCTTTGGACGGTAATTTAAGTTGGTTGTGATCACATAATCCAGATAACCCTTCTCAAAATACTCGTCGAACTTCTCAAGTCCATTGGTGAACAGGCCGAAGGTACAGCATACGATCGCCTTGGCAGCCTTTCTCTCCTTTAATTCCTTACAGGTATCCAGCATACTTTCACCGGAGGAGATCATATCGTCAATGATCAGAACGGTCTTGCCTTCTACGGAGGAACCTAAGAACTCATGGGCTACGATGGGGTTGCGTCCGTTTACAACCTTGGAATAGTCGCGGCGCTTGTAGAACATACCCATATCTACGCCCAGGTTGTTTGCCAGATATACCGCGCGGTTCATGGCGCCTTCATCCGGGCTGATCACCATCAGATGCTCCTTGTCGATCTTTGTGGTAGTATCGTGGGAGAACAGTGTTTTTACAAACTGATACGTAGGCAGGAAGTTGTCAAAGCCGTAAAGGGGGATGGCATTCTGCACTCTGGGGTCGTGAGCATCAAAGGTAATGATGTTTTCTACGCCCATTGCAACCAGCTCCTCCAGTGCCATAGCACAGTCTAAGGACTCGCGCTTGCTGCGCTTGTGCTGGCGGCTTTCATAGAGGAAAGGCATAATTACATTGATCCGGTGAGCTGTAGAGGAGCAGGCACCGATAATACGCTTTAAATCCTGATAATGGTCATCCGGGGACATGTGGTTGGTGTAGCCGCATACAGTGTAGGGGATGCTGTAGTTCATTACATCAACCATTACAAATACATCGTTGCCGCGTACAGATTCATTGATCACGCCTTTTGCCTCGCCAGTGCCAAAGCGCGGGCAGTGGCAGTCCAACAGATAGGAATCCACATCATATCCGCGGTAGCGCAGGTCTGCCTTGCGGCGGGTCAGTTCCTCAATATCGTTGCGGCGGAACTGCACAATGTGATCGTTGACCTTGGAGGCGAAGTCCCGGCAGCTTTCCAGGGCAGCCAGCTTTAAAGGTGCAACGGGGAGGGAATCATTAAATACGAAATTGTTAGCCATGAAAGCTTACTCCTTTGTCCATTGTAGTGACGGTTTTCCTCAGAAAACAAGGCGGACAGGCCGTCCCTGTCTGAGGGCATACATATGATATATACCATTTCCCGCCATTCTGGTCAAGGCTTTACAGAGATTTTACTGAAAAATACATTGGGAAGTTGCCATTTACAAACATAGGTAAAATTGTTATGATAGAAAAAGAACATCAGAATACAGACAGATTGAGGTTAAAATAATATGGAAAAGAAACTGAAGGGACATCTTATTTCAAAGGTAGATCCGGGTTCCATTGGCGAAGAACTGGAGCTGGAGCCGGGAGACTGTGTCCTTACGATCAACGGAAATCCCATAGAGGATATATTCGATTATGAATACTATGTAAACAGTCCGTCCATGCTTATGACGGTGAGAAAGGCTGACGGAGAAGAGTGGGAGCTTGACATTGAAAACGATTATGAGGATCTGGGACTTACGTTTGAAAACGGACTTATGAGCGAGTACCGATCCTGCAGCAACAAGTGCATTTTCTGCTTTATTGACCAGATGCCTCCGGGAATGCGGGAAACACTGTATTTTAAGGATGATGATACCAGACTGTCCTTTCTCCAGGGAAATTATGTGACCCTTACGAATCTGAAGGAAAAAGATATCGAGCGGATCATCCGCTTTAAACTGGCTCCGATCAATATTTCTGTCCAGACCACCAATCCGGAGCTTCGCTGCAAGATGCTGCACAACCGTTTTGCAGGACAATCCCTGAAACTGATCGACCGCCTTTATGAGGCAGGTACGCCCATGAACGGACAGATTGTTTTGTGCAAGGGTGTCAATGACGGGGAGGAGTTAAAGCGTTCCATTGAGGATCTTACAAAGTATATTCCCTGTATGCAGAGCGTATCTGTGGTGCCGGTGGGGCTTTCCAAGTACAGAGACGGTCTGTACCCCTTAGAACCGTTTACAAAGGAGGACGCCTGCCAGGTCATCGACCTGATCGAGATGTGGCAGAAAAAGCTGTATAAGGAGCATGGGATCCACTTTATCCACGCCAGCGACGAGTGGTATATTCTGGCAGAGCGCCCCCTTCCGGAGGAGGAGCGATATGACGGTTATATCCAGCTGGAAAACGGAGTGGGAATGCTGAGGCTTCTGGCCTCAGAAGTAGAGGAGGCGTTAAAAGGGTACTCTGATGACGGTCAAAACCGTACCGTTTCCATTGCAACCGGCCGCCTTCCCTATCCTTATATAAAGAAATATGCCGGATGGATCAATGAAAAATTCCCCGGCCGCACCATTCATATTTATCCCATAAGAAATGATTTTTTTGGAGAATCCATCACTGTATCCGGCCTTCTCACCGGGCAGGATGTGATCGCCCAGCTAAAGGGCAAAGAGCTGGGAGAATACCTTCTTCTTCCGGTAAATATGTTCCGCAGCGGCGAGACCGTTTTTTTGGATGATCTCACGGCCGAGGACGCAGAAAAGGCTTTACAAGTAAAGGTGCGTATAGTAAAATCAAGCGGGCGCGATTTTGTAAAGGCGGTTCTTTATCCAGAGCTGGAAGCAGAACAAACGGAGGATGAAGCAGGCCTTGGAGCAGACTACGGCTATGAGGGCTATGAGCTTGATGAGCTGTCGGACGAGTCATATAAGTAGGAGGAATAAAGATAAATGAGCAAACCAGTGGTAGCCATCGTAGGAAGACCCAATGTGGGAAAATCTACGCTGTTTAATGTAATTGCAGGAGATACCATCTCCATTGTAAAGGATACCCCAGGCGTTACCAGAGACCGTATTTATGCGGACTGTTCCTGGCTGGATATGAATTTCACTTTAATTGATACAGGCGGTATTGAACCGGATACCAGCGATATCATTTTATCCCAGATGCGGGAGCAGGCGGAGATCGCCATTTCCACCGCAGATGTGATCGTGTTTATCGTAGATGTGCGTCAGGGACTGGTAGATGCGGATTCCAAGGTGGCAGATATGCTCCGCAAATCCAGAAAACCGGTTGTGCTGGCTGTAAATAAAGTGGACAGCATGGCAAAATTTGGAAATGACGTATATGAGTTTTACAATCTGGGAATCGGCGATCCTGTTCCTGTTTCTGCGGCATCCCGTCTGGGGATCGGTGATCTGTTGGATGAGGTGGTAAAACATTTTGACGGAACTGCCTCAGAGGAAGAGGAGGATGACCGTCCGAGAATTGCGGTGGTCGGAAAGCCCAATGTGGGAAAATCTTCCATTATCAATAAGCTTTTAGGAGAAAACAGGGTCATTGTATCTGATATTGCCGGAACTACCAGAGATGCAGTGGATACAGAGATTGTCCACAACGGTACGCCCTATGTATTTATCGACACAGCGGGACTCCGCCGCAAAAATAAAATCAAAGAAGAACTGGAGCGCTACAGTATTATCCGTACGGTAACCGCAGTGGAGCGGGCGGACATTGTGGTTGTGGTCATTGATGCCAAGGAAGGCGTTACGGAGCAGGATGCAAAGATCGCCGGAATTGCACATGACAGAGGCAAGGGAATTATTGTGGCTGTAAATAAATGGGATGCCATTGAGAAGAATGACAAGACCATTTACCAGTATACAAATAAAATCCGGGAAACTCTGGCATTCATGCCCTATGCGGAATTTATCTTTATCTCGGCTGCCACCGGACAGCGTCTTCCAAAGCTGTTTGACATGATCGATATGGTGCGCCAGAACCAGAATCTCCGTGTAGCGACCGGTGTTCTTAATGAGATCATGACAGAGGCAGTAGCCATGCAGCAGCCGCCTTCCGATAAGGGCAAGCGCTTAAAGATTTACTACATGACCCAGGTATCTGTAAAGCCGCCGACCTTTGTGGTGTTTGTAAACGATAAGGAACTGATGCATTTCTCCTATACGAGATATCTGGAGAATCAGATCCGAAACGCTTTTGGATTTAAGGGTACCTCCTTAAAATTCATCATCCGGGAACGGAAGGAAAAAGATCAGTAATACAAGGGGATATGAGAAATGGAACGCATCATTTGTCTGGCCGCCGGTTATCTGTGCGGCCTCTTTCAGACCGGATATATTTATGGAAAACTTCACGGCATTGATATACGCAGTTACGGAAGCGGCAACTCCGGCAGTACCAATGCCCTGCGTGTAATGGGAAAAAAAGCAGGTCTTACGGTTTTTGTGGGAGATTTCTTAAAAACCGTGATCCCCTGCTTTATCACGCGGCTGCTGTTTAAGGATCAGCCGGAGCTTATGTATGTGTATATGCTCTATACGGGCCTTGGAGTGATCCTGGGACATAATTTCCCTTTTTATCTAGGATTTAAGGGAGGAAAGGGAATTGCAGCCACAGCGGGAATTATTTTCTCCATTGACTGGAGACTGACTGTGATCTGCCTATCCTGCTTTATTCTGCTTGTGGCAGTGACACGCTATGTATCGTTAGGTTCTTTAGTGGTATCTGTGATCCTTCTTGTCTGGGACGCAGTACAGAATCTCCGCGGAGCCTATGGCCTGATACCGGGAAGACTGGAGTTTACAGCTGTGACAGCCGTGATCACGGTCATGGCCTTCTGGCGCCACCGGGCGAATATCGGCCGTCTTTTAAAGGGCACGGAAAATAAAGTGGGAGCCAAAAAGCAGTAAATACATAAATACAGTGACAGGAGGGGTACGATATGTCTAAGATTGGTGTGATCGGTTCAGGAACCTGGGGAACTGCTTTAGCGGTTCTCCTTACGGGAAACGGCCATGAGGTGGAGCTGTGGTCTGCGGTTCCTGCGGAGGTAGAAGCGCTTACAGCCACAAGACGCCATCCCAATCTGGGGGATACGCCGATCCCGGAGAAGATCCGTGTGACAGGAGATCTTGAGCAGGCTATGAAGGATAAGGAGCTTCTGGTTCTTTCGGTTCCATCGGTTTATGTGAGGGAAACGGCGCACAGGATGGCTCCCTTTTTAAAGGAAGGGCAGGTCATTACCAATGTAGCCAAGGGGATTGAGGATACGACTCTTAAAAATCTGTCTGAGATCATTGAGGAAGAGCTTCCGGCTGCCAGGGTTACGGTTCTTTCCGGGCCCAGCCATGCAGAGGAGGTAAGCAGGGGACTCCCTACAACCTGCGTGGCAGGAGCGCACAGAAGACAGGATGCGGAGCTGGTGCAGAACCTGTTTATGAGCCCTGTATTCCGGGTGTATACCAGTCCGGATATGCTGGGAATTGAGCTGGGAGGCGCGCTTAAAAATGTAATCGCCCTTGCTGCGGGGATTGCGGACGGCTTAGGCTGCGGTGATAACACAAAGGCTGCATTGATCACCAGAGGCATTGCCGAGATCACCAGGCTTGGTACTGCCATGGGAGGAAGCCCGGAGACCTTTTCCGGCCTGACTGGAATCGGAGATCTGATTGTTACCTGCGCCAGTATGCACAGCCGAAACCGCAGAGCAGGTATCCTGATCGGTAAGGGATATACGATGGATGAAGCCATGAAAGAAGTAAAAATGGTAGTAGAGGGTGTATACTCTGCCAGAGCGGCCAGGGCTCTTTCTAAGAAATATCAGGTGTCCATGCCGATCGTGGAGCAGGTAAATGAGGTTCTTTTTGACGGAAAGCCTGCAAAGGATGCGCTGTATGATCTGATGCTCAGGGACCGGCGGGCAGAAAATGCTCTGCTGGAATGGAAGGAATAACTTTTCGTTATAGCAGGAATCAGGGAAAACGGTTGACAATGCAGAGGGAAATTCTTATAATCTTAAGAAAGCTTTAATACAGCAGAGCATTATAATATGCAGTGAGCAGTGTTCCGGCTTTAAAGAGGGCAGGGACAGTGTCTGGCACTGCAGGAGGAGGATATTATGAAAAAAAGACTTTTATGCGCAGGACTTGCGGCAGCAATGGCAGTTTCATTAACCGCCTGCGGAGGTTCGGCAGCCGGGACAAAAGCTGAGGGAAGTTCCGCTTCAGCAGAAGCAAACTCTGAGGGCGGAAGTGAAGCGGCGAAGGTATTTAAGATCGGCGGGATCGGCCCTGTTACAGGCGGCGCGGCTGTATATGGAATGGCTGTACAGCACGGTACAGAGCTGGCTGTAAATGAGATCAATGCAGCAGGCGGTATCAATGGCTATCCGATCGAGTTCCAGTTCCAGGATGATGAACATGACGCGGAAAAAAGTGTAAATGCGTATAATACCTTAAAGGACTGGGGAATGCAGGTACTGGTAGGAACCACCACATCAGCCCCATGTCTTGCAGTAGCGGATAAAACAGCGGCTGATAATATGTTCCAGATCACGCCATCCGGTTCCGTTGTTGAATGTGCAGCGAATCCGAACGTATTCCGTATCTGCTACTCTGACCCGGATCAGGGTGCGGCTTCTGCTACTTATATTGGAGAGCATAAGCTTGCATCTAAGATTGCGGTAATCTATGACAGCTCGGACGTATATTCCAGCGGGGTATATGAGAAGTTTGCTCAGGAAGCTCCGGCCCAGGGGATTGAGATCGTAGCAGCAGAGGCATTCACAGCCGACAGCAACAAGGATTTCTCCACGCAGCTTCAGAAGGCAAAGGATGCCGGCGCTGAGATGGTATTCCTTCCGATCTATTACACAGAGGCTTCTCTGATCCTTCAGCAGGCCAATACCATGGGCTTTGCGCCCCAGTTCTTTGGGGTAGACGGTATGGACGGTATCCTTCAGGTAGAGGGCTTTGATACCAGTCTGGCAGAAGGGCTGATGCTCTTAACTCCATTTGCAGCTGATGCAAAGGATGACCTCACAGTAAAGTTTGTAAAGGCATATGAAGATGCTTACAAAGAGACGCCGATCCAGTTTGCAGCAGACGCTTACGATGCAGTTTATGCTGTAAAGGCAGCCATTGAGGATGCAAAGGCAACACCGGATATGTCTGTCAGCGATCTGTGCGAGGCGATGAAGGCATCCATGCTGAATATCAAGCTGGATGGTCTTACCGGCACCGGAATGACCTGGACAGAGGACGGCGAGCCGCACAAGGCACCTAAGGCTGTGAAGATCGTAGACGGCGCATATGCGGCCATGGAATAAATTTTCATAACGAAAGACCCGAAAGAGGGATGTCGTAAGACAGCCCTCTTATCTGTAGTAAACCATAGAAGAGGTGTTATAGAATGAGCTTTGTTAACTATTTGATCAACGGCGTCAGCCTGGGCAGCGTATACGCAATCATAGCCCTTGGATATACCATGGTATATGGAATCGCCAAGATGCTGAATTTTGCTCACGGCGATGTTATAATGATCGGAAGCTATGTGGTATTCGTGGCAACCGGTTCCATGGGGCTTCCTCCCTTGGCAGGTGTGCTTTTAGCAGTAGTGGTGTGCACGGTTCTGGGCGTTGTGATCGAGAGAGTGGCATATAAGCCTCTTCGTGCAGCTTCCCCGCTGGCAGTACTGATCACAGCCATCGGCGTCAGCTATCTGCTTCAGAACCTGGCTCTTTTGATCTTTGGAGCCGATACCAAATCCTTTCAGTCTGTTGTAACTCTTCCGGCTCTGCGTCTGGCAGACGGACAGCTGACGGTTACAGGAGAAACAATTGTTACGATTATAACGTGTATTATTATCATGGCGGGGCTTGTGATATTTATAAACCGCTCCAAGGCAGGACAGGCTATGCTGGCTGTATCAGAGGATAAGGGTGCTGCTACCCTTATGGGTATCAATGTAAACGGTACCATTGCCCTTACCTTTGCTATTGGTTCTGCTCTTGCAGCCATCGCAGGTGTGCTTTTGTGCTCTGCTTATCCGTCTTTAACGCCATACACCGGTTCTATGCCAGGCATCAAAGCTTTCGTGGCTGCCGTATTTGGAGGGATTGGCTCCATACCGGGAGCATTTATCGGAGGAATCCTTCTGGGAGTGATCGAAATTTTGTCAAAGGCATATATTTCTTCCCAGTTATCAGATGCCATTGTGTTCTCTGTTCTGATCGTTGTACTGCTTGTGAAGCCCACAGGTATTCTTGGAAAACAGATCAGAGAGAAAGTGTAGGTGTACCGGTATGAAAAGCACAGCAAAGAAAAAAATATTTATCAATAACATGATCACCTACTGTATGGTGATCGCTGCCTGGTTGATCATGCAGTTTATGATAAGCGGAGGGCATATTTCCAGCCTCGTCAAGGGACTTTTGGTGCCTTTCTGCATTTATGTCATTATGGCTGTGTCCCTGAATCTGACCGTAGGCATTTTAGGAGAGCTGAGCCTTGGCCATGCAGGCTTTATGTGTGTGGGCGCTTTTGCGGGTGCTCTTTTTTCCAAGTGCATGAAGGGCTCCATTGATCCCACCCTTTCCCTGGTGATCGCAATTTTCATAGGAGCAGCGGCGGCGGCAGTTTTTGGGATCCTTATCGGTATTCCGGTACTGCGTTTAAAGGGTGACTATCTGGCGATTGTAACGCTTGCCTTTGGAGAGATCATTAAAAACCTTGTAAATGCCATTTATCTCGGCAGAGACAGCGCCGGTTTCCATTTTTCTTTAAAGGACTCTCTTTCTCTGGGGCTGGCACCGGACGGAGAGGTGCTGATCAAGGGCGCTCAGGGGATCACAGGCACTCCCCAGGCAGCCACCTTTACCATTGGCGTGATCCTGGTGCTGGTTACGCTGTTTATTGTTTTGAATATCATCAATTCCCGGACTGGACGGGCGATCATGGCGATCCGTGACAACCGGATTGCGGCTGAGTCTGTAGGAATCAATATTACAAAGTATAAGCTGCTGGCATTTTCTGTATCAGCGGCTCTGGCAGGCGTAGCAGGCGTTCTCTATGCCCATAACCTGACTACCTTAACGGCTCTGCCGAAGAACTTTGGTTATAATATGTCCATCATGATCCTTGTATATGTGGTTTTGGGCGGGATCGGAAATATCCGCG
Source organism: Enterocloster sp. HCN-30185 (assembly GCF_037890305.1). NCBI lineage: Bacteria > Bacillati > Bacillota > Clostridia > Lachnospirales > Lachnospiraceae > Enterocloster > Enterocloster sp. HCN-30185. Next base: position 47,927 of record NZ_JBBKBT010000004.1, read on the forward strand.
GTTCTGTCATCGCCGCCGTTGTTCTGTATATGCTTCCGGAGCTTCTGAGAGGACTGAGCAATTATCGTATGCTGATCTATGCAGTTGTTTTGATCCTTGCCATGCTCTTTAACTCTGCACCCCAGTTTGTAGTGCTCAGAGAGCGGATTGCTCAGAATTTCAGAAAGAAAGAGAAGGAGGCGGCATAATGGCACTGCTGGAAGTAAAAAATTTAAGCATTTCCTTTGGCGGTCTTAAGGCCGTTGACGGGTTCCATATCGATATTGAAAAAGGGCAGCTTTACGGTCTGATCGGACCGAACGGAGCGGGAAAGACTACCGTGTTTAACCTTCTTACAGGCGTTTATAAGCCAAATGCGGGAAGTATTGTGCTGGACGGCAAAAATATCACAGGAAAAAGCACCATCCAGATCAATCAGGAGGGTATTGCAAGAACATTCCAGAACATCCGCTTATTTACGGATATGTCTGTGCTTGACAATGTAAAGACGGGTCTTCACAATCATCACAGGTATTCTACACTAGAGGGGATTTTCCGGCTTCCAAGATACCATAAGACGGAAAAGGAAATGGATGAAAAAGCCATGAGCCTATTAGAAGTATTCGGGCTGGCAGGAGAGTGTGATTTTAAGGCCTCCAATCTTCCCTATGGAAAGCAGCGAAAGCTGGAGATTGCCAGAGCTTTGGCTACAGATCCCAAGCTGCTCCTTTTAGACGAGCCTGCGGCAGGCATGAATCCCAACGAGACGGCAGAGCTTATGGATACCATCCGTTTTGTCAGAGACAATTTTGATATGACGATTCTGCTCATTGAGCACGATATGAAGCTGGTAAGCGGTATCTGCGAGAAGCTTACTGTCTTAAACTTCGGACAGGTATTAAGAGAAGGCTCCACCAGCCAGGTGCTCCATGATCCGGAAGTTGTAAAAGCATATCTTGGTGAATAGGAGGAGAGGATATTATGGCTATGCTTGAAGTCAGAGACCTGGAGGTGTATTACGGTGTGATCCAGGCGTTAAAGGGAATCTCCTTTGATGTAGACCAGGGAGAGATCGTGGCTTTGATCGGCGCAAATGGTGCGGGAAAGACCACAACACTGCACACCGTTACAGGCCTTTTAAGCGCCAAGGCAGGAAAGATCGTCTATGAAGGAACGGATATTACCCGTGTACCCGGTTATAAGCTGGTAAGCATGGGAATCGCCCATGTGCCTGAGGGACGGCGCGTATTTGCTACCCTGACAGTGCTTCAGAATCTGAAAATGGGCGCTTACACCCGCAAGGATAAAAATGAGATGGAAGAAACGCTAAAGATGATCTATAAGCGCTTTCCCCGTCTGGAGGAGCGGAAAAACCAGCTGGCAGGCACTCTTTCCGGCGGCGAGCAGCAGATGCTTGCCATGGGCCGCGCTCTTATGAGCCACCCCAGGCTGATCGTTTTGGACGAGCCGTCTATGGGACTTTCTCCAATTTATGTAAATGAGATTTTTGATATCATCCAGAAGATCAATGAGGATGGAACGACCGTTCTCCTGGTAGAGCAGAATGCAAAAAAGGCCCTTTCCATTGCAGACAAGGCCTATGTTCTGGAAACAGGTACTATTGCTCTTTCCGGAGATGCAAAGGAACTGATGAACAACGATCAGGTAAAGAAGGCATACTTAAGCGAGTAATACAAGTGAACCCCCTGTGCATATATTATAAAAACGTGCAAGGGGGTATTTTTATGGACAATTTTAATGTATACAGAGATATTGAAGCCAGAACCGGGGGAGAAATCTATATTGGAGTGGTGGGGCCGGTGAGGACGGGGAAATCCACCTTTATCAAACGCTTCATGGAGCTTCTGGTTCTTCCGGCCATGGAGGACGAACATCTGCGCGCCATCAGCCGGGATGAACTGCCCCAGAGCGCTGCGGGAAAAACCATTATGACAACGGAACCCAAATTTATCCCAAAGGAGGCGGCAAAAATTTCCCTGGACGACGGGATTGAAGCCAGAGTGCGCCTGATTGACTGTGTGGGCTTTATGGTAGAGGGGGCCGCGGGTCATGTGGAGAATGAGGAGGAGCGGCTGGTAAAGACGCCCTGGTTTGACCACGAGATCCCCTTCACCCAGGCTGCAGAGCTTGGAACCAGGAAGGTGATCGGAGATCATTCCACCATCGGCATTGTGGTGACGACAGACGGCACTATAGGGGATCTGAAACGTCCGGGATACATAGCGGCAGAGCGCCAGACCGTAGAGGAGCTTAAAAAACTGGGAAAGCCGTTTGTCATTCTTTTAAATTCCGTAAAGCCCTATTCGGAAGAAACTGCCCGGCTGGCAAAGGAACTGGAGGAGACGTATGGGGTGTCTGTGCTTCCGGTCAACTGTGAGCAGCTGAAAAAAGAGGACATTTTTCATATTTTAGAGTGCGTTTTAAAGGAATTTCCGGTTACGGAGATGGATTTTCACATTCCAAAATGGCTGGAGATCCTTCCTGCATCCCACTGGCTGAAGGCTCGGGTGATCCAGACGGCAAAAGAGATCTTACAGAAGGTGGAGCACATGAAGGATGTGGCTTTAAGAATACGGGAGATGAAGGATGAATCGGGAGCCATTAAGTCTCTTTCCGTGCGGAAAATGGAAATGGCAGACGGAAGCGTGGATCTTGCAGTGGAAATGGACGACAGCTATTACTATCAGATCTTAAGCGATTATGTGGGTCTTCCTATTGGGGGAGAATATGAACTGATGCAGACCTTAAGCGGTCTGGCCCGGATGCAGAAGGAGTATGAAAAGGTCAAAAATGCGCTGGCTCAGGCACGGATCAAGGGGTATGGCGTCATGATGCCAGAGCGGGAGGAAATCCTCTTAGACGAACCACAGGTGATCCGCCACGGAAACAAATACGGGGTAAAAATGAAGGCGCAGGCTCCGTCCATTAACCTGATCAAGGCTCATATTGAGACGGAAATTGCCCCAATCGTGGGAAGTGAACAGCAGGCCAGAGACCTCATCGCCTATATTAAATCCAATGCGGGAGAAAGCGAGGAGGGCGTATGGGATGCCAATATTTTCGGGAAGTCCATTGAACAGATCGTAGAGGATGGAATCCAGGCCAAGATCTCCCAGATGACAGAGGACTGCCAGATGAAGCTTCAGGATACGCTGCAGAAGATCATCAATGATAGTAATGGGGGTATGATTTGTATTATTATATAAAATTTTTATAAATATTGCAAATCATACTGTGAATATGGTATAATACCTACAAGTTGACAGACTATTATACTTTTTATTCAACCACCTTCAGAGGGGAGAATGCATATGAAACTAACCTTTATCGGAGCAGATCATGAAGTAACGGGAAGCTGTCATTTTCTTGAGGCAGGAGGCAGTAAGGTGCTGATCGACTGCGGCATGGAGCAGGGGAATAATCCATACGTCAATGCAGAGCTGCCTGTAAGCTACAGTGAGATTGATTACGTTTTTCTCACACACGCCCATATTGACCACGCAGGCCTGCTGCCGTGGATTTATGCCAGAGGCTTTAAGGGCCGGGTCATTACCACCTATGCCACGATGGATTTATGCCAGATCATGCTTCGCGACAGTGCCCACATCCAGGAGATGGAGGCAGAATGGAAAAACAGGAAGGCTAAAAGAGCCGGACGCGGCGAGGTAGAGGCTCTTTATACGGTAGAGGATGCCGAGGGCGTACTGAGCCATTTTGAGGGCGTAGCATATGGTCAGGTGTTTAAGCTGAATGACAATCTGACCCTCCGGTTTACCGATGTGGGCCATCTGCTTGGCTCTGCTTCCATTGAAATCTGGGCCAAAGAGGGGGATGAGGAGCGAAAGATCGTATTTTCCGGCGATATCGGAAATAAAAGCAAACCGCTGATCCGTGACCCTCAGTATATTTCAGAGGCAGATTATGTGGTGATGGAATCCACCTATGGAAACAGATACCACAAAAAGACCACTACCTATGTAGAGAGCCTGACAAGGATCATCCAGGAAACGCTGGACCGTTCAGGGAATGTGGTGATTCCCGCCTTTGCCGTAGGCCGTACCCAGGAGCTTCTTTATATGATCCGCCATATCAAGGAACATAATCTGGTTCACGGCCACGATGGATTTCTGGTGTATGTGGACAGTCCCCTGGCTGTGGAGGCAACACAGGTATTTACGGAAAACCTTCTGGACTGCTATGATGATGAGACAAAGGCACTGGTAGAGCGGGGGATCAACCCCATTGATTTTAAAGGGCTGAAGCTTTCAGTTACCAGTGATGAATCCAAAAACATCAATTTTGACATGATGCCCAAGGTTATTATTTCCGCAGCCGGTATGTGCGATGCAGGCCGTATCCGCCATCATTTAAAGCATAACCTGTGGCGCCCGGAGTGTTCGATCGTATTTGCCGGCTATCAGGCCGAGGGGACCTTAGGAAGGGTTCTTCAGGATGGCGCGCCGGCGGTAAAGATTTTCGGAGAGGAAATTGACGTGCGGGCTCACATTGAAACCATAGACGGCATCAGCGGCCATGCAGACAGAGACGGTCTCCTTGCCTGGATCTCAGCCTTTGAAAAACAGCCCTCCCATGTATTTGTAGTACATGGAAATGAGGAATCCTGCACCGCCTTTACAGAGGCTCTTCAAAACCAGCTCAGGCTGACGGCGGATGCCCCGTACTCCGGTTCCCAGTTTGACCTTATAAAGAACTGCTGGATCTGCCAGACAGAGCCGGTTCTGGTTGAGAAGGAGACAGAGGCCAGACGCAAGGCCACAGGAGTTTATACCAGACTGGTAGACGCAGGCAGCCGGCTTTTGGCTGTGATCAGCCATAACCAGGGCGGTGCCAACCGGGATCTGGCCCGGTTTACAGAGCAGATTCTGGCTCTGTGCGAGAAGTGGGACCGGTAAAGTGCCGCTTCCTATCAATGAACAACAGGAGAGACAAAAAACAATGACAGAAGTACAGATCTATACAGACGGTTCCGCCCGGGGAAACCCGGACGGTCCCGGCGGCTACGGCGTAGTAATGCACTATACAGACCGGACCGGAAAGTGCTACGAAAAAACCATGTCCGGCGGCTATGTCCGCACCACCAATAACCGCATGGAGCTTATGGCGGCGATTGCAGGCCTGGAAGCCCTGAACCGTCCCTGCGCGGTTTCCCTTTATTCCGATTCCAAATATCTGACAGACGCCTTTAACAAACACTGGATCGAAGGCTGGGTGGCAAAAAACTGGGATCGGGGAAAGAGCGGGCCGGTAAAAAATATTGACCTGTGGAAGCGCCTTTTAAAAGCAAAGGAGCCTCATCAGGTCACCTTTATATGGGTAAAGGGCCATGCGGGCCATCCGGAAAATGAACGCTGCGACCAGCTGGCTACGACGGCTGCCGACGGAACTGATCTGATGATCGATGAAGGACTCCAATAGGAGTCCTTTTTAGATATTACAGATATCTTACAATGTATTACTCCTTTGAAAATCGTATTCACAATTATCCGTTTTTGTGATAATGTATCACTGGAAAGTGAAATTGAGTCAGACAGGGATGATAGAATATGAAAGATAAAAGGATATGGCTGGTGATTTTGGGGATTCTGGTAATCGGCATTCTGGTGACCGGTTATACCAGGTCTGTAGTAAAAAAACAGGCAGACAGTGCCGCCTTTGAGGGAGAAATATCCACAGAGGCTTCTTTGGGGCCGTTTAAGGAACAGACAGAGGAAGAGGCTCAGAAGGAGGAGAGCGGCGCTGTGCAGGAACAGGCTCAGGCAGATACGGCAGTCCCGGAAACGGAACAAAAGGAAGAAGAGGCGGGAGAACCCGCTGCAATCTCTGAGCCTGTCCCTGCAATGGCCCGGTCAGCAGTCCCGGAAAGTGGGAGAGCGGCCACAGATTCACAGGCAGACAGTCCGTGTGAAGGCGGACTTTATAGACAGCGTCTGAATGATCTGGACGCACAGATCCAGAAAATGCAGGAGCAGGAAAGGGATCCGAACGTATACTCCATTAAAACATCTGCGGAGACCGAAGTCAAAATGTGGGACAGGGAGCTGAATGCAGTGTACAATGCCCTTTTGGGAATCCTCCCTCAGGAGGAGGCGGAGGAACTTGCAAAGGAGCAGAAGGAGTGGCTCATAAATCGTGAAACGGCTGCCGGACAGTCTGGAAAGGCGGAAGGGGTAGGAAGCATCAGTTATGCAGCCAGCCTGGTGGATTTAACCAGAAATCGCGCCTATGAACTGGCAGACCGATACGAGAAAGAGGCCTGCGGGCCGCAGGATGCTGAAAACGAAAGCGATACGGCTGTTTTGCCATAAGCAGTGAGATATATTCTTATAAGGGCGTCTGAGAAATCAGACGTCTTTTTGTATTTTACAACTTTATAAAAAATAGTTGGAAAAAACCAAAAAACTGTTATAATGAAATCAAAATACCAATATGGAGGAGAGAAATGAATAAAGCAGAGGAACGATATCAGGAAATCATAGAAATATTAAAGGAAAATCCCATTGTTACGGTGGCGGATTTTGCAGAGCGTCTTTCCGTTTCTATGGAAACCATCAGAAAGGACTTAAATATCCTGTCGGAACAGGGCAAGATCGTCCGTGTCCATGGCGGGGCCGCCCTTGCAGGAAATACGGAAATGGCTTCTCCCTTTCAGTTCAGAGAAGGCGTGCGCCGCAGGGAAAAGCAGAAGCTGGGGAAAGAGGCGGTAAAGCTGATACAGAAGGGGGATACCCTGATCATAGAGAGCAGCACTACGACGGCAGAATTTGTAAAGGAGCTTGTAAAAGCTCCGGAACTGCTGAAAACCCTGACGATTGTTACAAATTCAATTCACATCCTTACATTGGTGGAGATGGGGAAGCTGTGCAAGAGAGTGTTCCTTTTAGGCGGCTGGATCAATGAGAGAGAGGGGGCTACCAAGGGGCAGTTTATGGCGGAACAGTTAAAAAGCTTCCATGTGGATAAATGCATCCTCAGCGGGGCGGCTCTTGGAAAGAACCTGATCCTGTCCTCCTACTATGAGAGCGATATGCATTTTCAGAAGCTGGCTATGGAAAGCGCGGGAGAGACCATTCTTTTGCTGGAAGCGGGAAAATACCCGGAGGCTGCTGTGTTTTCTGTAACGGCTGCCACCAATTTTGACTATATGGTAAGCAATGTGCCCTTTAAAAAAGAGGATAAGGAGCGCTTTGCAGCAGCCGGCCTTCATCTGATCTATGTGCCTACTGGCTCCGAAGAAGCAACTGATAATGATTGAAATGTGAAAAAACAAATTAACTATCGCAAAAATATTGTAAAAAACCAAAAATGATATTGACTATTGGCGAAAATAATGATAAAAAGTAATTAAAAGTTGTCGAAACAAAATAAAAGAGAAAAGGAGTCATACCATGATACCAAATCCCTTTGGCTTTTCCTATTCAGATGATATTGACATTTCAGAAATGGAACAGTCCATCGCCCGTTTAAAACGGCCTCAGGGGCGGATTGACGTTGTGCTGGATACGGATACCTTTAATGAGGTGGACGATCAGTTTGCTCTGGCGTACCTGCTTCAGTCAGAGGATCGTCTGAACCTGAAGGCAATTTATGCAGCTCCCTTTGACAACCATCATTCCAATGGTCCCAAAGACGGCATGGAGCGCAGCTATGAGGAGATTTTCAGAGTGCTGGCGATGCTGAAAAAAAGCCAGTATGAAGAATGTACCTACAAAGGTGCAGAGCAGTTTTTAGACAGCGAGGAGACTCCAGCTGTTTCAGCGGCTGCAGAGCATCTGTGCAGTCTGGCAATGGAGTATACAAAGGAAGATCCCCTCTATGTGATTGCCATCGCAGCCTGTACCAATATTGCCTCCGCCCTTCTTATGAAGCCTGAGATTAAGGACAGGATCTTTGTGGTATGGCTGGGAGGCCTGTCATTGGACTGGCATGATAATTTTTCCTTTAATGCAAAGCAGGATGTGGCGGCGGCCCGTGTGCTTCTTGGAAGCGGAGTTCCCCTGGTGCTTCTGCCGGGCAGAGGGGTGGTAGACCATTTTTCAACCACAGGGCCTGAGCTGGAGTACTGGCTGCGGGGGAAAAATGAGTTCTGCGATTACATCATTGACAAGACCCGTCATGAGGCAAAGATTGTAAGCGGAGAAACCTGCTGGAGCCGGCCGATTTCAGACGTAACGGCAGTGGCCTGGCTGCTTGATACCTCCTTTATGCTGGACCGTCTGGAACCAAGCCCTATTATGGAGTATGACCACCATTATGCAAAGGATAAGCGGCGCCATTTTATCCGATATGTCTACAGCATCAACCGTGACCGTCTGATGAAGGATCTGTTTGATAAGCTGGCATCTATCTGATATCGAAAGAGGAAATATGAAATGAAACGGAAGAAAAGCCTTTTAAGATGCGTTGAGCCCTATTTATACCTGCTCCCGGCTGTGGTGCTGTTTGTCCTGTTTGTGTATTACCCGTTTTTAAAAAATGAGGTTTTAAGCTTTTTCACCCTTGATAAATTCAGGACAGTAAAGGGATTTGCGGGAATCCAGAACTATGTAAGGGTCTTTGGAGATGAGAAGTTTTTACTGGCTGTAAAAAACACCCTGGTCTATGTGGCTGTGACTGTGCCTGTATCCATGGTTCTGGGGTATTTTCTGGCTCTGCTGTGCAGAAAAAAGAGAAAGAGCTCCTTTGTGTATGAAGCCATGTTTGCCCTTCCCATGGCAGTTTCGACATCGGTTGTTGCCATGATCTTTCAGCTGGCCTACAATCCGTCCATGGGTATTATCAATAAGCTCACCGGACTGAATGTAAACTGGCTGAGCGATCAGAAGCTGGCCTTGATCAGCATTATGATCGTGCAGATCTGGGCCAATGTAGGGTACAATTTTATTTTCATCTTATCCGGCGTGAGAGGGCTTTCGGAGGAAGTGATGGAGAGCGCGGCCATTGACGGCGTAAGCGGCATCCAGATGCAGACAAAGATCATCCTTCCCATGCTTTCCCCCACCCTGCTGTTTCTGCTGGTAAAGGATGTGGCCTATGCCATGACCACAGCCAGCTTTACGCTGATCATGACTGAGGGCGGGCCCAACGGAGCCACTGAAACCATGATCTCTTATATTTACAAAAAAGCCATTACGGGAACCAATTACAACGCGGCCTTTGCGGCTACGACCGTATGCTTTGTGCTGTCGGCTCTTATGATGGCATTAAGCATGGCTTTGGAGGGAAAGAAGGTGCATTATGATCAATAAGAGAAAGCTGCAGAGCCTGATTTACCAGCTGTTTTGTATGTTTGTGGGACTGGCTGTCATTTCACCGATTATATACTGTGTCCTGGTTTCCTTTATGCAGCCGTCGGAGATCCTGACAAAAGAAGTGCATCTGATACCGGATTACATTTATCTGGTAAACTATATAAAGGCTGTGACTCAGACGGATATTTTCCGCTTTATGCTCAACTCCTTTATCGTAGCCTTTGTATCAAGCGTAGTCCGGATCATTACCTCCAGCTGCGCGGCCTATTCCTTCGCATTTTTTGAGTATCCGGGAAAAAAGTTTTTATTTTATCTCACCATCGGTACTATGATCATTCCCACGGATGTGCTGTTGGTACAGAATTATTTTACCGTTTCCGGAATGAACCTGATCAATACCTATACGGGAATGATGGTGATTTTCTTTGTTTCCGGAATGAATATTTTTGTGATCCGCCAGTATTTTTTAAGCTATTCCCTGTCTTTAAAGGAAGCGGCCCATATTGACGGCTGCGGAAACCTGCAGTTTTTCCTGCAGATCCTTCTGCCGACCACCACTCCGGCCCTGGTTACGGTTTTCATTTCCTCCTTTGTGGGAACCTGGAATACGTACCTGTGGCCCCTGATCGTGACAAATGTAAATGAAATGAGAACGGCCCAGGTAGCCATTACCATGCTCAATACAGAGGCGTCCAGTGATTTCGGCGTTGTGATGGCAGCAGCGACCATTATCCTGATCCCCTCCGTTCTGGTGCTTGCTCTTTTCCAGCGCAAGATCGTAGGCGGCATGATGGGCGGAGCTGTAAAGGGCTGATGCTACAGACGTAAACGTACATAATGACATGTAAGAAAGGAATACAAGATGATGAAAAAGAAAGTGATTGCTACAACCATTCTCTCAGCGGCAATTCTTGGTTCTCTCACCGGCTGCGGAGGCGTCAAGACAACAGATGACAGTGTTGTGTCCACCGGGGCAGCCGAGGCGGCAACAGAGGCGAAAGAGGAAACAAAGGCCACAGAAAAAGCGGCAGAGGGAGAAACAGTTGTTACCTTCTGGCACAGCTTAAACGGTTCTGCGGGAGAGGCGCTGGAGACTGTCATTTCTAATTATAATGAGGGGCAGGGAAAGGAAAAGGGCATCCATGTAAACCTGGTGTTCCAGGGCTATGAGGGAACAGATAAGGCGATTTTAGCGTACCAGACCGATGACCGGAAAAATGCTCCCGACATCAACCAGGGACTGACCTCTACCATCCCCAGCATGATGGATTTAAGCTGGACCGTCGATCTTACCCCGTGGATTGAAAAGGAAGAAAACGCAGTAAAAAAAGATGATTTCTATGAGCCTATGCTCCGTTCCTGCACAGCAGACGGAAAGCTGATGGCGGTTCCCTTTGCAAACTCCAATATGCTTCTTTACTACAATGAGGATGCGTTAAAGGAGGCGGGCTTTGATGCTCCGCCTGCTACCTGGGATGAGCTGGCACAGTATACGAAGGCGCTTACAAAGAAGGGCGCAGACGGCAGTGTAGAGCGTTACGGCTTTGAAGCTCAGATTAAGAGATACCATCTGGTGAACTATATTGTACAGCAGTCCGAGGACTCCTTTGTGGGTGATAATGAGGGCGGCCGTGCAGGAGAAATGACAAAGCTTACCATTGGTGAGGACGGCACCTTAAAAACCGTTCTGGAAAAGGTAGACGCCCTTTTAAAGACAGGCGGTTATAAGTATGTGGAAGACAGTCTGAATGAGGAATTTGCCAACGGCCTTACCGCCATGTGCATGATGTCCTCCTCCCGTCTTGCCACCATTGACGGCCTGGTAGGCGATTCCTTCCAGTGGAAGGCAGCTCCTATTCCAAAGATCACCGAAGCAGACGGAAGCGGAGCAGCTCTGGGCGGTTCCTGCCTGACCTTGTTTGATCTGGGTGATGAGAAAAAGGTAGAGGCAGCCTGGGATGTGCTCCAGTACTGCTCCTCTCCTGAGGCACAGTATATCCTTTCTACCGGTTCCGGCTATATTCCTGTCAATAACCAGGTAGAAGAAATGGATGAGATGAAAGCTTATTATGAGGAGCATCCTGAGTTTAAGGTTCCTCTGGATCAGATGAAGAGCTCTTCCCCTCTAGCACAGGAGCCTCTGGATCTGGTATATAATGAAATCAACGGCGTAATGACAGACCTGATGCTGCAGTTCTGCGAGGGGAGTCTGGCCATAGATGAAACTGTAGATGCAATCGTAGGAGAATGCAACGCTCTGTTAGACGAGTATCATGCTGCTAACGACTAGGAAAAATATGACAGAAAAAAGAAAAAAAGACATACGTCTTGTTGTGAGCGACATTGACGGAACCCTGATCCGCAGAGGAGAAGGGTTCCCGAAAGAGGTGGAGCAGGCGGCGGCAGAGTTAAAAAAGAGGGGGATCCTCTTTACCTTTGCCTCCGGCCGGCTGCCCTATATGATTACGCCTTTTGCAGAGTCACTTGGAATCGAAATCCCCGTATGCGCCTGCAATGGCACGCTTCTTTACCGGAAGGATGAGATACTGGAAAAACATCCCCTTTGCCTTTTAGAGCTTCGTCCTCTGATCGAGGCGGCGCTTTTAAGAGAAATGACCGTACTGTATTCCTTAAACGGAACAGAATACTGTATGCGGGAAAATGAAGCGGTCCGGCGCAAGCGGGCGGAGCGGGGGAGCTACCATCCAATCCGCCCGGTGAGGGAAGAGGAATGGGAAAACCTTTGGGCGGATAAGGTAAATATTTCCGATGAACAGGGCGAAATTTCCAGCCTTCTGGAATGGGAGCAGCCTCTTGAGGGAAGCTGTGAGATTACCCATTACGGAAACCAGGGCCTTGAGATTGTACGGGCCGGCTTTGGAAAGGCCTACGGCGTAAGGCAGATCTGCGCCGGGCTTGGGATTTCCATGGAGCAGGTTCTGGCAATCGGGGATAATGAAAATGACAATGAGATGCTGACGCAAGCTGGTATCGGAGCCGCAGTGGGAAATGCAGAGACAGCTACCAAAGCCTGTGCAGACCTGACTGCCAGAAAGGAAAGCGGAGCCGGGGCGGCAGAGATCATCCGCCGGATCTGTTTTGAGGAGAATGAGAAATGAAACTGTCTACTTCAACCAATATGGTGTTTGAACGCATCAATATGGAGCCTATTTCCCAGGAGCGCGGAATCCTTCTCTGTGTCCAGGCGGGATACAGGGTATTCGATTTCTGCTTCCATGACCTGATTACCTTTAAAAGCCCTTTTTTAGATGAACGCTGGGAAGCATATACGGAAAAAATGTGCGCGCTGAAGGAGGAACATGGCCTCTCTTACGAACAGGGCCATGCCAATGTATATGATTTTTTGAATCCCAAAGCCGATCATGAGTTTCACCAGACCATCATGGAGCGCTGTGTCCTGGCCTCTGAGAAAATGGGGATTCCCTGGCTTGTGGTTCATCCCTCTACGGCCTTTTCGGCAGATGCAGTTTATGCAGCCTCCCGGTCCGGCAATACAGAGTATTTTAAGCGTCTCTGCGAGTTTGCCGCAAAGCACGGCGTGGGAATCGCGGTGGAAAATATGTGGGATCTGCATATTGCGCCTAAACGCTATTATGCGGATCATGCAGAGGAGCTGTGTGAGCTCACAGACGCGGTGGGCGCAGAAAATATCGGCATCTGCTGGGACTTGGAGCATGCCAGCATCATGGGGCAGGATCAGAAAAAATCTCTGAAAATCATCGGAAACCGCCTGAAGGTCACCCATGTGTCCGACCAGACCGGCGTGGACAATATCCATGTAATGCCTTTCCAGGGAAAAACCGACTGGAAGGCTGCCATGGAAGGACTGGCAGAGATTGGATATGAAGGGAATCTGAATTTTGAGGCCCAGTGGTTTTTAAATAAAGTTCCTGAGGCGCTTTTACTCCCCTCCCTGCGCTACAGCAGAGAGGTGGGAGCGTATCTGATCGGGCTTTATGAGGAAAAAAGAAGGCTTAAATAATCGGAGGCTTAAACGCAGTATCCCATTTGATAAGCCATATTGATAAAGGGCGTTTTGCTGACAGCACCGACATCCGTAACGTCTGTCGCATAGATACGCCCTTTTATTTCGTGCTTTTCCAGATGAAAAATAAAACCGTCCAGATCTCCCAGAGAGCACTCGATGATATCGCGGCCTAAACCGGCTGTAACAATATAATAGATTTCTTTTTTTCCTAAATTCTGCCATATGGGATAGGTACGGTCGATAAAGGTTTTCATCTGGGCGCAAACGCCGTGGAAGTATACGGGCGTTGCCAATACCAGAACGTCTGCTTTTTTATATGCATCTAGGATTTCAGACATATCATCTTTTTGGACACAGACTCCATCATTTTTCATGCAAAAATCACAGCCTTTGCAGTATCCAATGTTCTTTTCTGCCAGACGGATCAGTTTTGCGAAATTTCCGCTTTCTTCCACCCCTTTTTTAAAAGCTTCACACAACATCTGAGAATTCCCATTTTTTCTGGGGCTGCTTGAAATAATAAGTACATTTTTCATTTGGTACCTCCTGATAAAGCGTTTTTGTTTGATATTACCATAAAATACGGAGATTTTCTATCTTAAATTATAAAAAATGAAAAAGAGAGAGGGTAACGGCAGGGGTTATGTTAAAGCACATGAAACTCCAGCCATTTTCTGCTCATATACCGTCTTGTAAAGAAGATTCCCCTCACGATCCAGTCGGAGAACATACCGATCCACACGGCGATAGGGCCCACGCCAAGGCCGCGGATGAGAAAAATACATAAGGACACCCGGCACAGCCACATGGTAAGACAGGAAACGACCATGGTATATTTTACATCTCCTGCGGCCCTCAGGCCATAAGCGGGTATGAAGGACGGTACCCAGATGATCGGTTTTACAAGGGTGATGAAGGTCAAAAGTCCCAGAAACAGACGCATGCTTTCGGGCTCCATGCCTGAAAGGGTGACAATGGGGCGGGCTAAAAGGAAAAGAAGGATACAGCTTCCGGCCACGGCGATTTCTGCTGCCACGCAGAATTTCTTTACATAATAGACCGCTTCGTCCTTTCTTCCGGCTCCCAGACAGTGTCCGGTAACGGTCATAAGGCCGATTCCCACGCCAATGCCTGCGATCCCGTTAAAGCTTTCAAAATTGGAGGCCATTGCATGGGCTGCCATGGCGGTAACACCAAGGGTAGACACACTGGACTGGATAGCAAGCTTTCCAAACTGGAACATACTGTTTTCAATGCCTGCGGGAATACCGATATGGAGAATCCGCCGGATCAAAGGCATATGGGGGCGTATGCGGGTATAATTGGCTACATAGACCGGCTGATTTTCCCTGGGCTTTACAAGGCGCAGGAGAACCAGCAGAGCACATAAGGCCCTGGCAGCCAGAGTGGAGATGGCGGCGCCTGCTACACCCTGTCCCAGGATCAGCACCAGAATGATATTTCCGATCACATTTGCAATGTTTGCGATCAGGGACATGGCCATGGGAAAGCCGGTATTTTTCTGTGCTCTGAAGATGGAGGAACCGGCATCATACAGGGCGATAAATGGGTAGGAGAGGGATGAATAGAAAAAGTATGTACGAGCAGAGTTAAATACTTCTTCATCCACTGTCCCGAAGATCAGCCTTAAAATCTGCCGGTCAAACAGGATGCAGAATGCAGCTGTTACAAGAGAGATCAGCGTTACAATAAACAGGGTCTGTTCAGCAGAGCGGATGGCATGCCCTGTCTTTTTTTGCCCCAGATACTGGGCGCAGACAATGGTTCCGCCGGTAGACAGGGCGTAAAAGGCCTGGATCACCAGAATATTGATGGAATCCACCAGGGATACGGCGGAAATGGCATAAGAGCCTACATGGGCTACCATAAAGGTATTTACCATGCCCATAAGGGTGATCAAAAGCTGTTCGGCCATCAGGGGAAGCAGCATGGCGGTGATCTGACGGTTGGTAAAAAGATGGGTGGTTTGGGATGGGGATTGGTTCATGGGGAAAAGGATCCTTTCCGGCGCATTCGCTGCGGCGCCATATTATTCTGAGAGTAAGTGTAGCATACTCCGAAACGTGCCACAATGGAGATAATAACGAAATAGAGGGCAAATATCTTGATAAATACAAGTCAATATGGTAAAATGTCGCTTATGGTTATGATTTCAAATTAAGATGCGCGTATATTGCGCGTCAAAGGATATGGAGGAAGAGAAAGTGAAAGAACCACAGTACCGCGGAGTGAACGAACTGCGCCGTATGTTCCTTGAATTTTTTGAGAGCAAGGGACATCTGGCAATGAAGAGCTTTTCACTCGTGCCTCATAATGACAACAGCCTTCTGCTGATCAACTCCGGTATGGCTCCCTTAAAGCCTTACTTTACCGGACAGGAGATCCCTCCCAGAAGAAGAGTTACTACCTGCCAGAAGTGCATCCGCACCGGCGATATTGAAAATATCGGAAAGACAGCCCGCCACGGCACCTTCTTTGAGATGCTGGGCAACTTCTCCTTTGGCGATTACTTTAAGACAGAGGCCATTCACTGGTCCTGGGAATTTTTAACAGAAGTAGTCGGCCTGGATCCGGACCGCCTGTACCCCTCCATCTATGTAGATGACGACGAGGCTTTTGAGATCTGGAATAAGGAAATCGGTATTCCTGCAGACCGTATTTTCCGCTTTGGAAAAGAGGACAACTTCTGGGAGCACGGTTCCGGCCCCTGCGGCCCCTGCTCTGAGATCTACTATGACAGAGGCGAGAAGTTCGGCTGCGGAAAACCCGGATGTACCGTAGGCTGCGAGTGCGACCGCTATATCGAGGTTTGGAACAACGTATTCAGCCAGTTTGACAATGACGGCCACGGCAATTATTCCGAATTAAAGCAGAAAAATATTGATACCGGTATGGGACTGGAGCGCCTGGCTGTAGTGGTTCAGGGCGTAGATTCCCTGTTTACGGTGGATACAAACAAGGCTCTCTTAGACCGCGTATGCGCCCTGTCCGGCAAGGAATACCAGAAGGAGCATGAGACCGACGTTTCCCTGCGTATTGTCACAGACCATATCAAGTCCTGCACCTTTATGATTTCCGACGGCATCATGCCTTCCAACGAGGGCAGAGGATATGTGCTGCGCCGCCTGCTGCGCCGCGCTGCCCGACATGGACGCAAGCTGGGAATCGAAGGAAAGTTCCTGGCAGACCTTTCAAAGACCGTAATCGACCTTTCCAAGGACGGTTATCCGGAGCTGGAAGAGAAGCAGTCCATGATCTTTAAGGTATTGAGCGAGGAAGAGGATAAGTTTAATAAGACCATCGACCAGGGTCTTGCCATTCTTGCCGAGATGGAGGCTTCCATGGTTTCTGCCGGTGAAAAGACCTTATCCGGAGAAAATGCATTTAAGCTTTACGACACCTACGGCTTCCCTCTGGATCTGACAAGAGAGATCCTGGAGGAAAAGGGCTGCGGCGTTGATGAGGAAGGCTTTAATGCTGCCATGAAGGAGCAGAAGGACAAGGCCCGCAAGGCCCGCAAGGCAACCAACTACATGGGTGCAGACGTGACCGTATACCAGTCCATCGATCCTGCTATTACCTCTGAATTCGTAGGCTATGACAAGCTGAGCGTGGATTCTAAGATTTCCGTTCTGACTACAGATGAGGAGCTTGTAGAGGCTCTTACAGACGGCCAGGCAGGAACCATTATCACAGATGAAACCACTTTCTATGGCACCATGGGGGGCCAGCAGGGCGATAAGGGTATCATTTCCAATGAAAACGGCGAGTTCAAGGTTAAGGACACCATTCACCTTCAGGGCGGAAAGATCGGCCATGTAGGCGTGATGACAAAGGGAATGCTCCGCGTTGGAGAAGCCGTAACTTTGTCCGTATGCGAGAGAAACCGCGCCTTAACCTGCAGAAACCACAGTGCGACCCATCTGCTTCAGAAGGCTTTAAGAACCGTTCTTGGAAGCCATGTAGAGCAGGCAGGCTCCTATGTGGACGCAGGCAGACTCCGTTTTGACTTTACCCATTTCTCCGCCATGACTCCTGAGGAGATCAAAAAGGTGGAAGATATGGTAAATGCAGAGATCAGCGCTTCCCTTCCGGTTGAAACACAGGTTATGACCCTGGATGGGGCAAAGAAGACAGGCGCTATGGCCCTCTTCGGTGAAAAATACGGCGAGAAGGTCCGCGTGGTAAAGATGGGAGATTTCTCCACAGAGCTTTGCGGCGGTACCCATGTGGCAAATACCAGCGCCATTGCTTCCTTTAAGATCCTTTCTGAAGCAGGCATTGCAGCAGGCGTAAGACGTATTGAGGCTCTTACCTCCGACGGACTGATGAAGCACTATGCAGAGGTGGAAGAGGAGCTTCATGAGGCGGCAAAGGCAGCCAAGACCACTCCTGCATCCTTAACCTCCCGGATTGAGGCTCTTTTAGAGGAAATTAAGGCTCTGAGCTCTGAAAATGAAAAATTAAAGAGCAAGCTGGCAAATGACTCTCTGGGCGATGTAATGAGCCAGGTAAAAGAAGTAAACGGCGTAAAGGTTCTGGCTTCCAGAGTAGCGGATGTAGATATGAACGGCCTGAGAAACCTGGGCGACCAGTTAAAGGATAAGCTGGGCGAGGGCGTAGTTGTAATCGCATCTGTAATGGATGGAAAGGTAAATCTGATGGCTACCGCAACGGAGGCTGCTCAGAAGAAGGGCGTTCACGCAGGCAATCTGATCAAGGCCATTGCCGGTCTGGTAGGCGGAGGCGGCGGAGGCCGTCCCAACATGGCTCAGGCAGGCGGAAAGAATCCGGCAGGAGTAGACGAGGCCCTTAAGAAAGCGGTTGAAACAGTAGAAGAGCAGACAAAATAATCCATTTTGCCCGAAAGTTTACTGTGGAAATAAAAATAAGAAAAAAATATAATTTTTTTCTTGACGTATGGGATTTTTATGCTATAATCATAGCAGTGCTAAAAATACCCAAACAGTTGTATTATGCACAATTACACAACTGGAGGGAGGTTAGGTGTGAGCGATGTCAAACGTAATTGTTAAAGATAACGAGAGCTTAGACAGTGCTTTACGCAGATTCAAAAGAAACTGTGCAAAGGCTGGCATTCAGCAGGAAATTCGTAAGAGAGAGCATTACGAGAAGCCAAGCGTAAGACGTAAGAAGAAGTCTGAAGCTGCTCGTAAGCGCAAGTATAACTAATTCACGCACGGGATTAGTTGATTTTGAGTAAAGTAAATCAGCCGGCTGTCGGGAGAGATTCCGATGGCTGGCTGTTTTATTTGTGACAGTATAAAATGATACGATAAAAAACGACAGGCCCCGGTGTGAAAATCGGGGCCTGTTTCGCTATTCTGCTTCTTTCAAATTGCAGGAAGGTATCGCAACCAAAGAATAATTGGTGTGGTAGATCACAAAGCCCGGTGCGGCTCCTGTAACCTTTTTGATATTTTTTTTCTGGATATAGTCGATTTCCACTTTCTCATTTTCGCGGCCCTTGGAATAGAAGGCAGCCAGTGCGCCCGCCTCCTCAAAGGCCCGGTCCGGCAGCTCGCCTTTCCCGTCATTTTTTAAAATCACATGGGAGCCGGGTATGCCCTTGGCGTGGAACCACCAGTCATTTCCATTTGCAAACCGGAAGGTCAGCTCCTCATTCTGATAGTTGTTTTTGCCCACATAGATGTGGTATCCGTCAGAGGAAATATAATGGAAGGGCTTGCTGGTGATCTTTGGCCGCTTATCGTTTGGACGGCGCTTTTTCACATAGCCGTATTCCATCAGTTCCTCCTTGATCTGCACCAGATCATTTTCAGCCAGAGCGATATCCAGGGCAGAGCTGATGGATTCCAGATGGTCGATTTCCGCCTTTGTCTGGTCGGTCAGCTGGGTTAAGGCCTCAAAGGTCCTCTTTAATTTATTATACTTGTCAAAATGCTTCTTTGCATTGTCCTTTGCAGAAAGCTGAGGATCCAGGGGGATAGAGATTTCTTCCCCTGTGTAATAGTTGATGCAGGAAAAGGATTTCTCACCGCCTGCCAGCTCGTAGCCGTAGGTATTTAACAGTTCTCCGTAGATCCGGTACTTTTCCCGCTTTTCCGTATCCTTTAGCTGCTTTAACTGCAGATCGTATTTTTTATAATTGCGCTCCAGGGCGGTCTGGACGATCCGGCGCAGGTCGGCGGATTTCTGGCGGATCCTTGTGCGGCTGTCTCTGGAGGCATAGTAATTTTCCAGAAGAGCGCTGATGGAAGACCAGCCCTCTCTGCGGCAGCCCCTTCCTTCCAGACAGGTCAGGGGAATGGAAGCGTATTCCAGAGGGCCTTCCTCATCATAGATAATAGCAGGAGAGAAGCGTCCTTCCTTTACATCCTCCATCAGCAGGCAGAAGGTATGGGCCAGATGGGTCAGTTCTGCCTCAGACAGCCCGTTGGCAGACAGGTCGGAATCGATGGAAGCCAGATGACAGACCTCCTCTGCCACAATGGGGCTGATGCCTGTGAAATGATTGTACAGGGCCTTCTGAACCGTCATGGGCGCGGCTTTTATGATCCGGCAGAAATCCGCTTCCGTGACGGTCAGAGGATTCTCTTTTGCTACTGTTTGAGGGATAAAGTATTCCCTTCCGGGCAGAACCTCCCTTACAGAACTCATATTGGCGGACACATGCTTGATGCTGTCAATGATCGTGCCGTCTTCCTTACAGAAAATGATATTGCTGTGCTTTCCCATGATCTCTACGATCAGCTTTTTTCTGCACAAGTCGCCCATTTCGTCCAGATGCTCCAGCTCAAATTCCAGGATACGCTCCAGTCCCGGCTGGGTGATGGAAAGGATCCTGGCGCTTCCGATATGCTTTCTTAAAAGCATACAGAAATTGGGGGCGGTCAGAGGGCTGGGTTTATTATTTTCCGTGAGATAGATAAGGGGAAGGCTGGCGCTGGCGGAAATCTGCAGCCGGTAGGTTTCACGGTTATTTTTAACGGCAATGAGAAGCTCGTCCTTTTCCGGCTGGGCGATCTTTGCGATCTTTCCGCCCTCTAAGGTGCTTTTGAACTCATAAGCCAGATTTGCAATGGTAATACCATCAAATGCCATTTGATACACTCCTGTCGGGCCCATATTTGTTTGCCTGAAACGGGGCCTTGCTTATTAGGATAGCATAATTTATGGAAATAGAAAAGCAGAAAAGGTTTGAGTTTCCGCATTTTGCACCGCACCCTGAGGTCTGGTGTGCAGGGCTCCGGTTTCCGGTCATAAGAAAGCCTAAGAGTCTGAAATTTTTCTAAAAACAAAAGCCATATCAAAAACTCGCTGCGCTCAAACAGGTTTGATATGGCTTTTAACAAAAAATTTAATCCTCTAAGGCTTTCTAATGACCTTCAAAGTCGCCCTGCACACCAGACCCCAGGTCACACTGCAAAATGCGGAAACTCAAGGAAAAGGACATTATAATGGCTGTAAAAAAGAAAGGCAGGAGAGCTGGAATGGGTGAAGGGAAGAAATATGTTATTTGCGAAAAAGAACTGGAGGTTTACCGCCGGGATATGCTTGAAAATGAAAGAAGCCGGGCTACCATTGAAAAATACATAAGGGATGTAAGGGCATTTTGCAGATGGAATGGAGAAAAGGAGATCGACCGGCTCCGCGTGTTGGAATGGAAGGAATATCTGGGAAGAAACTATGCTGTATCCTCTGCTAATTCCATGCTTGCGGCGTTAAACAAATATTTTGATTTCCGTGGCTGGGAGGAACTGAGAGTAAAACCCTTCCGGCAGCAGAAGCAGATCTACAGGGAACCGGAGGAGGATTTATCACGGGAAGAATATATGCGTCTGATCGGGGAAGCGCAAAGACAGGGGAAGGAACGCCTGAAGCTTGTGATGCAGACCATCTGCGCTACGGGGATACGGGTGTCAGAGCTAGCGTTTATCACGGCAGAGGCGGTGAAAACAGGACGGGCAGAGGTAAGCTGCAAAAATAAAAAGCGCATTGTCTTTCTTCCGGAGAAGCTGCGGCGGATTTTGAAGGAGTATATGAAAAAACACCGGATTGCGGACGGCCCTGTCTTTATCACCAGAGGAAAACGAGCCTTAAACCGAAGCAATATATGGGCGGCAATGAAAAAGCTCTGCGAAAAGGCAGGCGTTGATCCCCAAAAGGTATTTCCCCATAATCTGAGACATTTATTTGCAAAGACCTTTTATCAGGAAGGAAAGGATCTTGCAAAGCTGGCAGATGTGCTGGGACATTCTGATATTGAGACAACCAGGATCTATGTAATGGAAAATGGAAGGGAGCATGAACGGCTGATTGAGAGGCTGGGGCTTTTGGGAGAGGAGTGGAGCGCGGAAGAAAAGAGGGGATGCTCCGGGATGAGGAGGGGGATAAAAGGGCGTAGTACATAATTATACTTATGTTGTTAAAAACGGGTGAAATACCGCTTATAAATGCAGGATATTATAATGAACCCCCTTTACTAAGGGTTCTTTGGAAAGTATAGCATTTGTGATTGTGTTTTGCAAGTATTTCCGGACGTGTTCAGCGCGGTGGGGAAAGATAAAAATAACAACATAAGTATAATTATGTAGTAAATGCAGAGATAAATACATTAGAAAAGGGGAACAGGTATGTATTGTCCAAAGTGTGGTTTCAACCTGAACGATGATAACGGGGTTGAGGTTTGCCCGGAGTGCGGAGCGAAACTGAGAGAAAGTACGGAGAAAAAGGAAGAAAGAGCGGAAGCTAAAACGAAAAAGTCCGGGATGAAGTATGCAGTTGCCGCGGCGGCTGCGGTGGCGGTGCTTTGTGGCGGGTTTTTCATTTTTAAAGCAGGGATGGGAGCGGCAGAGAAGCCGTCTGAACCGTCTGCTGAAAGTGGTCTTGAACTGGTAAGCATAACTGTACCGGAGGGAACGACGGAAATTAAGGATTATGAGTTTGCATATTATACCAATATGGAGAGTATAACGATACCAGACAGTGTTACGAAAATTGGGGTAGGCGCTTTTGGGGGATGTGCAAATTTAAAAAGTATAAAACTTTCGGAGAACATTGAAGAAATAGGAAACGATGCCTTTAGGGAATGTAAAAGCTTAGAGAATATAGATATTCCGGACAAGGTAGAAAAAATAGGAGATAGCGCCTTTTATGGATGCGAAGGTTTAAAAAGTATAGGACTTTCGGAGAACATTGAAGAAATAGGGTACAGTGCCTTTGAAGGATGTAAAAGTTTAGAGAATATAGATATTCCAGAGACGGTAGAAAAAATAGGAATGGCTACCTTTCGTGGATGTGAAGGTTTAAAAAATATACAACTTTCAGAATATATTAGAGAAATAGAGGGGTATGCTTTTTACGGATGTGAGAGTTTAGAAAATATAAATATCCCAGAAAGAGTTAAGGTAATAGAGGATGGTACATTTTTTGAATGCAGTAATTTAATAAGTGTAGGCCTTCCGGAAAGGTTAGAAAAAATAGGAGAACAAAGTTTCTCTAGTTGTAGCAAATTGGAAAATATAGATATTCCTAAAAATGTTAAAGATATAGGATCTGGAGCGTTTTCTGGTTGTGTTAATTTGAAGAGTATAAATATGCCAGAGCAATTAAAATGGATAGAAAACAGTACTTTTAAAAATTGCAAAAACTTAGAGAGCATAACCATTCCAGAGAAATTGGAAGGGGAGGAGATTCTGTCAATAGATGGCAAAACATTAGAAAAATCTATTATTATAGGAGATAGTGCTTTTTCAGGATGCAATAGTCTGAAAAATATTAATATTCCAGACGGGGTTACTACAATAGGAAACGGTGCATTTCTAGACTGTTGGAGTTTAAAGGAAATACATATTCCTAACAGTGTGACTAGAATATCGGGAAGCGCATTTGGGGGATGTATGAACTTGAAATATTTAGATATTTCTTCGAATTCTGAAATGGAAATTACTGATGCAGAATTGATGTTTGCTGGATGTAATAATTTGGAAAATATAGATTTATCAAATAAAAATTGTTTAGAATATGATCGTAGAAGTATATTTATTAGTTTTATGGGATGTAATAAATTGAAAAACATATCTCTTCCAAAGGGGCTTCCGTTAATGCTAGATGAAGAGGAACTTCCGTTTGTATTTACAGGCTGCACAAGTCTGGAAACTATTAAAGCTCCTGAAGAGTTGAAAGATGCAAATTGGCTAGAAGAGATCAGAAATCAGGTAGAAATCATCTTTTACTAAAAGGAGAACCAACAATGAACGAAACACAAAAGAATAATCAGAAGTATACAGAGGAACTGGAAAAAATTGAGGAAATCCGGCAAAGATGGCTTAAAAAAAAGAAGAAAGATAAAAAATGGGAAAAGGAAAAAGAGAAAATCCGCGAACTGGTTTCCGCTTTAAGAGAACAGGCGGCGCAGTTTAAAAACAAAGCCCCGGAAGAATTTGAATTATTTTACTGGACAACAAGGGCTCATGTCATACGGGATGAGATTTACAATACGTCCTATGCGGCTGTTATTTCCATCCTGTCCCTGCTTATTTCCATTTTCAGTATAATCAATTCAATAAAACAGGAAGTAAATGTAGTCGCTGTGTTTGGGCTGGTTTCTGCTCTGATCGTCATTCTGATTATATGGATAGAGCGCCGGGCGCTATTTGGTGGAAGGGAACGCTCCTATTATCGGATTCTGTATTCGATTCTGGAGGATATACGAAATAAGAAAAGTACAAATGAGGAGAGGTAATTATGTTTTGTCCCAAGTGTGGAAATGACGTTAAAAATGGCGCGCAGTTTTGCCCCAAATGCGGTGAAAAGATGCGTGTAAACACAGGAAGTACAAAAAAGGCAGAGAAAAAAGGCGTATCCTTCGCATGGAAGCGCCCGCAGATTTCCATAAAGGCTGCAGGGCTTCTGGGAGCGGTTCTTGTGCTTGTTTTTGCCGTTCTTTTATTAAAGCCCAGTGCGGGAAAGATTGATACGCAGGCTATGATGGAGGAATATTTTGCGGAGCATAGCGAATATTCGGAAAATGAAAATCTGTACCGTTCCTGCTTTGACTATATGGTAAATGATCTGACCGAACAGTTTTTTCAGAATATAAAGCTTTCTCTGGGAAAGTTGGGAGAAAATTTTGAAGATAAAGAGGTAAGGGATCTTTCATCAAAACTGGGAAAGGTTCTTTCAGAGTCCTTTTCCAGAGCCGCTAATATGGAACAGCTGGCAGAGTCTGTGACCGGCCGCTCTTATTTTGAGGCGGAAAAAGCAAAAAAGAAGGACGGGATCGTCAGCGCGTCCGTAACGGTGCATTATCTGGATATCCCCGATATAAACCGTCGGGTAATAGAGGACTACACAGGCCTGTCCGAGCTTGTGAATCTGGTAATAAACAGGAAGAATCTGTGGATGAACCTGACGGATATGGCCTTTGGGGACGCTTCTCTTATACTGAACGGCTTTGAAGAAAAAGCAGAAAGCAGTACGGCAGACAAAACCTATACGGGAACCGTAGAATTTACATATAATAAAGAGGAGAAGCGCTGGGAGATCAGCAGCGTTGACAGCGGGCTTTTAGACGCTTGGTTTGGAATACAGTAGGAGGATTGGACATATGGGACTTTTTGATACGATTAAAGAAAATACCAATTTGGTCAGAGGGGGAAGCAGCCAGCCGGCCGGAAAGTTTGACCAGCAGATTGAAGCGGTAGAGGGAAAAATCAGGGAAACTCTGATCCAGATTGGAACGGTATATCTGGAAAAGCACCGGGAGGACTGTGAGCCGGAATACAAAGGGTTTATACAGCAGGTAAAGGATCTGGAAGATCAGAAGGAGACGCTGGAGCGCAACAAGCTGGCGGCTCAGGGACTGCGCATGTGCGAGCACTGCCGGCAGATTATTACGCTGGACAGCGTATTCTGCAATAAATGCGGCTCCAAACTGGAGTCTCTGGAAATATCCAGCGCAGGCGGACGGTTCTGCCCTTCCTGCGGCGCTTCACTGGCAGAGGGGGATGCTTTCTGCACGGCCTGCGGCTCCAAGGTGAATTAAAAGAGTACCATTTCATAAAGTTTTTCAGGGGAGATGCGTTCAGAAGGCGCGTCTCCTCTTTTTGAAAAAAAGTTGACTTGCCCCCACAGATGAATTATAATACTGTATAACTATGTAACGATGAAAGAGAGGCATTCCTTTATGTTAAAAAGCATGACCGGCTTTGGAAGATGCGAGAATGCTACTGATGAGTATAAGATTTCTGTGGAGATGAAGGCGGTGAACCACAGATATCTGGATCTGAGCATTAAGATGCCGAAGAAGTTCAATTACTTCGAGGCTGCCATCCGTACCCTGCTTAAGAAGTACATCCAGCGGGGAAAGGTGGATATTTTTATCAACTATGAGGACTATACGGAGGGAAACCTCTGCTTAAAGTACAACCGTGCTCTGGCAGCAGAGTATATGGAGCATTTTAAACGGATGGAGGAGGAATTTCACATTCCAAACGATATCCATGTATCCACTCTTGCCAGATGCCCGGAGGTTCTGACCATGGAGCAGACCCCGGATGATGAGGAGCACCTCTGGGAGATCCTTTCATCCGCTATGGAGGAGGCCGCCGAAAAGTTTGTGGCTTCCAGAGAGATTGAGGGCGAACACCTGAAACATGACCTTTTAGGCAAGCTGGATTACATGACAGAGCTGGTTGATTTTATCGAGGCCCGTTCTCCGCAGATTATTTCCGAGTACCGGACACGCCTGGAGGAAAAGGTAAAGGAGCTGTTAAACGGAACTGCGGTAGACGAGGGCCGGATTGCCTCTGAGGTGGTGATCTATGCGGACAAGATCTGTGTAGATGAGGAAACGGTACGTTTGAGAAGCCACATTGAAAATACGAAACGGGAGCTTTTAAGCGGTGAAAGTGTAGGCAGAAAGCTTGATTTTATCGCTCAGGAGATGAACCGGGAGGCCAATACCATTTTATCAAAGTCAAACGATCTGGAGCTTTCCGATAAGGCCATTGCCCTGAAAACGGAGATTGAAAAGGTAAGAGAACAGATCCAGAACATCGAATAGAGATGAAAGTGAGGAGAGATCCCATGAACCAGCAGGGAATTTTAGTGGTTGTATCCGGATTTTCGGGAGCGGGCAAGGGAACCTTGATGAAGGAGCTTTTAAGGCGTTATGATAATTATGCGCTTTCGATCTCGGCCACTACGAGAAAACCACGGGAAGGTGAAGAAAACGGAAGAGAATACTTTTTCCTTTCGGAAGAAGAGTTTAAGAAGCTGCGGGATGAGCATAAGCTGATCGAGTATGCCAAGTATGTAAATCACTATTACGGCACTCCCAAGGAGTATGTAGAAGAAAAGATGGCTCAGGGCAAGGACGTGATCCTGGAGATTGAGATCCAGGGCGCTTTAAAGGTAAAGAAGCGCTATCCTGAGGCGCTGCTTCTTTTTGTTACGCCGCCCAGCGCAGAGGAGTTAAAGCGCCGCCTGGTGGGCCGCGGTACGGAAAGCATTGAGGTGATCAACGCCCGCTTAAAGAGAGCGGCTGAGGAGGCGGACGGCATGGAAGCCTATGATTACCTCCTGATCAATGATGAGATTGATACATGTGTGGAAAAAATGCACCAGCTGATCCAGCTGCAGCACGAAAAAACCTCCTATCATCTGGATTTCCTTGGAAAGATGCGGGAGGACCTGTATCATCTGGATGAGAGAAACTAATGTCAGCAAACTGCCCTGTTAAAAGCCGGGATCATTTTCGGGCCGCAGACAGAGCGATTATATATTTAAAATTGAAAGGGGAATGTAGAATGTTACATCCATCATACACAGATCTGATCAACGTTGTAAACAGCGATATCGAACCGGGCGAGCAGCCGGTGGTACAGAGCCGCTATTCTATCGTCATTGCAGCCTCCAAGCGTGCAAGACAGCTGATTGGAGGGGAAGAACCCTTAGTTCCCGGCACAGCAGGGAAAAAGCCTCTGTCGATCGCCATTGACGAGCTGTACCATCAGCAGGTAAAGATTCTTCCGGAAGAGGAGACAACAGAGGAAGAAGAAGCTGATGCAAAAGAGGCTGCCCAAAACGAATAAGAGAAAGAAGAAGCCGTCTCCTGTGCCTGAAACGCCGGGGCGATCTACGCCCGGCAGACACGGGAAGATGGCTTAAATGTTAATCAGGAGTAAAATGCATTTATGAAGAAGATAAAATTATTCTGTGTGTCCTTAGGCTGTGATAAAAACCTGGTGGATACAGAAAAAATGTTAGGCGTAGCCGGAGGCCTTGGCGTAACCTTTACAGATGATGAAACAGAGGCGGATGCTGTTTTGATCAATACCTGCTGTTTTATCGGGGACGCCAAGGAAGAAAGCGTAAATACCATTCTGGAGATGGCCCGCTTAAAGGAAGAGGGTAAATGCCGTGCCCTGATCGTGGCAGGCTGTCTGGCTCAGCGCTATAAAGAGGAGATCACAGAGGAGATCCCGGAGGTAGACGCAATTTTAGGAACCACCTCCTACGAAGAGATCGGACGGGTTCTGACGGAGCTTTTTGGAGAAGATGAGAGGGACGGGGAAGGAACGGCTGACAGCCACATTTCAGTTTTTCACAGTCTGAGCGAGCTGCCCCACACAGCTAAAAAGCGTGTGGTGACTACCGGCGGCTACTACGCCTTTTTAAAGATTGCCGAGGGCTGTGATAAGCGCTGTACCTACTGCATTATCCCGTCCTTAAGAGGGCCTTACCGCAGCGTTCCCATGGAACGGCTGTTAGAGGAGGCCAGAGAGCTGGCTGACAACGGAGTGCGGGAACTGATCCTGGTGGCTCAGGAGACCACTCTTTATGGAAAAGACATTTATGGGGAAAAATCCCTTCCAAAGCTGCTCCATGAGCTGGCAAAGATTCCGGGGATTTACTGGATCCGCATCCAGTACTGCTATCCGGAGGAGATTACGGATGAGCTGATCGAGGCCATTAAATCAGAGGAAAAGGTCTGCCATTATCTGGATATCCCCATCCAGCATGCCAGTGACCGGATCCTGCGCCGCATGGGCCGCAGAACTCACAAAGAAGAATTAAAGGAGCGCATTGCAAAACTGCGCAGAGAGATCCCGGATATTGCCCTGCGTACTACTCTGATCTCCGGTTTTCCGGGAGAGACAGAGGAGGATCATGAGGAGCTGATGGAGTTTGTGGACGAGATGGAGTTTGAGCGTCTTGGAGTGTTTGCCTATTCGGCAGAGGAAGATACCCCTGCGTACTCCTATCCCGATCAGGTGCCCCAGGAGGTAAAGGAGGAGCGCCGGGATGCCATCATGGAGCTTCAGCAGGAGATTGCGTTTGAACACTGTGAAAAAATGGTGGGAAAAGTCCTGACTGTCATGATCGAGGGAAAGGTAGCAGATGAACCGGCCTATGTAGGCCGCACCTACATGGATGCGCCCAATGTGGACGGACTGATTTTTGTAAATGCCGATGAGATGCTGATGTCCGGCGACTTTGTAAGGGTAAAGGTCACAGGAGCCGCCGAGTATGACCTGATAGGAGAGGTGTATCATGAATCTGCCCAATAAGCTTACCGTTCTTCGTATCTGTATGATCCCGTTTTTTGTGGCCGCCCTTCTTTATGAAAATGGCGCCGATCAGACCATGCGGATCATTGCCAATGTGATTTTTATTACAGCCAGCCTGACGGATCTTTTAGACGGAAAGATTGCCAGAAAATACGGACTTGTGACAAATTTTGGAAAATTTATGGATCCCCTGGCAGATAAACTTTTAGTCTGCTCGGCCCTGATCTGCCTGATCCAGCTGGGCCAGCTTCCTGCCTGGGTTGTGATCGTTATCATCAGCCGTGAGTTTATCATCAGCGGCTTCCGCCTGGTGGCAGCAGATAACGGCATTGTGATCGCAGCCAGCTACTGGGGCAAATTTAAAACCGTGTTCCAGATGACGGCAGTAGTGCTTCTGATCTTCAACATCCCGCCTCTGTCTGTTCTGACAAGCGCTGTTTTGTGGATCGCCGTGATCCTGACGGTCGTATCCCTGGTGGATTATGTTGCAAAGAATATAAAGGTTCTGACGGAAGGAGGCCTGTAAAATGGTCGTTGAGCTGATCAGCGTAGGAACTGAGATCCTGATGGGGAATATTTTAAACAGCAATACGCAATATCTGGCGGAAAAATGCGCCCTTTTGGGGCTGGATCAGTATTATCAGGTAACGGTCGGCGATAATTACGGCCGGATGATGGAGAGCGTAAAGAGAGCCCTTCACCGGTCGGATATCGTAATCCTCACAGGAGGACTTGGCCCTACGGAGGATGATCTGACAAAAGAAGTCTGTGCAGAGGCCATGGAAATGGAATTGGTGGAGGATCCCCATACCCGAAGCCAGCTGGAGGCGTTTTTTGCAGGCAATATTTATAAAGAAATCCCGGATAATAACTGGAAGATGGCGATGGTTCCCCAGGGGGCGATCGTACTGGACAATCCTAACGGTATGGCTCCTGGATTGATATTGGAAAAAAATGGGAAAACAGCCATTCTTCTTCCGGGCCCGCCAAATGAGCTGTACCCGCTGTTTGAAGGGCAGGTATTTCCCTATCTGGAACGGCTCCAGCAGTCGGTTTTAGTGTCTCGGATGGTAAAAATCTGCGGATACGGCGAGAGCCAGGTGGAGGATAAGCTGCTGGATTTGATCGATGGCCAGACCAATCCTACCATTGCTACCTATGCAAAGACAGCGGAGGTTCATATCCGTATTACAGCCAGAGCGGCAGATTATGAAGAAGGGAAGGCTCTTGTGGCTCCTGTGATCCGGGAAATCAAGTCCCGGTTTGGGAATGCGGTTTACACCACAGATGAAAAAACCAGTCTGGAAATGGCAGTTGCCGCGCTTTTAAAGGAAAAGCAGCTTACCATGGCAGCGGCTGAGTCCTGTACCGGCGGAATGGTGGCTGCCCGCATGGTAAACGTATCCGGTGTATCGGATGTATTTATGCAGGGCATGGTGACATATTCCAATGAGGCGAAAATGCGTCTTTTGGGAGTACGGGAGGAAACCCTTGCTGCTTACGGTGCGGTCAGTGAGGAAACGGCCGTACAGATGGCAGAGGGCGGAGCGGCGGCAGCCGGGACGGATGTGTGCGTATCCATTACGGGAATTGCCGGGCCGGAGGGCGGAACGCCGGAAAAACCGGTGGGACTTGTATATATGGCCTGCTGCGTAAAAGGAAAGACAGTGGTAAAACGTTACCAGTTTAAAGGGAACAGGGCCAAGATTCGGGAACAGTCTACGGTAAAGGCTCTGGATCTGGTACGCCTGTGCGTATTGGAATATGAAAACCGTTCGGATTCATAAGGAGGAATTATTTTTATGAAAGCAGCAAGAATACGCAGGCAGCTTACGGCGGCCTACCATTGCTCCTATATCAGGCTGGCGCTGAACTTTTATACAGCCTATGAGGCGGCGGCAGAGAAAAAAGGCTTTGAAAATGATCGGATTTCCGGTCTGTATGACCGATTCTGTGAACTCCTTGACGCCTGCCTGAAAGGACAGTCAGACTGCGGGGCAGATGAACTGCGCCAGGATGTGATCCGGGAGATGGAAAAGGTTACGGATTATACGGATGCGTTCCAGGCCTATGAATATGTGATGAATCGGATTGAGGGAAGATTTGCACCAAAGCTGATCGGAAAAAAGCCGGAGGATACAGAGAGCCTTACGGAAGAAATCCTGTCCTGGTTTCAAACTGCGCCCGATCCGGCAGCCCTTCGCGAACGGATGCAGGTGATTACAGGACAGCTCCCGGTACGTTTTACAAAGCAGAAATTCTTTGCCCTGTTAGAGGATCGTCTGAGCATCTACAAGGGGCTTCCGCGCTCCGGTTTTGAAGATATACTGTATATTTTGCGTTCCGAGGGGCTGTTAAACCGGCCGATGGCGCGGGAAGAAGCATATGGAACATTGTTTGACCGGATGAAAGCGTTTGAACAGGCAGATTTAAGACATCTTACTGCACAAGAGTATCGTCATCTGGCTTCTGAACTGGAGGAAGGAAGCCGGGAGATCAATGCTCTCAGCGGAGAAATCCTGTGCCTGATAGATATGGTAAATGATCTGTGCGTGATCCTTCTGGCGCAGGGAACGGCTGTATCTGATCTGTCCTGCGAACAGAATACAAAAGAGATTTTAAAGGGAATACAGACGCTTTTTGCATCAAAAGAGTGGGAGGACATCCCCGAAGAGGTCACAGACCGTCTTCCGGCCCTGGAAGGGAAGCAGGAGCAGTATTTTGAGCAGTGGCTCAGAGATGATATCTCTCTGGAGGAGCTTCAGGAGGAAAACGGGCCGGAGGCAGAGGCTGCCTGGAAGGCAGGTCTTCTGATGTCTGGCAGCGCGTTTATGTCCTTGGAAAAGCCGAATGCAGATGAGGCAGAGGTAGACGAAGTATTTTTCAGAGAAAAACTGGATGCGCTTTTTAAGGATATGGGAGAACGCTGGAAGGAGCTTCCAAAAGCTGTAGTGCGGGCTGCCATGGCAAAATGCCTGTCCAGCCTGCCTGCAAATTTCCAATCTCTGGATGAGGCCAGAGAATATATTCAGGGAAGCCTGGACAGCTGCAGCGACGAGATAGAGCGGGAAGCCTGTGCAGATCTGATCCGCAGCCTGATGGAAGAGTAAAGCGGGAAAAAGGTCATTTTGCCAAAAAGGAGGAGAGAGGATGCGTTTGTGGGATCATCTGTATATGGGACAAAATGCAGACCGGGCCAGAGCGCGGATCCTGAAAGGACTCCGCCAGGGCAGCCTTTTGCCTGATACCTATGTGATTACTCTTCCGGAAAATGGGAAACATATATTTGATATCTGTCCTGTGTCTCTGCTCACGAGGAGAGAACGGCAGGGGGAAAATCTGCTGGTTCTGGGAATCGCCAGAGGCTATCATGAGGCGGCGGAGGTTACAGGACGGATGGTAGACGATATGTACCATCAGACAGGCGGTTTTGACTGGAAGGCATATATGGATCAAATGGCCGGGAAATGAGGTGCGGATAGTGGTACACATACTGCTTTTGATTTTAAAGGCCATTGGTATCCTGATTCTGGTTCTTCTGGGCCTGGTTCTGGCTGTGGTTTGTCTGGTGCTCTTTGTTCCGGTGTGCTATGAGGCAGGCGGAAGCTGGAAGGACAAACCGGCCGGGAAAGGGAAAATTTCCTGGCTTTTCGGAGCTGTTTCCTTAAGCGCCGGATATGATGGAGATGAAAGCGGACTGACAGCCGGAGTAAGGCTGTTTGGACAAAAGCTCTGGGAAATGGGCGAAGAGAAAGAAACACCAAAAGCCCCCTGGCCTTTGGATGAGGAAACGCTCAGAGGTACAGATGCAGAAAGGAAAGAGCCGAAAGATAGAAAAAAGCCGGAAGAAAAGGAAACTGCCCTTTGGGAAGAGAACCAGCAGCCCCGACCGGAGCCTGAAGACAAAAGACATACAGAGCATAAAAAGAAGGATGTATTCGGCCGCATAAAGGTTTTTCTTGAAAAACTTAAGTTTTCTTTTCAGTCATTTTGTGATAAGCTTAAGAATATGCAAAACATTGCAGAAGAAAAGAAAGCCTGGCTGGAGGATGAAGAAAATCAGGCGTCGCTTAAGCTTCTCTGGAAGCAGACGGGCCGTTTTCTGCGCCATGTATGTCCCAGAGGAGGGAAGGGATCCGTAACCTTTGGGTTTGAAGAACCTTATCTTACGGGACAGGCATTGTCGGCGGCAGCTCTTATCTATCCTTTTTTTGAAGGGAATCTGGAAATCTGCCCGGTGTTTGATGAAACGGTATTTGAGGCAGAAGGCAGCTTTAAGGGACGCATCCGGGCGGGATATCTTTTGTGGCTGGGTCTTGGGATCCTGCGTGATGGGCATACCAGGCGCATGCTGTTTGGTTTTTTAAAGGGAAGCGCAGTCTAGCGCGTTAAAAGAAGGAAGAGGAAAGACGGTATGGCAGAAAATCATTTTTCATCTATGATTGATACATTATTTAAGGGGATGGATCAGTTTGTCACTTCAAAGACAGTTGTAGGCGAACCGGTGCAGGCAGGAGATGCCATTATCGTCCCTCTGATTGATGTGACCTGCGGCATGGCGGCAGGAGCATTTTCGGAAAAAACAAAGGAAAAGCAGAAGGGCGGCGGCGGAATGAGCGCCAAGATGAGTCCCAGCGCCGTTCTGGTGATACAAAACGGAGTCACAAAGGTGGTAAACATCAAAAACCAGGATGCCATCACAAAGGCGATCGATATGGCTCCCGACCTGATTAACCGTTTTATGGGCGGAAAACCGGCTGTATCGGAGGAAACCCGCGCAGCGGCTCAGGATGCTGCGGCTGAATATGACAAACGGGATTAAAACAGGAATATGACATTATTACGGTCCTGCGTCTGCAGGGCCTTTTGCTATCTCGGAGAGGGCATATGAAAGCTTCGGGGGAATGGGAAGGAACGCTTTTGCATAAGATAAAGAGAAGGGAGCGTTTTGATATGAAAAGGATATGCGGACTGATGCTGTTCTGTTTCGGCCTTGGGATGGCGGTGCTTTTATTTATACCCGAGACCATATTTACCTTTTTCTTTGTGGTATGCTGCCTTGTGCTTGGGTATAATCTGTTTTGCTGCTGATTTCTGGAAGCTGCAGAACCGGTATCATTAAATAGACGATCCAGACAGAAAAAAGCTCCTGACCATCACAGTCAGGAGCTTTTGCTCTGCATTTAATTAGGCTCTTTCTACAAGGCCGGAACGTAAGCAGGAAGTACATACGTACATTCTCTGGGTTCCGCCATTTACTTTAACCTTAACAGATTTTACGTTTGCTTTCCACATCTTGTTGGACCGTCTATGGGAATGGCTCACTTTGTTTCCGAAATGAGCTGCCTTTTCACAGATTGCACACTTAGCCATACTATTGCACCTCCTTAAACGTTACTTGGATTTCTTGTAGAAAATAGAAAAATCCACAACAAAAGTAATGATACCAGATGTTTTCAATTTTTGCAAGTGAAAAAACAAAAATTTATTTCTTTTTTTCGGGAAATAGTGTATACTGTCCTTAATATGAAAACAGGAGGCGTGTATATGAAGGGACGAATCAGCAATAAGATGGGCGAGATCCAGATCAGCCCGGAAGTGATTGCTTTATATGCAGGAACCATTGCAGTAGAGTGCTTTGGTATCGTGGGTATGGCGGCCGTAAGTATGAAAGACGGTCTTGTGAAGCTGCTGAAAAGAGAGAGCCTGACACACGGCATCACTGTGGATATCAGAGAAAACAGGATATCCATTGACTTTCATGTGATCGTATCGTATGGGGTCAGCATTTCAGCAGTGGCTGACAATCTGATCGAAAGTGTGAAGTACAGAGTAGAAGAATTCACCGGCATGGAGATCGAAAAGATCAATATCTTTGTAGAAGGTGTCAGAGTGATTGATTAGGAGGAAGCAACCCGTGGGTATAAGTACAATTGATGCCGGGATGGTAAAAAAAGCCTTTCTGGCAGGAGCAAAGGGCCTTGAGGCCAAGAAAGACTGGATCAATGAGCTGAATGTTTTTCCGGTACCGGATGGAGATACCGGGACGAATATGACGATGACGATCATGGCGGCTGCCAAAGCGGTAGCAGAACTGGAAGACCCGGATATGGAGCAGCTGGCAAAGGCTATTTCTTCCGGCTCTTTAAGAGGCGCCAGAGGAAATTCCGGAGTTATCCTGTCACAGCTTTTGAGAGGCTTTACAAAGGAGATCCAGGGCACAGCGTCCATTGATGTGACCATTCTGGCAAATGCCATGGTGCGCGGTACAGAAACCGCCTACAAGGCAGTTATGAAGCCAAAGGAAGGCACCATTCTTACGGTTGCCAAGGGCATGGCGGACAAAGCCATCGAAATGGCCGCTCAGACGGATGATATTGAAATTTTTGCAAAGGCAGTCATTGAGGAGGGCGACTACGTTTTAAGCCAGACACCGGAGATGCTTCCCGTATTAAAGCAGGCAGGCGTAGTGGATTCCGGCGGTCAGGGCCTGATGCAGGTAGTAAAGGGAGCTTTTGACGGCCTTACGGGAAAATGCAGTGATTTCTCCTTTGAGGACGCAGGCATTTTAAAACCTTCTTCTGAAAAAGCCCCTCAGTCTGCCGGAGCTTCCAGAACGGATATTGACACAGCGGATATCCGCTTCGGTTATTGTACCGAATTTATCATTAAGCTTGAAAAGGAATACAGCCAGAAGGATGAGGATGAGCTTAAGAAGTATCTGGGCTCTATCGGAGATTCTCTGGTAGTGGTCTCAGATGATGAGATCGTAAAGATCCATGTTCACACCAATCATCCGGGACTGGCCTTTGAAAAGGGACTTACCTACGGCTCTCTTTCTCGTATGAAGGTTGACAATATGCGGGAAGAGCATGAGGAGCGGGTAATCCAGGATTCAGAGCGTCTGGCAAAGGAGCAGGCCGCCCAGCCCAACCCTGCAGAGGAGGAAACCAGCGAGCGGAAGCCCTATGGATTCATCACCGTATCCTGCGGCGATGGCTTAAGCGAGATTTTCAAGGGAATCGGGGCCGATTACCTCATTGAAGGCGGACAGACCATGAACCCCAGCACGGAGGACATGTTAAACGCCATTAAAAAGGTCAATGCCGATCACATTTTCATTCTCCCGAACAATAAAAATATTATCATGGCGGCCAATCAGGCTCGTGATCTGACGGAGGATAAGGAGATTATCGTTATTCCTTCTAAAACCGTGCCTCAGGGCAT
Organism: Enterocloster sp. HCN-30185; assembly: GCF_037890305.1. NCBI lineage: Bacteria > Bacillati > Bacillota > Clostridia > Lachnospirales > Lachnospiraceae > Enterocloster > Enterocloster sp. HCN-30185. The sequence goes on from NZ_JBBKBT010000004.1 coordinate 84,013, forward strand.
CACGGCTCTGGTGAATTTCATCCCCGATCTGACGCCGGAGGAGAATCTGGAAAATATGACAGCCGAGATGGAGCGGGTGCAGACAGCCCAGATTACCTATGCGGTGCGAAATACCTCCATCGACGGAATGGAAATCCATGAGGGCGATATTATGGCAATCGGCGATCATGGGATGCTGGCAGTGGACACATCTGTTTTAGGAGCAGCGAAGGCGGCTCTTGAGGCGATGTTAAATGAGGACAGCGAGCTGGTTACTATTTATTATGGAAGCGATGTGACCGAGGCAGATGCAGAAGCCTTCAGAAAGCAGGCCGAAGAGGAATTCCCGGATAAGGAAATCGAACTGCAGTACGGCGGTCAGCCTATTTATTATTATATGATATCTGCAGAGTAGAAATGAAAGGAGAAAAGCAAGTATGAACGATGAATTCAGAATGGAACAGAGGACAGTCAATCAGGCGGGGGAATCTCTGGGACGATACACTGCTAAAACCTTTGGCTGGATGTTTGCGGGACTGCTTATAACATTGATCGTTGCCATCAGTATGTATGTTACAGGAGCATTTATCTATGTAATCCGGATTCCGGCGTGGAACTTCCTTCTGTTGGCGGCTGAACTGATTTTAGTAATTTCACTGTCTGCCAGACTGGAAAAGATGTCTGTAACTACAGCGAAAAGTATGTTTTTCCTGTACTCTGCTGTAAATGGTATCGTATTCAGCCTGTATTTTTTGATGTTTGACCTTCTTTCCCTGTGGATTGCATTTGGAATTACAGCTATGTTTTTCGGGGTGATGGCACTGATCGGGTATTTTGGAAATATCAATTTTTCCGCTCTGCGTCCTTTTATGACAGGCGGCCTGATCTTCCTGTTTGTTTTCTGGCTGTTAGCCATGTTTATTGATTTAAGCGCTTTTGAAACAATGGTCTGCGGTGTGGGAATTTTCCTGTTTTTAATTATTACAGCTTACGACGCAAAGAAAATCCAGGCATACTATGCTTATTACGGACAGAATTCCGAGATGGCAGCAAAGGCTTCCGTTTTCTCAGCACTGCAGCTGTATCTGGATTTCATTAACCTGTTTATCTATATTCTGCGTTTTGTAGGAAACAGAAAAGACTGATAAGAGGGGGATAAAGCCAAAATGATAATCGGAGCACTGGAAGCAGGGGGAACCAAGATGGTCTGCGCCCTGGGAAAGGAAGACGGGAGTATTATAGACCAGATCTCCATTCCGACTACCACACCGGAGGAAACCATTCCAAAGATCATTGAGTATTTTAAGGATAAGGGGATCGAAGCCCTTGGCATCGGAGCCTTTGGCCCGGTGGGAGTGGATCCTGCTTCTGAAAACTACGGATATATACTGGAAACTCCTAAGCTGGCCTGGAGAAATAAGGATCTTCTGGGTAGCCTGAAAAAAGGGCTTAAGGTTCCCATGGCCATTGATACGGACGTAAACGGCTCCTGTTTGGGAGAAGTGACCTATGGCTGCGCCAAAGGTTTAAACAGTGTGATTTATATTACCATCGGAACGGGAGTTGGCGTAGGCGTGTGGGTAAATGGAGGACTTCTCCACGGGATGCTTCATCCGGAGGGAGGCCATATCCTGTTAAACCGCCATCCCGAAGATACAAAGGGAGGAGTCTGCCCCAGCCATCCAAACTGCTTTGAGGGCTTTGCCAGCGGCCCTTCCATTGAAGCCAGATGGGGAAAAAAGGCAGTTGATTTAAAGGAGCAGTCTGAAGTATGGGAGCTTGAAAGCTTCTATATTGCTCAGGCTCTGGCAGATTATATTATGATTTTGTCGCCCCAGAAGATTATCCTGGGCGGCGGCGTTATGCATCAGGAGCAGCTGTTCCCGTTAATCCGAAGGAAGGTAAAGGAGCTTGTAAACGGCTATATCTGCTCCAAAGAGCTGGATGATATTGACAATTACATTGTTCCTGCAAGCTTAAATGACGATCAGGGAATCATGGGCGCGATCCGCCTGGGATTAAATGCCCTTGAGCAGGAAAAATCATGAGCGGCCATCAGCCTGTAAGCGCTTTAAAGGGAATTGGAGAGAAAACAGGAAAACTGTTTGAAAAGCTAGGGGTCATCACCATTGATGACCTCATTTCCTATTATCCGAGAGCATATGACACCTATGAAGAACCGGTTCCCATTGGACAGTTAAAGGAACAGACCGTAATGAGCGTGGCTTCTGTGCTTTCAAAGCCGCCGGATCTTCTGCGCACCGGAAAGGTGCAGATGGTATCAGCGATGATCCGTGATCTGACAGGAACACTGCAGCTTGCCTGGTTTAATATGCCCTATATGCGGGCAAATGTAAAAAGCGGCCAGATGTATGTATTCCGGGGGCGGGTGGTGAAAAAACGGGGCCGCCTGATGATGGAACAGCCGGAGGTTTTTACCAGAGAGGCCTATGATGCGCTGGAGCATTCCATGCAGCCGGTATACGGGCAGACCAGAGGGCTGAGCAATAAAACCATTGTGAAGGCCCAGAAACAGGCGCTTGAAATGCGCCGGCTGGAACGGGAATATATGCCGGCCGTTCTCCGCAGAAAATACGAGCTGGCAGAGATTAACTATGCGCTGGAGCATATCCATTTTCCATCTGATGAAAAGGAGCTTCTTTTTGCAAGACGCCGCCTTGTGTTTGATGAATTTTTCATGTTTCTTGTAGGCGTCAGACGGCTGAAGGAGCACAGGGAAAAAGAAATGTCTTCCTGGGTCTTAAAGGAATGCTTGGAGGTTTTAAAACTCAGGAAAAGGCTTCCCTATGCCCTTACAGGGGCTCAGGAGAAGGTCTTACAGGAGGTGTTTTCCGATATGGCGGGAGGCCGGGTGATGAACCGGCTGATACAGGGAGATGTAGGCTCAGGAAAGACTATTATTGCCATACTTGCCCTTTTGCAGGCCGCTTATAACGGCTGCCAGGGAGCCCTTATGGTACCTACGGAGGTGCTTGCCAGACAGCATTTTGAATCCATGCAAAAGCTGTTTACGGAAAATGGAATTGACAAAGTTCCTGTACTTGTTACCGGCTCCATGACCGCAAAGGAAAAGCGGCTGGCTTATGAAAAAATCGCTTCCCATGAGGCGGATATTATCGTGGGAACCCATGCGCTGATCCAGGAAAAGGTGGTCTATGACCGTCTGGCGTTAGTGATTACGGATGAGCAGCACCGGTTCGGTGTGGGCCAGAGAGAGCTTTTAAGCAACAAGGGAAATACGCCCCATGTACTTGTTATGAGCGCAACCCCCATTCCAAGAACTCTGGCAATTATCCTTTATGGGGATCTGGATATTTCCGTGATCGACGAGCTGCCTGCGGGACGGCAGGAAATTAAAAACTGCGTGGTGGATATCAGTTACCGGTCAAAGGCATATGCATTTATCCAGAAGCAGGTGGAAATGGGCCATCAGGCCTATGTGATCTGTCCCATGGTAGAGCCAAGCGAGATGATCGAGGCGGAAAATGTGGTGGATTACACGAAAACGCTGAAAAAAGTATTTCCTGAATCAATTTCTGTTGAATATCTCCACGGAAAAATGAAGGCAAAAGAGAAGAATAAGATCATGGAACGCTTTGCTGCCGGAGAGATTGATGTGCTGGTATCTACCACTGTCATAGAGGTTGGGGTGAATGTCCCCAATGCCACTGTCATGATGATTGAAAATGCAGAGCGCTTCGGACTGGCCCAGCTTCATCAGCTCCGGGGCCGCGTGGGCCGTGGGAAAGCCCAGTCCTTCTGTATTATGGTGAATGGAAACGGCGGTAAGGATACCATGGAACGGCTAGATATTATGAACCGTTCCAATGACGGTTTTTATATTGCTTCTGAAGATTTAAAGCTTCGCGGGCCGGGAGATATCTTCGGCGTACGCCAGAGCGGGGAGCTGGAGTTTAAACTGGCAGATATCTTTACAGATGCCAATCTTCTAAAACAGGTATCAGAGGAAGTAAATGCGATACTAGATCAGGATCCTGGTCTTGAAGGAGAGGAATACAGGGAGCTTAAGCAAAAAATTGAGCAGTACCTTGGAGACAGGGAGGAACATTTAAATCTTTAAAAAGGAGACGGTGAAGATGAACGAAACAATGCAGACAATCCTTACAAGAAGAAGTACAAGAAAGTTTAAGGTTCAGGAGATTCCGCAGACAGATCTGGATCAGATCCTTAAGGCGGCTCTCTATGCTCCCAGCGGAATGGGAAAACAGACCTGGCAGTTTACCGTGGTAAAAAACAGAAAAAAGGTGCAGAGGCTGGCAGAGGCCGCAGGAAAGATACTGGGCCGGGAAAATTATGATATGTATCAGCCGGAGATTTTGATCATTCCTTCCAATCAGAGGGATAATCCTCATGGAAAAGAGGACAATGCCTGCGCTATGGAAAATATCTTTCTGGCCGCTCATTCTCTTGGGATTGGCTCTGTGTGGATCAATCAGCTTCAGGGAATCTGCGATGAGCCTTCCATTCGTGAAATTTTAAATGATTTTGGCATTCCGGCAGATCATATCGTATATGGAATGGCTGCTTTGGGATATGCAGATGATGTAAAAGCAGAAAAACAGCGGATCGAAAAAGTAGTTGTGGTGGAATAGACAGATGTTTTCTATATTTTGACATTTTACGCAAAACATTCTAGTGTATTATGTTCAGAAAATCACATAATAACAACGTAACAACAAACAAGCTTCAAGCGGAACAAAAACCGCAGGAGCAGATCTGTTATAAGGAGGCGTTTTATTATGTCTAACAACACAAACAAAACAAACGTACCTGAGGCAAAGGAAGCAATGGATCGCTTTAAGATGGAGGTCGCAAGCGAGTTGGGAGTACCGTTAAGCAACGGCTACAACGGCAACCTGACTTCCGCGCAGAACGGTTCTGTAGGCGGCTATATGGTCAAAAAGATGATCGAGGCCCAGGAGCGTCAGATGGCAGGTAAGTAAAACTCCTTAAAAAGAAAGATGCAGTCCGGCGGGGATTTCCTGTCGGGCTGCATTTTTCTTTTGATGCAGTAAGTTGCTGATGGCGAGGATCAGAGCAGAAGGTTGTGAATATATTGATTCGTTCTAAAACTATTGACGTACAAAAAATTGTACGCTATAATAAAAGAAAAAGGAGTGAATGATATGTTCGCTGTAAATTATTCAACGCTTAGGGAAAATATGAAAGAATGTTTTGACCGTGTAGCGGATGGGTTTGAAACGATGATCGTGACACGAAAAAAGACAAATATGGTTGTCATGTCTGAAAATAGTTATAACAGTTTAATGGAAACCGTATATTTGCTGGGCAATAAGGAGAATCATGATCACCTGATGAAATCTTTAGAACAATACAGGAATGGGGGCACCTCCATACATGAAATGATGGAGGATTAACCTATGCTTTTATGGACGGATGAAGCCTGGGCTGATTATGTGTATTGGCAGTCACAGGACAGAAAAACCATAAAAAGAATCAATCAGCTAATTAAAGACATTGAGCGGAGTGGAAATATGCAGGGAATTGGAAAGCCGGAACCTCTGCAATATGAATTACAGGGATTTTTCAGCCGAAGAATTGACGAAAAAAATCGTCTTGTATACGTCAAAGAGGGGGATGCTTTAACTATTTTGTCATGTAGATATCACTATTAAATTTAGATCAGAAAGAATGCCTTCAGGGTTTTCAGTGATACTGCATCGATATTAAAATTCGTGTGATACTCGTGTGATATTTAGATACATTTAGGATGTAAAAAACGGAAAATACTTCCTAAAGTCACACAAAAAAATAAGTGTAAACCAAGAAAAAACCTTGCATTTATCAGCTTTTTCTGATAAATACAAGGTTTCTCCCTGCCAAGGGTGTAGAGCAGATGACGGGAATCGAACCCGCCTCCTCAGCTTGGGAAGCTGATATTCTACCGATGAACTACATCTGCGTGATAAAATTATTATATCAGCCCCAAACGGTTTTTGCAAGAGAATTTTTGAAAAAATTTATAATTTTATAACAATTTAGAATATAATCCCATAAGTATCAGAGCGCCGCCGGATCCGACCATGATCCAGGAAAGGGGGAAAGCGTCTGCCATGGGACCAAAGAGGGCCATTCCCAGGGGAAGAAAGCCGGAATACATGGTTCCCAAAAGACCGAATACACGGCCCTGCATGGAGACGTCTGTGTGTTTCTGGATAAGCGTGGTGATGGAGGTTTGCACCACGGTCAAAGCAATTCCATAGAAAAACATCATGATAAGATAGGGAATAAAATAAGCAGACAGTCCCATCCCAACAGCAAAGGCTCCAAAGCTGAAAAGCCCCCATGATAAAAGGCGGGTTTTGCTTTGACCGTTATTTTTAAGGCTCATCAGGATCCCGCCCAGGATCATTCCTCCAAAGCCGATCACCTCCACGGCGGTAAGGTACCAGTAGGTATTCCCAAAGCTTCTGCGCACAAAAAGTCCGGCTAGGAAGCCCGCAGGGACGCACAGGAAGGTAAAAAGACCATATAGGATCAGAAGCCTTCCGATAGTACGATGGGAAAAGGCATAGTTCACTCCGGCCTTCATATCCTGAATAAATGAGGAACACTGTCCCTGGCTTTTACAGGAGGGAATGGACAGGCAGGATAAAAGGCCGATTCCCAAAATGGCAGTCACAATATCGATCATCAGGGTTGTATCCAGGGTGCTGACTGTAAAGATGGCTCCGGCGGCAGCAGGAGCGGCAAACTGTACCGCAGACTGCATGGCTGCATTGATTCCGTTGCAGCGCATCAGGTGCTCCTCTGGTACCAGCTGAGGAATAACTGCATTGACAGCAGAGGTCTGTATGCCGGCTCCAAGGGAACGGATGACAGACATTAAAAGAAGACCTCCAAGAAAAAAAGGTTTGGAGGTGATGTGCGGGACTGCAAGCAGCATGGCCAGAGTAGCCAGCGCCGTAAGGGCATCTGCTCCTGCGATCAGCAGTTTTCTGCTGTACCGGTCCGCCCATACGCCTCCTGAAAAGGAGATGAGAAACTGGGGCAGATAGGAGCACACTGTAAATGCTGCAACCCAGGCTCCGCTTGCCGTTTCCATGGTGGCGTACCAGACCACGGCCATCTGTACCAGGGTGGAACCAAATAGGGTAATGCACTGGCTGGTCAGAAACAGGATTGTCCGTCTCTGCCAGCCGCTTGGTTTTGTTTCATTCATTGTTTGTTTCATTGAATCGTATCCTCCTGTATTTTTAGCCGCGGATGTTCCATATTAGCAGACTTTTTCTAAAAATACAAGTTTTTATTTCCGGATTCAGCCAGAGGTATAATCAGGAATAGATCCGGCCATTCTTTTTATAAAAGAATAATTTTTCAGAAGGGAAATGTTATGTACAAAAAGGATATCTGTGAAAAAGAGAAACAGGAAAGAGACTGCCTTGTTATGGATCTTGATCTTGTGATCGGCGGCCGCCCGGACCGCGTCCGGGAGCTTTTAGCACACCTTGATTTTGATATGCATCCTCCGGGGCCGGAGCTGAAACGCCTTGCAGAAGAGCTGGAAAAGAAGCTTGAGGCCCAATGAACTTGAAAAAATCATTCAAATATGATTTAATACTATGAGACAAACCGGCGCGCTCCTTAATTTTTAAGGGGCGTGCTTCATGAATATGGAGGATAAGAATGGCAACAGAACAATATAATGCGGACAGTATTACCGTCTTAGAGGGCCTGGAGGCCGTCCGCAAGCGGCCGGGTATGTACATAGGCGGCGTTGGTACCAAGGGACTGAACCATCTGATCTATGAGATTGTAGATAATGCAGTGGACGAGCATCTGGCTGGCTTTTGCTCTAAGATCTGGGTGAAACTGGAAAAGGACGGTTCCTGCACTGTAAAGGACAATGGACGAGGGATTCCGGTGGAAATGCACCAGAAAGGCGTTTCGGCAGCCAGAATCGTTCTTTCCACCCTTCATGCGGGCGGCAAGTTTGACAATGAGGCATATAAAACCAGCGGCGGTCTTCACGGCGTAGGCTCCTCTGTGGTAAATGCCCTTTCGGAATATATGGATGTAAAGATCAGCCGGGGCGGTCTGGTCTATCATGATGCCTATGAGAAGGGCCGTCCGGTGGTTGAGCTGGAGCAGGGCCTTCTTCCGGTTGTGGGAAAGAGCAGGGAAAGCGGCACCCAGATTAATTTTCTTCCGGATGGAGAAATCTTTGAAAAGACACGCTTTAAGGCAGACTGGCTGAAAAGCCGTCTCCATGAGACAGCCTATCTGAATCCCAATCTGACGATTTTTTATGAGAATCACCGGAGCGGAGAAGAGGAAGCCATTACTTATCATGAGCCGGAGGGAATTATTTCTTATGTGAAAGAATTAAATTCAGGAAAAACTCCCGTTCATGAGCCCATTTATTTTAAAGGAGAGGTAGACCGGGTAGAGGTTGAGGCAGCCATCCAGTTTGTAGATACCTTCGAGGAGAATATCCTTGGCTTCTGTAATAATATTTTCACCCAGGAGGGCGGCACCCATCTGGCAGGCTTTAAAACCCGTTTTACTGCTATGATTAATTCTTATGCCAGAGAGCTTGGTATTTTAAAGGAAAAAGATCCTAACTTTACGGGAGCGGACACCCGAAACGGTATGACAGCTGTGATCGCAGTGAAGCATCCGGACCCTATCTTTGAGGGACAGACCAAGACAAAGCTGGCAAGCGCAGACGCTACCAAGGCAGTATTTACCGTAGCGGGAGATGAGCTGCAGCTGTACTTTGACCGGAATGTGGAGGTCTTAAAGGGAGTGATCGGCTGTGCGGAAAAGTCTGCAAAGATCCGCAGGGCTGAGGAAAAGGCAAAGACAAATATGCTGACCAAATCCCGTTTTTCTTTTGACAGCAACGGAAAGCTTGCAAACTGCGAGAGCCGGGACGCTTCCAAATGTGAAATTTTTATCGTAGAGGGAGATTCTGCCGGCGGCTCTGCAAAGACAGCCAGAAACCGGCAGTATCAGGCCATTCTGCCTATCCGCGGAAAGATTTTAAATGTAGAAAAGGCTTCTATGGATAAGGTGCTGGCAAATGCGGAGATCAAGACCATGATCAATTCCTTTGGCTGCGGCTTTTCAGAGGGTTATGGAAATGATTTTGATATCACGAAGCTGCGCTATGACAAGATTATCCTCATGACGGATGCGGATGTGGACGGAAGCCATATTGATACGCTGCTTCTTACCTTTTTATACCGGTTTATGCCGGAGCTGATCTATGACGGCCATGTGTATATTGCCATGCCGCCTCTGTTTAAGGTAATCCCCAAAAAGGGGGAGGAGCAGTATCTGTATGATGAAAAGGAGCTGGAACGTTACCGCAGGACCCACAAGGGTGATTTTACCCTGCAGCGCTATAAGGGTCTTGGTGAAATGGATGCGGAGCAGCTCTGGGAAACGACCCTGGATCCGGAACGCCGGGTATTAAAGCGGGTTGAGATCGAGGACGCAAGACTGGCTTCTGAGGTGACGGAGATGCTGATGGGCAGCGAGGTAGGCCCCCGCCGCCAGTTTATCTATGAGCACGCCGATGAGGCTGAGATCGACGCATAACAGGAGAGGACAAAATGGCAGAAAAGATATTACGGACAGAATACAGCGAGGAAATGCAGCGCAGCTACATGAATTATTCCATGAGCGTCATTACTGCAAGAGCGATTCCCGACGCCAGGGACGGCTTAAAGCCCGTTCAGCGCCGGGTGCTCTATGATATGAGCCAGCTGCGCCTGGATTACGACAAGCCCCACAGGAAATCCGCCCGTATCGTAGGCGATACCATGGGTAAATACCATCCCCACGGCGACAGTTCTATCTATGATACGCTGGTAGTTATGAGCCAGGAATTTAAAAAGGGAATGGCTCTGGTAGACGGCCATGGCAATTTCGGCTCTATTGAGGGTGATGGAGCGGCGGCTATGCGATACACGGAGGCAAGGCTGGAGAAATTTGCCCAGGAGGTCTATTTAAAGGATTTGGATAAGACCGTAAATTTCGTTCCCAATTATGATGAAACGGAGAAGGAGCCGGAGGTTCTTCCCGTCCGGGTGCCGAACCTTCTGGTAAACGGAGCTGAGGGAATTGCGGTGGGCATGAGCACCAGTATCCCCCCTCACAATCTGGGAGAGGTAATTGATGCGGTAACTGCCTATATTGACAATCCCGCAATCACTGCGGCAGAGCTGATGGAGCATATGCCGGGGCCGGATTTCCCCACCGGAGGCATTATCGCAAATAAGAGCGACCTTCCGGAGATCTATGAAAGCGGAACGGGAAAAATAAAGCTCAGAGGCCGTTTTGAGGTGGAGCTTGGAAAGCGCAAGGCAGATAAGGACAAGCTGGTGATCACGGAAATTCCCTATACCATGATCGGAGCAGGTATCAATAAGTTTCTGGTGGACGTAGCCGATCTGGTAGAGTCTAAAAAGCTTACGGATGTGGTGGATATTTCCAATCAGTCCAATAAGGACGGGATCCGTATCGTACTGGAGCTGAGAAAGGACGCGGATATTGACCGGATCAAGAACATTTTGTATAAGAAGACAAAGCTTGAGGATACCTTTGGAGTCAATATGCTGGCTATTGCGGACGGACGTCCGGAAACGCTGAATTTAAAGGGGATTCTCCGCAATTTTTTGGAATTCCAGTATCAGAATACGGAGCGTAAATACAATGTGCTTCTGGAAAAGGAACTGGAAAAGAAGGAAATTCAGGAGGGCCTCATAAGCGCCTGTGACTGCATTGACCTGATTATCGCAATTTTAAGAGGTTCTAAAAGCTTAAAGGATGCGAAGGCCTGTCTGATATCTGGTGATGTGAGCAATATCCATTTCCGGATGCCGGGATTTGAGGAGGAGGCAAAGAAGCTCCACTTTACAGAGCGCCAGGCGTCTGCTATTTTGGAAATGCGGCTGTACAAGCTGATCGGTCTGGAAATTCTGGCTCTGGAAAAGGAACATAAGGAAACCTTAAAACGAATTGAAAGCTACAAAAAGATCCTGGGCAGCCGTGGGGTGATGAACCGGGTGATCAAGGACGATCTGGCAGCTATCCGGAAGGAATTTGCAGTCCCAAGACGGACGCGGATCGAGGATGGCCCAGAAGCAGTTTATGTGGAGAATGCAGTTCCGGTTCAGGAGGTTGTTTTTGTGATGGATCGTTTCGGCTATTGTAAGCTTTTGGATAAGTCTACTTACGAACGGAATCAGGAAACGGTGGATACGGAGCAGGTATATGTAAAGCGCTGCCTGAATACGGATAAGATCTGCCTGTTTACGGCCTCAGGAACACTGCATCAGATCAAGGCATTGGATATCCCCTCAGGAAAGCTGAGAGATAAGGGTGTGCCCATTGAAAACTTGAGCAAATATGATGGAAGAGAAGACCGGATCTGTCTTCTTACCTGCGCCCAGGAGCTGAAAGGAAGAAAGCTCGTGTTTGCCACAAAGCTTGCTATGGTAAAGCAGGTGCCGGGAGAAGAGTTTGAGACTAATAACCGCATGGTGGCAGCTACCAAGCTTCAGGAAGGGGACGAAGTTCTGTCTGTAGCACTGGTAGAGGAGCAGACAGCTACCGTCGTGCTTCAGACCACGGGGGGATATTTCCTGAGGTTCCCGTTGGAGGACATTTCCGTACTTAAAAAGGCATCCAGAGGTGTCAGAGGCATAAAGCTTTCCAAAAATGAAGAGCTGGAGCAGCTTTATCTGCTGGGCGATGAGCCGTATGCCATTACCTATAAAGACAGGGAGATCAATTTGAGCGGAATGCGGATCACTAAGCGGGATGCGAAAGGCACAAAGAAGTAAAAAGTACGCCATAGAAATACAAATGTGCGCAAAACACGAATTTCTGGTTGCATTTTTCTTTACTTTGGTATAGGATAGGAAATAATCCTACAGGGGAGGCTTCCCATATCATCAGTGGAAGGATTATGAAAAAGAAAGACGAGGAGAGCGAGACATGGAAAGAAAATTAAGAGTGGGCATATTAGGCGCAACAGGTATGGTAGGGCAGAGGTTTATCGCCCTGCTGGAAAATCATCCATGGTATGAGGTAGTGACAGTGGCTGCCAGCCCCAGATCTGCCGGAAAGACTTACGAAGAGGCTGTAGGAGGCCGCTGGAAGATGACAACTCCTATGCCTGAGGCGGTAAAGAACCTGATCGTAATGAACGTAAACGAGGTAGAAAAGGTAGCTGCAGGCGTTGATTTCGTATTCAGTGCAGTGGATATGACAAAGGAAGAGATCCGTGCCATTGAGGAGGCTTATGCCAAAACGGAGACACCTGTGGTTTCCAACAACAGCGCTCACCGCTGGACGCCGGACGTTCCCATGGTAATCCCGGAGGTAAATCCGGAGCACTTTGATGTGATCGAATTTCAGAAAAAGCGTCTCGGCACCACCAGAGGCTTTATTGCCGTTAAGCCCAACTGTTCCATTCAGAGCTATGCTCCCGTACTGACTGCCTGGAAGGAATTTGAGCCTTATGAGGTAGTGGCTACTACATATCAGGCGATTTCCGGCGCCGGAAAGACTTTTAAGGACTGGCCGGAGATGGAAGGAAATATTATCCCCTATATCGGCGGAGAGGAAGAAAAGAGCGAGCAGGAGCCTCTGCGTATCTGGGGTCATATTGAAGACGGTGTGATCGTAAAGGCCCAGTCTCCTGTGATCACCTGCCAGTGCATCCGCGTGCCTGTATTAAACGGCCACACAGCGGCTGTGTTTGTAAAGTTTAAAAAGAAGGTTACAAAGGAAGAACTGATCGAAAAGCTGGAAAGCTTTAAGGGCCTTCCTCAGGAATTAAAGCTTCCAAGTGCCCCTGCTCAGTTTATCCGTTATATGGAAGAGGATAACCGTCCTCAGGTAAGCCTGGATGTGGACTTTGAAAACGGAATGGGAATTTCTGTGGGACGTTTGAGAGAGGATACGGTTTACGATTATAAATTTGTAGGACTTTCCCATAATACTGTCCGCGGCGCTGCCGGCGGAGCCGTTCTCTGCGCAGAGCTTCTGACTGCAAAGGGATATATTAAGGAAAAATAAGCAAAGGACGCGCTTTGCATAAACGGAAGGGGTAAATAGCAATTATGGCAATTACAAAACAGGCATTCGGTGTGATGCCGTCCGGAGAAACGGTTTATAAGTATACGCTGACGAATCATCACGGAGTCAGCGCAGACTTTATCACCCTTGGAGGAACCTGGGTGACCATGAATGTGCCGGATAAAAAGGGAAAAATGGCAGATGTGATCCTGGGATATGATAACCTGGAGGGGTATCTGTCCAACAATCCTCATTTTGGCGCAATTATCGGAAGAAACGCCAACCGTATCGGGGGGGCAGTGATTACCATTGACGGAAAGGACTATAAGCTGGAAGCGAACAACGGGCCAAATAATCTTCACAGTGCTCCGGATCTCTATCACAGACGCCTTTGGGACTGTGAGGCCGCAGAAACCGACGAGGGAAGCTGCCTTACTTTTTCTTTAAAGAGCCCGGACGGAGATCAGGGATATCCGGGAAACGCATCCATCCAGGTAAGCTATACGCTGACAGAGGATGACAGCATCCGGATCCATTACCATATGATCTGTGATGCAGATACCATTGCCAACTTTACAAACCACTGCTACTTTAATCTGGCGGGCCATGATGGCGGTTCTGTTATGGATCAGGAGGTATGGCTGGCTGCTTCTAAGTTTACTCCTGCAGATGAGGTATCCATTCCTACCGGAGAGATTCTTCCAGTAGAGGGAACCCCTATGGACTTTACGGAAATGAAGCCTCTGGGCCGTGATATTGATGAGCCATATGAAGCATTGATCCTGGGACATGGTTATGACCATAACTGGGTATTAGATCACGATCCGGGGATTTTATCTCTTGCAGCAAGAGCGAAGGATCCAAAGAGCGGACGTATGATGGAGACGTATACGGATCTTCCCGGCATCCAGCTTTATACAGCCAATTTCCTGAATGATCCGGTTCCCGGAAAAGGCGGTGTCCGCTATGAGGGACGCCATGCATTTTGTTTTGAAACCCAGCATTTCCCGGATGCCTGTCATAAACCTGAGTTTCCGTCCCCGATCTTAAAGGCAGGAGAGGTGTACGATACAACGACGGTTTATAGGTTCTATACAGAAACGGAATAAAAAGGCAGATATTAAAATTCACATAGAAAAGGGCTTTTTGATGAGATAAAAACTCACAAAAAGCTCTTTTTACTTGTGTGGATTACATCAAGGATAAAAAATAATTGCGAGATTTTATCTCATAAACTGCAAAACCACAAAGAATGGTTGAATTTAACATGAGATTTTTACTCAATTATTGCTATATTTTCTATTTAATGGTATACTAAATAAATATGCCTGCATGCAGGCATTTATATTAAAAGGAAAATGAGGGATCGCATGTCAAAATCATTGTACATCGCGGAAAAGCCCAGTGTAGCCCAGCAGTTTGCAGATGCATTAAAGATCCGGGGACGGCGGGGAGACGGATATATTGAATCCGAGGACGCCATTGTAACCTGGTGTGTGGGCCATCTGGTGACGATGAGCTATCCGGATGCCTATGACATGAAATTTAAACGCTGGAGCCTGCAGACCCTGCCGTTTCTGCCGAAGGAATTCAAATACGAGATTATTCCCGGCGTAGCCAGGCAGTTTGCAGTGGTAAAGGGGCTTTTAAACCGTCCGGATGTGGATACGATCTATGTCTGCACGGACTCAGGGCGGGAAGGAGAATATATCTACCGTCTGGTGGCTCAGATGGCAGGAGTAAAAGACAAGCGCCAGAAACGTGTGTGGATCGATTCCCAGACAGAGGAGGAGATCCTCAGGGGAATCCGGGAAGCAAAGGATGAGTCGGAATATGATAATCTTTCTGCTTCTGCCTATCTGCGCGCAAAGGAAGATTACCTGATGGGGATCAACTTCTCGCGGGTGCTTACCCTGCGGTACGGTCCTGCCATGTCAAACTATCTGGGAACCAAATTTACGGTTCTTTCCGTAGGTCGTGTGATGACCTGTGTGCTGGGAATGGTTGTCCGCAGGGAGAGGGAGATACGAAGCTTTGTAAAGACTCCCTTTTATCGTGTGATCGGAACCTTTGACGCAGTGGCAAAGGATGGCCGAGCCCTTCCGCTGGAGGCTGAATGGAAGGCGGTGGAAGGTTCCAGATATTTTGGAACGCCCTGCCTTTATAAGGACAACGGCTTTAAGGAGGAAGAACGGGCCAGAGAACTGATCGCATATCTAAAGGAAGGGGAACCGCTTACAGCTGCCGTTGTTTCAAAGGAAAAGAAAAAGGAAACAAAAAATCCGCCGCTTCTTTACAATCTGGCAGAGCTTCAGAATGACTGCTCAAAAATGTTTAAGATCAGCCCGGATGAAGCGCTGAAGGTCGTTCAGGAGCTGTATGAAAAAAAGATGGTTACCTATCCCCGTACGGATGCCAGGGTTTTATCCACGGCGGTAGCAAAAGAGATCCGAAAAAACATAAGCGGACTCTCCGGCTACAGCCCCATGAGTGCCTTTGTTCAGGAGATTTTGCAGGGAAGCAGCTGGCAGAACCTGGCAAAAACCAGGTATGTCAACGACAAACAGATCACAGACCACTATGCGATCGTTCCTACGGGCCAGGGACTGGGCAGCTTAAGACAGCTTACACCCTTGCAGGAAAAGGTCTATCAGGTGATCTGCCGCCGTTTTTTAAGTATTTTTTATCCGCCTGCCGTTTACCAGAAGTATACCCTGGAGCTGGAGCGGAAAAAGGAGCATTTTTTTGCGGGATTTAAGGTGCTTTCCGAGCCCGGATATTTGAAGGTGGCGGATGTGAATCTGGCAAAAAAAACAGGGGTTGAAGAGACCTTTGAGGACCAGAAAGAGGAGAATCCCGATAAAAATAATACAGAATCCCCAAAAGTTGACAGAACAGAACTGTTACAGGTGCTTGCAGATTTGAAAAAAAATGATATACTTACTGTAGCGGACCTGCGGGTGAAGGAAGGGGAAACCTCACCTCCCAAGCGATATACCTCAGGCTCTATGATCCTGGCGATGGAAAATGCGGGCCAGCTCATTGAGGATGAGGAGCTGCGGGCCCAGATCAAGGGAAGCGGTATCGGTACCAGCGCCACCCGCGCGGAGATTTTAAAAAAACTGGTGAGTATCCAGTATCTTTCTTTAAATGGAAAGACACAGGTGATCACGCCGTCCCTTTTAGGGGAAATGGTGTATGATGTGGTGGATCATTCCATCCGCCAGCTTTTAAATCCGGAGCTTACAGCCAGCTGGGAAAAGGGATTGACCTATGTAGCCGAGGGTTTCATTACCTCCGGCGAATATATGGAAAAGCTGGAACGCTTTGTAGCAGGAAGAACCGTCAATGTGATCCGCCTGAACAATCAGTACGATCTGAGAGGACTTTTTGACGCGGCTGCTGTATTTTATAAACAAAAAAGGAGAACTGATCAATGAAATTGGAAGAAATGAAGATGAAAGAGCTTTTTGACATGAGCCATACCATTGCAGAAAGGATCTTTGACAATCACGCATATCCATGGGAGGTACTGCCGGAGATCGGCGATTTCATCCGTTCTTTGGGACCCCTTCTTCCTGAAAATGAGTATCGGAAGATCGGTAAAGATATCTGGATCCATAAAACTGCAAAGGTTGCGCCTACGATTATGATGACAGGCCCTATGATCATATGTGCGGGAGCCAATGTGCGCCACAACGCATTTTTAAGAGGCAATGTAATCATCGGTGAAAAGGCTGTAGTAGGAAACTCCTGTGAGTTAAAGAATGCCCTGCTGTTTGACGAGGTTCAGGTACCTCACTTCAACTATGTAGGCGATTCCATCCTGGGCTACAAGGCACATATGGGCGCAGGCGCAGTGACCTCTAATGTAAAGTCTGACAAGAGCCTGGTAAAGGTTCACGCAGAGGACGGCGATGTGACGACTGGATTTAAGAAATTCGGCGCAATCTTAGGAGACTGTGTTGAAGTTGGCTGCAACAGCGTATTAAATCCGGGTACCGTAATCGGAAAAAACAGCGTTGTATATCCTCTTTCCAGTGTAAGAGGCTGTGTAGCGGCAAATTCCATTTACAAGAATCAGGAAAATGTGATCGTAAAGGAAAACAGAGATGCAGAAGCTGAAGCCGTTAAGGCAGAGGCAGAAGAGCCTGCTCCAAAGCCAAAGAGAACCAGAGCAAAGAAGAGCACAGCAGCTTCCAGCAGCACTGTAAAGGTAGTAAAGTAAATAGAAGATAAGATTTAACGCATGATGCGCATAAAAAGACCTCCTCTCAATCCGGGAAAACCTGTGAAAGAGAGGAGGTTTTTTATGATGGGAACGGGATTATTTTGTGCCGAAAATACGGTCGCCTGCATCGCCCAGACCCGGACAGATATAGGCATCTTCATTCAGGCAGCGGTCCAGATGGCCTACATAGATCTGGATATCCGGATGTGCCTTGTGAAGGCGCTCTAAGCCCTCGGGAGCAGCGATGATCGCCATAAATTTGATTTTTTTCCCGCCATGCTGTTTGATGAAATCAACAGCAGACACGGCGGAGCCTCCGGTTGCCAGCATGGGATCGGTGACAATGATGGTGCGCTCCTCAATGGGGCTTGGAAGCTTGCAGTAATACTCATGAGGCTCATGGGTTACCTCGTCGCGGTAAAGGCCGATATGGCCGATCTTTGCGCTGGGAACCAGAGCCAGAATGCCGTTTACCATGCCAAGGCCAGCGCGCAGGATGGGAACTACAGCCAGCTTGCGTCCGGCGATCATAGGCGTCATGCAGGTCTCTAAAGGTGTCTCTACCTCAACATCCTCTAAAGGAAGATCTCTTAAAGCCTCGTATCCCATAAGCATGGCAATCTCTTCGATCAGGGCGCGGAATTCATTCGTTCCGGTACTCTTGTTGCGCAGGATTGAAATTTTGTGCTGAATCAGCGGATGATTAAAAACCATTATCTGTTCCATAAAAGCAGTGCTCCTTTGTATATTTTTTAACGTACATTCATTATACTGGATAAAAGGCCGGGGTGCAATGGAAAACTCAAGGAATTATCGTTTAACGCTTATTTGGTGGCCGGATCAAATTCTACGATCACATAGTCTCCCAGAGCATGGGGGACGGGAAGAGAGAAGTAAATCCGGCCCTGTTTTTCATAGCTGAAGGATTCCGGCCAGGTTTCTTTCCCGGAAAGCGGGAAATCTGCATTTTCAAAAACAGCGGTCAATGCTTCCATAGACTGTGTGCTCCGGTATTCCAAGGCAGCGCTTGTTTCCTCGGCATTCAGCTTTGGAAAACGTACGTCTTCACTTAGCACATAGCCTGCCATGGTATAGGCGTCTGTGAAGTCATTCAGTCCCATATCCTTCATCTGGTTCAGATTCAGTGTATTGGTGTAAAAAATGCGGCTGGGATGAGCGCCGCCTTCGATGCTCAGTTCTCCGGTATATACAGCGGTGAGACGCTTGGGATCGGCGGATATGATTTCGCAGGAAACAGAAAGGGTATCTGCACTTTCATTGATCTCATAAGCATCCAGAATGGAAAGGGCATTTGCCTTTAAATGTTCATTGATCCGGCTCTGCTTTTCCTCATCCTCCATCTGCTCAATCGCCGGATATTCAATGGATACCTTTCCGGAGGTATAGGTCATCACCTTTGCAGAGATGGCGGTTACCGATTCTTCAGGTGCCTTTGATGGTTCTGTTTCAGGTGCTTTTGTTTCCTGCGGTTTGTTTTCTGCGGGAGCTTCCGTTGATGCTTCTGTATGAATGGTAGAAAGATCTGCTTTTGGCGGCGTACGTCCCAGGATCAGTCCGATTATCACACCTCCGGCCACTACCACAGTGCCGATTGCTCCGATCATTATTTTCTTGCTTTTATCCATAGGGTCCTCCTTTTTCATTTGTAATAAAATAATTATACCTGAAACTCATGGACAGGGTTTGAAGAAAAACTTACAAATTCGTGAAGGAAAGGAAAAAACAGTCATATTTTTCATGGCTGATGCATATAGTATTAGAGCGTGTAAAGAAAGTGGGGGCAAGAAGGAGGAAAAAGGCCATGACATACCTTGAACTGATCGCCAGGGTCGGGACCAGTCCCATGGATGTGGTGAAAATGTATTTTAAAGGGATGATTACAGAAAAGGAGTTAAGCAACGTGATCGGACGAAACAGGGCCGGGATCGTGGAGGAATATAAAAATCAGGCGCAAACATCTGTTCTGGAAGCGGCATGCACAGGGGACAAGAAAAAATAAACAGAAAAGCACTTGCCAAAATCTGACGTTTATGGTAAAATAACAACCGTTGTGAAACAATGCCGGCGTGTCGGAATGGCAGACGATGCAGACTCAAAATCTGTTGCGGGTAACCGCGTGCGGGTTCAAGTCCCGCCGCCGGCAGGATGAAAAGTCTTAAAAGCTTGAAAATACAGCTTTTGAGGCTTTTTTGTTTTTCAGGAATGGATTTTTGGAAATGCAGCAGGGGACTTTGGTTGAAAACCATATTTTTTTATTGTATGATATAAAGCATGGATTTACATTCACAGCGGCCCAAAGGAGGTGCCATTTATATGACCTGTGAGGAAGCGGAGCGTCTTGTGATGCCCTATATCAATGGAAGTATTACCGATCAGGAGCTGGAAGGCTTTTTAAAGCATATCGATCACTGCCCGGAGTGTAGGGAGGAGCTGGAGATCTATTTTACCGTAGATGTGGGGATCAGGCAGTTAGATGAGGGAAGCGGAACGTACAATATAAAGGGCGCTCTGGAAACAGCCCTGGAGCTGTCCAGGCAGAGAATTCACTCACTGGATATTCTGCGCACGGCGGTTTATGCAGTGAACACATTATGCTTCTGGTCGGTGCTTCTGGTTCTGATCCTGCAGCTGCGCATCTGGGGATTCTTTGGCGTTTAGAATAGGAGGAATTAAAAAAATATGGACAAACTTGTACTGATCGACGGACACAGTATATTAAACCGTGCCTTTTACGGAGTACCGGATCTGACCAATGCAGAGGGGCTGCACACCAATGCGGTATACGGCTTTTTAAATATTATGCTGAAGATTTTAGAGGAGGAGAAGGCGGATCATCTGGCAGTGGCCTTTGACCTGCCGGAGCCTACCTTCCGCCACAAAATGTTTGATGCATACAAGGGGACCCGAAAGCCTATGCCCGAAGAGTTAAGAGAGCAGGTGCCTCTTATAAAAGAAGCACTGACCGCCATGGAAATCCCGATCCTGACTCTGGCCGGCTATGAGGCCGACGATATTCTGGGAACCGTGGCAAAGCGGTGCCAGGAGAAGGGCGCTGAGGTATCGGTTGTTTCGGGAGACCGGGATCTCTTACAGCTGGCAGACAGCCATATTAAGATCCGTATTCCCAAAACCAGCCGGGGAACGACAGAGATCCATGATTATTATCCGGAAGATGTAAAGCGGGAGTATCAGGTTTCCCCGGAAGAATTTATTGATGTAAAGGCCCTTATGGGCGATTCCTCTGATAATATACCGGGAGTTCCTTCTATTGGAGAAAAGACGGCGACCAGTTTGATCGTGTCTTACGGTTCCATTGAAAATGCCTATGCCCATCTGGAGGAGATCCGTCCGCCCAGAGCACAGAAGGCCCTGGGAGAACATTATGATTTAGCACAGATGAGCAAGGAGCTTGCCACTATCTGCACCCGCTGTCCGGTGGAATTTTCTTATGAGGATGCAAAGGTGGAGAATCTGTACACCCCTCAGGCGTTCCGGTTTATGAAGCGTATGGGCTTTAAGTCCATTTTAAGCCGTTTTTCTCCGGATGCGGCAGGGGAAAATCCTCTGGAAATCAAAGAACAGTTTCAGGTTATTACCGGAAGGAAGGAGGCAGAGGCGGTCTTAAAAAAGGCCCGGAATGCAGCTGTAACAGGAATGCAGCTGATTTTTGCCTCTGCAGTGCTTCCTGAGGAAGAAGGCAGTGCAGGAGAAGAACAGCTTTCCTTTTCTTTCGATGATGCAGGCGGCCTTAAGCCGGATGAAACAGAAGAAAGCGAGGTTTTTGCAGCGGCAGGTATGGGGCTTTGTCTGGGAGAGAAGGAGATTTACTGTATCCGTACCGGGAAAGAGATAAGCAGTAAGGATCTGATCCGGGAGGCAAAAAAAATCTGCGGCGGTTCTCATCCGGTGTGGGTTCTGGATTTAAAGGCTATGCTTCCTGTGCTGGAACTGGAAGATTCAGCACCTGTTTATGATGCGGGAGTGGCGGGCTATCTTTTAAATCCCTTAAAAGATACCTACGATTATGATACCCTTGCAAAGGATTACCTTTCAGAAGACCTGCCTTCCCGGACGGATCTTCTTGGAAAAGGCCAGATCGGTGATCTGCTGGTTCAGGAAGAGGAAAAGGCGGCGGACTGTGCCTGCTATATGGCCTATGCGGTATGGAAATCCGCAGGGATTTTGAAAAAACGCCTTTTGGATGAAGAAATGTATACACTGTACACAGAGATTGAAATGCCGCTGATTTACAGTCTGTATCATATGGAGAAGGAAGGCATACAGGTTCAGAGAGAAAAATTAAAGGAATACGGAGACAAGCTAAAGGTTGGGATTGCCCGTCTGGAAAAAGAAATATATGAGGATACGGGAAGAGAATTTAATATCAATTCCCCTAAGCAGCTGGGAGAGATTCTCTTTGGTGAAATGAAGCTTCCGGGTGGAAAAAAGACAAAGACGGGCTATTCTACGGCGGCAGATGTGCTGGAAAAGCTGGCGGCAGACCATCCGGTGGTGCAGAAAATCCTGGATTACCGCCAGCTTGCCAAGTTAAATTCCACCTACGCGGAGGGTCTGGCCGGATTTATCAGAGAGGACGGCCGCATCCACGGCAAATTTAACCAGACCATTACAGCTACAGGCCGCATCAGCAGTACAGAACCCAATCTTCAGAATATACCCGTCCGTATGGAACTCGGACGGGAGATACGCCGGGTATTTGTGCCAAAGGAAGGCTGTATTTTTATTGATGCGGATTATTCTCAGATCGAGCTTCGTATCCTGGCCCATATGTCCGGGGATGCAGGGCTGATCGAGGCTTACAGAGAATCCAGGGATATCCACGCAGCTACGGCTTCCCAGGTATTCCATGTGCCTCTGGATAAGGTGACGCCTCTTCAGCGGCGCAACGCCAAGGCGGTCAACTTCGGCATTGTTTACGGCATCAGTGCCTTTGGACTCAGCGAGGACTTAAGCATCTCCCGAAAGGAAGCAAAGGAGTATATTGAACGATATTTTGAATCCTATCCCGGAGTAAAGGCCTTTTTGGACGGTCTGGTAAAGCAGGGAAAGGAGCAGGGCTATGTGACTACCCTTTACGGACGGCGCAGGCCCATCCCTGAGTTTAAGTCATCCAATTTCATGCAGCGTCAGTTTGGAGAGCGTGTGGCTATGAATTCCCCCATCCAGGGTTCCGCGGCGGATATTATGAAGATTGCCATGATCGATGTGGATCGGGAGTTAAGGAAAAGAGGGCTGCGTTCCCGGATTGTCCTGCAGATCCACGATGAACTTTTGATCGAAGCTCCGTTAGAGGAAGAGGAAGAGGTGAAAAATCTTCTGACAGACCGCATGAAGCATGCGGCCAGCTTACAGGTCGCTCTGGAGGTGGAAGCCCAGACAGGAGCCTCCTGGTTTGATGCCAAATAGAACATTCAGGAGGACAGACGATGGCAGAAAAACAGACATTTATCCTTGGCCTGATCGGAGGTGTGGGGGCGGGAAAGAGCACGGTTCTTACCCTTTTGAAAGATCACTACGGTTTTTATGTGATTCAGACCGATCTTACGGCCAGGAGGCTTTTGGAGCCGGGGGAGGCAGCATTTGAAGAGATATCTGCTCTTTTTGGCCGGGACATTTTAAGACCCGACGGCAGGATTGACCGGGCCCGACTGGCAGAGCAGATCTTTAAGGATCCACAAAAACGAAAACAGGTAAATGCGATCACACATCCGCTGACCTGGAACGCGGTCCTTACGGAGGCATATTCCTGCGGCAGTGAGAGGGTTGTCATAGAAACAGCCCTTCCTTCAAAAGAATTTCGTGACAAGTGCGATGAAATGTGGTATCTTTATACATCAGAAGAAAACCGTATATCCCGCCTGATGGAAAGCCGGGGCTATTCTTTGGAAAAGTCGATGGCAATTATGGAAAGCCAGGCTTCGGATGAAGAGTTTCGTGCTCTGGCAGATGCGGTGATCGATAACAACCACAGTCAGGAATGTACAGCCGCGCAGGTAAGGGAGCTGCTGCACGGACGGGAAGGAATAGATACATGAGAATGGTAAGCATAGCAAGCGGAAGCAGCGGAAACTGTATTTATATCGGCTCCGATCAGACTCATATCCTGGTAGATGCCGGAATCAGCAATAAACGCATCATGGCAGGGTTAAATGAGCTTGGGCTGGCAGGAGGCGATATGGCAGGGATTCTGATCACCCATGAACATTCGGATCATATCCGGGGGCTTGGGGTGATTTCCAGAAAGTATCATCTGCCCATTTACGGTACGCGAAAGACTCTGGCGGGAATCGCCTCCTGCAGCAGCCTGGGAAATTTTGACAGACAGCTTTTAAAGCCCGTTGATCCTGATGTGGATTTTATGGTGGGAGATCTTAAGATACATCCCTTTAAAATTGATCATGATGCAGCAGATCCGGTTGCATACCGGGTAGAGCATCAGAAAAAATGCGTAGCCGTGGCCACGGACATGGGCCATTTTGATGAATACATTGTAGAGAACCTTAAGGGCCTTGACGCAGTGCTTTTAGAATCTAATCATGATGTCCGGATGCTGGAGACAGGCCCCTATCCTTATCCTTTAAAACGCAGGATTCTGGGAGATCACGGCCATCTGTCCAACGAAAACGCAGGACGTCTTTTAAACCGGATCCTCCATGACCATTTAAAAAAGATCTTTTTAGGCCATCTGAGCAAGGAAAACAATTATCCGGAGCTGGCTTATGAAACGGTTCGCCTGGAAATTGATGAGGGCGACTGCCCCTACGGAGCATCTGATTTTTCTATCTCCGTAGCATCTAGAGACAGGATGAGCGATATTGTTTATTTATAATTATTCTTGCTATTATTAGCAAGCTTAATATATAATATAGCCATTACAATGAAAGAGGAGAATGAGCATGAGCAAAGCAATCATTACAGTAGTTGGAAAAGACACAGTAGGAATTATTGCAAAGGTATGTACCTATCTGGCAGAGCACCGCATCAATATTCTGGACATTTCCCAGACCATTGTACAGGGATATTTCAACATGATGATGATCGTGGACATCAGTGCTCTGGACAGTTCCTTCGGACAGGCGGCAGAGGAGCTTGAAAAGCTGGGAGAGGGAATCGGCGTTTCTGTTAAGATCCAGAGAGAAGAAATCTTCACAAAGATGCACAGAATCTGATAAGCGCAAAAAAGGGAAGGAACAGACGGGCTATGATAAATATTTATGAAGTAAATGAAACAAACAACATGATTGAGCATGAAAAACTGGATGTCCGCACGATTACCATGGGTATCAGCCTTTTAGACTGTGCGGACAGTGATCTGGATGCTCTGAATGAAAAAATTTACACAAAAATCACCACTCTGGCAAAGAATCTGGTTTCCACCGGAAAGGATATTGAGCGCGATTTCGGGATTCCCATCGTGAATAAGCGTATTTCCGTTACCCCTATTGCGCTGGTGGGCGGTGCAGCCTGCAAAAGGCCGGAGGATTTTGTGACTATTGCAAAGACTCTTGACCGGGCGGCAAAGGAAGTGGGAGTAAACTTTATCGGAGGCTATTCTGCACTGGTAAGCAAGGGCATGACCACAGCAGATAAGAATCTGATCCTTTCTATCCCCCAGGCCCTGGCTCAGACCGAACGGATCTGCAGCTCTGTCAACGTGGGTTCTACAAAGACAGGCCTGAATATGGACGCGGTAGAGCTTATGGGACGGATTGTGACGGAAACGGCTGAGGCAACAAAGGAGAATGACTCCTTAGGCTGTGCCAAGCTGGTGGTATTCTGCAATGCTCCCGACGATAATCCATTTATGGCAGGTGCATTCCACGGCGTTACAGAGGCTGACGCCATTATCAATGTAGGTGTCAGCGGCCCGGGCGTTGTGAAGGTGGCTCTGGAAAGGGTGAGAGGTGCTAATTTTGAGGTGCTCTGTGAAACCATCAAAAAGACGGCCTTTAAGATCACCCGCGTAGGCCAGTTGGTAGCCCAGGAAGCTTCCAGACGTCTGGGTATTCCCTTTGGCATCATTGACCTTTCTCTGGCCCCTACTCCTGCGGTAGGCGACAGCGTGGCAGAAATTCTGGAGGAGATCGGCTTAGAACGGGTAGGCGCTCCCGGCACCACAGCGGCTCTTGCCATGTTAAACGATCAGGTAAAGAAGGGCGGCGTTATGGCGTCCTCTTATGTAGGCGGTTTAAGCGGTGCATTTATCCCGGTCAGTGAGGATCAGGGCATGATCGATGCTGTAAGCCTTGGCGCCCTTACCATTGAGAAGCTGGAGGCCATGACCTGCGTCTGCTCAGTAGGCCTCGATATGATCGCCATTCCCGGTGACACACCAGCTTCTACCATTGCCGGCATCATTGCGGATGAGGCTGCCATTGGTATGGTAAACCAGAAAACAACCGCAGTACGCCTGATCCCTGTGATCGGAAAAAAGGTAGGAGATACGGCGGAATTTGGCGGACTTTTAGGATATGCTCCGATTATTCCCGTTAATACATTTTCCTGCGAGAAGTTTGTGACAAGAGGCGGACGGATTCCTGCTCCTATCCACAGCTTTAAGAATTAAGAGGCCGGTTTATGGAGCTGTATCTTATACGTCATGGCCGCCAGAGCAGCAGGCTCTGTAATGTAAATGTGGATCTTTCCCCGGAGGGCCGCCGTCAGGCTGCCCTTCTTGGCCATAGGCTTGCAGACTGGGGAATTGAGGTTCTTTATTCCAGCAGCCTGATCCGGGCGGTACAGACGGCTGAGGAGATAAACCGTTTTTTACTCCTGCCTCATCAGGTCTGTCCGGAGCTTGGAGAGATTTCTTTTGGGGAAATGGAGGGGCTTCTAGATGAAGAGATCGCAGTCCGCTTCCGGGAATTTAAAGAGCGTCAGGCTGCCATGACAGAGGATCTGCCCTATCCGGGCGGAGAATGTGCGGCAGATGTGATCCGCAGGGCAGGCCCGGTTTTGGAACGGCTTGCAGAGAGTGGTCATGAGAGGATTGCCGTGGTGACTCACGGCGGAGTGATCCGAACCATGGCAGCCTGGTATCTGGGGATGCCTCTGGAAAAATGGAGGCTTCTTGGAAAGGATCTGGAAAATACAAGTATCACACAGTTAAAATGGGACAGAGGCCACAGGCGTTTTACACTGGAACGCTTTAATGACTATGCCCATCTGGAGGCCTGTCCGGAGCTTTTGAGAAAAAACTGGAAGGAAGGCTGAAACAGACTGAAATAAAAAGGAGTGTTCCCATGGATCAGAATGAACGCAAAAAGCTGGAAGAAGGGCTGGAGCTGTTTTTAGATGAGGGGCTGGAGCGGCTGCTTTTAAGCCATCCCACAGAGCCTTCCGGGTGCAGCCGCAGCCGGATCCGTCCCCTGCTTTTAAAGGGGGAGCTGGTATTTCAGGCAGAGGAACAGATAGGAAAACAGGCCTTTCACCGAAACCTGACGAAAGAAGAGGCGGTCGCCTATGTCTGCCAGATGCTTAATAAGAATTTCAGACAGGCAGAGATGAGCGGCATTCATGGGACCGGAGTGGTTCTGGTAAGCAAAAAGGGAAAAATAACCGTAAAAATCCGAAGGAAGGAACGGACAGAGGCTGCCGGTTCCGAAAAAATCCGTCCGCGCTTTGACGGACAGGAAAACGGGCTGCGCCTTTTGGAGCACAACCGCAAAAAGCGTTATATTCTGGAAGAGGGAATCCCGGTTCCTTTTTTAGTGGATCTGGGGGTTATGACGGCAGAAGGAAAGGTTGTCCGCAGCCGTTATGATAAATACCGCCAGATCAACCGGTTCCTGGAATTTATCGAAGATATTCTCCCGAATCTGGATCCTGCGAGAGAGTCTGTGATCCTGGATTTTGGCTGCGGAAAGTCCTATCTGACCTTTGCTATGTATTATTATCTGAAGGAGCTAAGGGGGTATCCGATCCGGATCATCGGCCTTGACTTAAAGGAAGATGTGATCTGCCGCTGTGATACTCTGGCAAAATCCTATGGTTATGACCGCTTAAGCTTCTGCTGCGGGGATATTGCTTCCTACGAAGGCGTAGATCGGGTGGATATGGTTGTAACCCTTCATGCCTGTGATCTGGCTACGGACTACGCCATGGAAAAGGCTGTGGGATGGGGAGCAAAGGTGATTTTGTCTGTTCCCTGCTGCCAGCATGAGTTAAACCGCCAGATTGAAAATCCGTTAATGAAGCCGGTATTTGGCTATGGCCTGATCAAAGAGCGTATGGCTGCCCTGTATACGGATGCCATCCGGGCTCAGGTACTGGAGTACCGGGGCTATCGTACCCAGATTTTGGAATTTATCGACATGGAACACACTCCCAAAAACATCCTCATTCGGGCAGTCCGCCAGGGAAATGACGCTGCTTTCAAAAAGGCACGGGAGAAGACCGGCACAGAACTTAGAAAGCTTCTGGAATTTCTCCAGGCAGATCCGGCGATCGTACGGCTTCTTGCGCCGGAACTTGGAACAGGAGAACGTGCAGGAACAGATGAATGATGCCGGAAAGAAGAACAGGACTGACCGGCTATATAATGCAGATGGGCTGATTAAATTCGTTTCGCCCGGTCTGTCCATACTTTGCTGCTTCCATACTCTGGCGTACATGGGAGGCAAACAGATCCTGCTTAAAAAGCGTCATGGCTTCCTCAGTAAGGATTTGTGAGGCATTTGCAGTTTTTGTAATAAGCGGGATCTCAGACTGTTTCTTTAAAAGAGACAAAAGAGATCCTGCCTCTTTTTTAAAGCCCAGGATCCTGGCATAGGGGGAATAGCCCAGTTCCTTGGCCTTTAATACCTGCGCATCTGTGATTTCCAGAAGAATATGGGTCAGAGAGCGGCTGATCCGCGTATAGGTATACTGCTTTGTTTTTAACTGGCGGATCCTTCCTTCCCAGCCCTCATACTGCAGCAGCTGTCCGGTGAGCCGGTCAGCCAGTTCCTTAGATACATCTGAAAACGCAGTCAGATCCTCCCCCTTATGGAACAGGGAAAGAAGGCGGTAGTTTAGAAGCCCTGCGCAGTCTTCAGGCCCAAGAATCCTTCCTTGGGAATAAAGCGGGAGAATGTGGGGAGGAATGTGGGACGATAAAGAAATGGGAGGCTCCCAGGAAACACAATCTTCGTGAGACCGGGCTTTTTTTTCCGGCTGAGATGCAAGAAGGCTTTTTCGGATCGCAGATGCGGATGCCTGTCCCGATTCCAGCGTTTTATCGTGATATCCCTGTCCCTTTCTCTGGATGGTTACAGGACGGATGGTGCTGCGGCAACGGAAAATGGCTTTGCAGTATTCAATTCCCAGAAGATTGTTTGGAGATCCCAGAAGGCGGCTTAATGAATCCTCCTTGAAACAGGAACATATGTCCATGGAAAGAAGGGCTCTGTTTCTTGCCTGGGGCCAGCTTAAGCCCAGCTTTAATCCTTCCCGCAGACGGGCTGAAAAATCAGGGCTTTCATCGGATAAAATCTTTGCAGCGGCCTGGATTCCTTCCAGATTTCCATCCTCACTTCCGAAGCAGAGATGGGTTACGGCTCCCAGCCGGCTTAAAAGATTTACCCCGCAGGCGGCAAAGTCTTCGGCGCTGCTGACCGCAAAGACGGAGGGCAGCTCAATCACAAGATCTGCCCCTCCCATCAGAGCCATTTTTGTTCGGAGGTATTTATCAAAAACAGCCGGTTCTCCCCGCTGGACAAAATCCCCGCTCATAACGACAATGCAGTAATCGGCATTTGTCTTTTTTTTTGCTTCTTCTATATGAAAACAGTGTCCTCCGTGAAAAGGGTTATATTCTGCAATAATTCCGGTTATATTCATAAGCTGCTCCTTTAGCGGCAGAACTGCCGTATTCTCACTATTATATTACCTGTTTTTGCAAAATTATCAACCGGAAACTTAAAACGGCCTGCAGTTTAACAGGCAGGAACATAAACACAAGGACACAAAATTTCCACAATTTCGTCACAAATCAAACAATTCTCTTTCGTATGATTGAACCATCAAAAGGAAGTGTACGAAAGGAGCATTCGTTATGTACGAAGAAAAAGATAGAGAGCAGATGAATCAGGATGAAAGAGAGGAAAGAAAGGTAAACTGGACTACGCCCCAAAAGCTGGAGGAGGGACGCAGCACAGATGAGTCCCGGAGCAGAGAAACAGAACCGCTGCAGAACCATCCTTCCGGTGAAAATGCATCCTGGAGGGAAAATACCCCATACAATAACCAGTTCCGACAGGACAGGGATTTTTCCGGGGACAGCCGGAAATATGAAAAAAAGAAAAAAACATCTTCTGGAAAGCGCATGATACGTAGGGCAGCAGGGATTACTGCGGCAGCTGTCCTGTTTGGCACGGTATCCGGCGGTGTGATGACAGGCGTTAACTATGCAGGTTCCAGACTGATGAATATGACAGGGATCATGGCTGATGTACAGGAACAGCCGCAGGCTGCAACAGAGGCTCAGGAAACGGCGCCAAATACTATGCCGGGCAGCGGAAACACAACCACAGTTTCCACTGTAACGGATGTTTCTGCGATTGTGGAGAAGGCCATGCCGTCTATTGTAGCGATTACAGATACCATGACCATCCAGCAGAGGGATTTCTTTGGAAGGACACAGGCGTACCAGACACAGAGCAGCGGTTCCGGCATTATTGTAGGAAAGAATGACACAGAGCTTCTTATTGCCACCAATAACCATGTAGTAGCCGGTTCTACCGATCTTACAGTTACATTTTCAGACAACAAAGACGTTTCTGCCGCTATTAAGGGTACAGATTCAGCTACGGATCTGGCGATCATCGCTGTAAAACTTTCAGATATTCCTTCCGATACCATGAGCAAAATCCAGATTGCTACTATGGGAGATTCGGATAATGCAAAAGTAGGACAGCAGGTAATTGCTATCGGAAATGCTCTGGGGTATGGCCAGTCTGTTACCGTAGGCTATGTCAGTGCCTTAGACCGCCAGATCACGGATGAAAACGGCATTGTCCATACCTATATCCAGACCGATGCGGCCATTAATCCCGGAAACAGCGGCGGCGCCCTCATTGACCTTCAGGGAAATGTGATCGGTATCAATGCAGCCAAAACTGCTTCCACAGAGGTAGAAGGTATGGGCTTTGCAATCCCTATTACCAGCGCCCGGGAAATTTTAGACGGTCTGATGACCAAGAAAACAAGAGAAGCGGTAGATGAAGCATCTCAGGGCTACCTTGGCATTCAGGGAACCAATATTGATGCAGGAACCTCACAGGCTTATGGCATGCCGGTAGGCGTATATGTATACAAGATTGTTCCTGGAGGTGCAGCAGCATCTTCGGATCTGAAGGAAAAGGATATCATTACCAAATTTGACGGCCAGTCCATTACCACGATGGAGGAGCTGAAGGATATGCTGGCCTATTATGAGGGAGGGGATGAAATTACTCTTACGGTACAGTCTCTGGTAAACGGTGCATACGTAGAGCATGAAGTGTCCATTACACTGGGAACAAAGCCGGCAGCCAACTCATAAAAATAATCCGTAAAAATAAAAATTTTTACACCATTTTTCAGAATTGTGTGATATAATAGCTTCAATAAACCGAAAAAGGAGGTTTGGCTTATGAAGTTAATATATGCAATCGTACGCAATGACAATGAGGATGATGTGGTAAGCCAGCTTACACAACACCGCTACAGCGTAACCCGCCTGTCTACCACCGGAGGTTTCCTGAAAAAAGGAAATACCACACTGATGATCGGTGCAGAAGACGATAAGGTAGAAGAGGTTATTTCCATCATTAAGCAGGAGTGCGGACAGCATCAGAAGCTGACTGTAAATATGCCCTATATCTCCGGTACGACAATGGTAAATTATGCAACGATGCCCATGACGGTAGATGTGGGCGGCGCAACCATCTTTGTGATAAATGTAGACCGTTACGAAAAAATCTGACCGCCCCCGCGGCGTATCGGCAGTGAAAGCCCCCGGAAGAGAAAAACTCATTTTCGGGGACTTTTTGTGTTCTGCGGTACAGGTATTCAAAAAAATGCAAAAATTTATGAAAATCGACTTGTTTCCGGTTACGGGTGCGTATATAATAAGACTATATGCTTTAACATAAGGAAAGGGGTAAATAAGATTATGGCAGTAATCGATATTATCAAAGAAAAAGCAAGAGCAGATAAAAAAACCATCGTTCTTCCGGAGTCCATGGATCGCAGAACATGGGTAGCTGCTGAAAAGATTTTAAAGGAAGGACTGGCTAACCTGATCATCATCGGTACGCCTGAGGATATCGGCGAGCACAGCGAGGGCCTGGATGTTTCCGGCGCTACTATCGTAAACCCTCAGACCTATGAGAAGACTCAGGAATATATTGATTTATTCGTAGAGCTGAGAAAGGCAAAGGGGATGACTCCTGAGAAGGCAAGGGAGACTATCTTAAGCGATTACGCTTACTATGGCTGCCTGATGATCAAGAACGGAGATGCCGACGGAATGGTTTCCGGCGCCTGCCATTCTACCGCCAATACTTTAAGACCCTGCCTTCAGGTTATTAAAACAGCTCCCGGCACCAAGCTGGTTTCCGCTTTCTTCTTAATGGAAGTGCCGAACTGTGATCTGGGCGACAACGGAACCTTCGTATTCGCTGACTGCGGTTTGAACCAGAATCCGAATCCGGAAGAGCTGGCAGCGATCGCTGTTTCCTCTGCAGAGAGCTTTAAGATGCTTACGGGCCATGAGCCAAAGGTTGCCATGCTGTCCCATTCTTCCAAGGGAAGCGCAAAGCATGCTGACGTTGACAAGGTAGTAGAAGCTACACGGATCGCAAAGGAGATGGCTCCTGAGCTTGCTTTAGACGGCGAGCTTCAGCTGGATGCTGCGATCGTTCCTGAGATCGGCGCTTCCAAGGCTCCTGACAGCAAGGTAGCAGGCCATGCAAACGTTCTGGTATTCCCGGATCTGGATGCAGGCAACATCGGTTACAAGCTGGTTCAGAGACTTGGCAAGGCAGAGGCTTACGGCCCAATGTGCCAGGGCATTGCCAGACCTGTAAACGATCTGTCCAGGGGCTGCTCTGCTGACGACATCGTGGGTGTTGTGGCAATTACAGCCGTACAGTGTCAGAATATGTAAAAGGAGAAAATATCTATCATGAAGATTTTAGTTATCAACTGCGGAAGTTCCTCTTTAAAGTACCAGCTGATCGATATGGAAAATGAAAACGTAATCGCAAAGGGCCTTTGCGAGCGTATCGGTATTGACGGATCCAAGCTGACCCACCAGCCAGAGGGCAAGGACAAGTTCGTGCTTGAGCAGCCGATGCCAAATCATACCGTAGCGATCAGCCTTGTTATGGAAGCTCTGCAGGATGCAGACCATGGCGTGATCACAAACACAGATGAGATTTCTGCGATCGGCCACCGCGTACTTCACGGCGGTATGGTATACAGCGATTCCGTTGTTGTGAATGATGACGTAAAGCGTGTGATCCGCGAGTGCTTCGACCTTGGACCTCTGCACAACCCTGCAAACCTGATGGGTATCGAGGCCTGCGAGGAGGCTATGCCCGGAAAGCCAAACGTAGCTGTATGGGATACTGCCTTTGGTATGGCTATGCCTGAGAAAGCTTATATGTATGCGATTCCTCATGAGTATTTTGAGAAATACAGCATCCGCCGCTACGGCTTCCACGGAACCAGCCACATGTTCGTATCCGGCGAGGCGATCAAGTTCGGCGGTCTGGATCCGGAGAATGCAAAGGTGATCGTATGCCATTTAGGAAACGGCGCCAGTGTATCTGCTTCCATCGGCGGCAAGTGCGTGGACACCAGCATGGGACTTACTCCTCTTGAGGGCCTGATCATGGGTACCAGAAGCGGTGACGTAGACCCTGCTGTGGTACAGTTTATTGCAAATAAAGAGAACATGGATGTAAACGAGGTTCTCAATGTATTAAATAAGAAGTCCGGCGTTCTGGGCATGACAAACGGTATCTCCAGCGACTTCCGTGATATTGAGAATGCTGCAAAAGAGGGCAACCATTTAGCAGAGGTAGCTCTGGATGCATTCGTATATCGTGTAGCTAAGTATGTAGGCGCTTACACTGCAGCCATGAACGGTGTGGATGCCATTGCCTTTACAGCCGGCGTAGGTGAGAATGACAAGGCAACCAGAAAGAAAGTCTGCGAGTACCTGGGCTATCTGGGCGTAAAGATCGACGATGCTGCTAATGATGTAAGAGGAAAGCGCACCGTTATTTCTGCTCCTGATTCTAAGGTTAAGGTAATGCTGATCCCAACCAATGAGGAGCTGGCAATCGCAAGAGAGACCCTTCGCCTTGTAAAGTAAAGCTGCTTGACAGCGGTTTTTGCCTGTAAAAAAGAGTTCGGTAAAAATATGGCAAAATTTTGTTGACAAACCCCATGCACCTATGTATAATAACAAAGGTGCATATCAAGGAGTATGATATGCTGATCAACTTATCAGAACTGTTTCCCGTTGAGGGAAAGTCCAGAACTTACACAGTCCCATTGGAGATGACTTCATTTCACGCTGCTGACGGAGACTATGAGATTGTGGAAAAGGAACCCGTAACGCTGACTGTTACAAATGAGGGTAATAAGGTGTTTACCGTGATCGGAGAGGCAGCGCTCACGCTGTCGATGGTCTGCGCCAGATGCCTTGAACCTGTAAGGGTTTCCTTTAATCTTGTGATCGATCAGGAAGTTGATATGAAGCAGACCGGTGAAGACCGGATTGCAGATCTGGATGAGCAGTTCTATATCAAAGGTTATAATCTGGATGTCGACCAGCTGGTTGGTAATGAGTTAACCCTGAACCTGCCTATGAGAGTTCTCTGCAGTGAAGACTGTAAGGGAATTTGCAATAGATGTGGCACAAATCTCAACCGTGGGACTTGTGACTGCGCAGGCAAGTCACTGGACCCGAGAATGTCAGTTATCCAGGATATTTTTAAACAGTTGAAGGAGGTGTAAACCATGTCTATTTGTCCAAAGAATAAATCTTCTAAAGCAAGAAGAGACAGCCGTAGAGCAAACTGGAAGATGAGCGCACCAAATCTGGTTAAGTGCAGCAAGTGCGGAGCCCTGATGATGCCTCATAGAGTATGTAAAGCTTGCGGAAGCTATAATAAGCGCGAGATCGTAAGCGTAGAGGACTAATTTCTCCTTACTCAATTAAAAATAAAAAGATCTTCGGAAGCAATTCTGGAGATCTTTTTTAATTTCTGCATTTCGCTTTATTTCCTTTATTTTTCGTGTTTTTCGTTCTTTTTTATAAAAAAAGAGTTAATATATTGACAATTTTATCCAGATTTGCCATAATAGAGGTGTTAAGTAATTGATGTTTCTCAAATCCCCATTTCTTGCGAAAAAGGAGGGGAAAAACAAAAAGGAGGACAGATTTATGAAAAAATTAACAGCACTGATGCTTGCGGCAGCTATGTCAATGACAGCACTGACCGCTTGCGGCAGCAAAACAGAGGAGTCTGCAGCAGCTCCGGCATCTACCGAGGCAGCGAAGGAAGAGGGCGGCAAGGCCGCTGAGGGCGGGGAGGCGAAGGAAACTTCCGGCTTAAAGGTTGCAGCTATCTTTGGAGGAGCGATCAATGACGGAAACTGGAATGAAACCCAGTACAATGGCTTAAAATCCATTGAAGAAGCCGGTGCAGAGATTGCTTATATGGAAAACATCAGCGATACAGATGCTGCTGAGGCAGCCCGTACATACGCTTCCGAGGGCTTTAATCTGGTTTATCTGACCACCAATTCCTATCAGGATTACTGTACTCCTGTTGCAAAGGACTTCCCGGATACAACCTTTGTGCAGATCAACGGAACCATCGTAGACGGCAACTTTATTTCTGTCCGCATCGCAGATGAAGAGCAGGGCTTTTTGCAGGGTGTTGCAGCAGCTCTCCTGTCTGAGACTGGAAAGGTTGGCTTTGTAGGCGGACAGGAGATCAATCCCATTAAGCTGGGATCCTCCGGTTTCCAGCAGGGTGTTGACTATGTCAATTCCACCTACGGCTTGAATGTAGAAGCAACCCGCATCAACACGGGAAGCTTTACAGATGTAAACCAGGCAAAGGAAACTGCCATCTCAATCATCGAGGGCGGAGCCGATGTTATTTCTCCTATGGCAAATGACGCCAGCGTAGGCATCATGGAAGCAGGAGAGGAGAAAGGCGTTATGGCGGTTGGCTGCGGCCTTGGACAGGAATCATCTGCTCCTACTGCTACTAAAATTATCATTGTAAAGGATGTTGCCATTGCAATTAAGTCTACCTTTGACGCATATGCAAAGGGTGAGTTAAATCCAACCGAGGTAGAAACTTATGGAGCAAACAAGGGTGTTGTTTATGCAACCGAGTGGTTCGGTGATGTAAACGATGAAGCAAAGACAAGGCTTCAGGAAACCATTGACAAGATGGCAAAGGGAGAGGTTGAGATTTCTCTTCAGTAATTGAACCATGGTCATTGAATTGGAGCTGTCAGGAACGTTTCTGGCAGCTCCTTTTGTCAAAAGTGCCTGAACAAAAGGATGGAAAAAGATATGCAGAAAGAAATTGTGAAAAAATTAAAGGAATTAACCTTTCCGCTTGCCTCAATTGTCGTTGCGCTGGTGCTGGGAGCGGTCATACTGTCAGCTATGGGCTATGATGCAGGAAAAGCGTATTCCAGCTTGTTAAAGGGGGCATTTGGAAGCAAAAACTCCATTGCAGAAACCCTGATCCAGACAACCCCTCTTATTTTCACTGCTCTCAGCTATGCTATTGCCCTGCGCTGCGGTATGGTAAACCTGGGCGCGGAGGGGCAGCTTTATATCGGAGCGATTCTGGGTTCTCTGGCCGGCTCCCATATCCATGGACTTCCGCCAGTGATCCATATCTTGTTCGTTCTTCTGTGCGGCTTTATCGGCGGTGCTTTGTGGGGATTGATCGTTGCGGTTTTAAAGATGAAATTTGGAGCCAGTGAGCTGATCACCACGATCATGCTCAATTATATTGCTCTGGAGTTTGTAAGTTTCTGCGTGACAAATCCGCCTTTCCGTGATGCAACTCCGGGAGCTGCGCCCCGTATGCCTTCCGTTGTAGATGCAGTGAAGCTTCCGATCATTCTTCCTCAGACCAGGCTTCATCTGGGTATCATCTTTGCTTTGATCGCAGTGCTCATTTACTATGTATTCATGTGGAAGACGACCAGAGGCTATGAGATGCGTGTGATTGGCATGAATCCCAACGCAGGCCGGTATTCCGGTATGAATATCCCCGTCAACTCTATCTTGTCCATGTTTTTGGCAGGTGGCTTTGCGGGTCTTGGCGGTATTATCAATATTATCGGCCTGCAGTACTTCCTTACAGAGGGCTTTTCCAATAACTTTGGCTTCAGCGGTGTTGCAGTGGCCCTTCTTGGCGGCTGCAGCCCGGTGGGGATCATCGTATCGGGTATTCTGTTCGGAGCCCTCAATGCAGGAGGTGTGAAGATGCAGCTGCTTGCAAAGGTTCCTTCTGCTTCTATTTATATGATCCAGGGTATGATCATTATCTTTGCTGTCAGCCGGGAACTGTTTATCTGGTTTGGCAGGAAGTTACAGAAAGAAAAAGCCCACGGGGTAACAGGAGGTGAAAACCATGGCTGATTTTATTACTAACTTTCTGACAGCGGATATAAGAACTGCCACACCGCTTCTTCTGGCTGCTCTTGGACTGGTTTTCAGCGAGCGGGCCGGTATCGTAAATATCGGAACAGAGGGTATTATGCTGGTAGGAGCTCTTTTGGGCTGTCTTGGCGCGGCTCTTACGGGTTCCTCTGCCATGGGAGCTCTTTTAGCAATTGCAGGCGGCTTTGCTATGGCTCTGATCTTTGCTTTTTTTACCATTACCCTGCGTTCCAATCAGATCGTAGTAGGAACTGCCTTTAATATTTTCGCAGGCGGCTTTACCATCACATTAAACAGGCTTCTGTTAAATGGTGAGAAGGTAGCTGGCTATGAAGCGATTCCTATTCCCGGATTGTCAAAGATTCCCATTTTGGGAGAAGTGCTGTTTAACTGGTCGTTTCCGGTTTATCTGGCTTTTTTAAGTGTACCGATATGCTGGTTTGTCCTTCAGCGCACCAATATCGGCCTTAAGGTAAGGGCAGTGGGAGAGTATCCCAAGGCCTGCGATACGGTGGGCATCAATGTATTCCGCATTCGCTATGGAGCCGTTCTGTTTTCCGGTATGATGGCAGGCTTTGCAGGCTCTTTTGTTTCCATGGGGCAGCTTTCTTCCTTTACAGAGGGCATGGTTTCCGGCAAAGGCTTTATGGCCCTGGCTGTGTGTGTCTTTGGAAATTATTCCCCCAAGACGGTACTTTGGGCTGCGCTGCTGTTTGGCGCGGCAGATGCGTTAAAATACCGTCTGCTGACAACCGGCATCGGAAGCTATTACCAGTTCTTAAATATGCTTCCTTATTTCATCACCATAGTAGCACTGTGTATGTTTGCAAAGCGCAGCAATAAACCGGCCTGCAGCGGTGTTGCTTACAGAAAGGAATAGGGGGGGAAAACAGGATGTCAGAGTATATTTTGGAAATGAAGCACATTACCAAGCGCTTTGCTTCGGTAGTTGCCAATGAAGATGTGAATCTGAGTGTAAAAAAAGGCGAGGTCCATGCTCTTTTGGGTGAAAACGGAGCCGGAAAATCAACCCTTATGAACTGTCTGTACGGTATGTACGACAGCTATGAGGGCGAAATCTGGTTTAACGGGCAGAAGGTTGTGATCAATGATCCAAAACAGGCCATTGCTCTGGGAATTGGAATGGTGCATCAGCATTTTATGCTGATTCCGGCCCTGACCGTAATCGAAAATGTGGTTCTTGGCCTAAAGGAAAATAAACAGGTCCTGGATTTAAAAGCGGCGGCAGAACGCTTTACAGAGCTTGGAAAACGCTATAACATGGAAATCGATCCCTGGGTGAGAGTCGAGCAGCTTTCTGTCGGCCAGCAGCAGCGACTGGAGATTTTAAAGGCTCTTTACCGCGATGCAAAGCTTCTGATCCTGGACGAGCCTACAGCTGTTCTCACGCCGGACGAGGTAGATGGTCTGTTTGACATGATGAATAAGCTTACAAGTGAAGGCCACACCGTTATCTTTATCAGCCATAAGCTGAATGAAATCATGAAAATCTGCGACCGCTGTACGGTTCTGCGCCAGGGCAAGCTGGCAGCTACGGTGGAGATCTCTGAAGTACATAACCGACAGGAACTGGCAAATCTCATGGTAGGCCACCAGGTAGAGTTAAAAACGGAGCGCAAACCGCCGGAATATACGGGAGAACGCCTTCGGGTAGAGCATCTGACCTGTTTAAATGACAGGGGGCTTCCAGCGGTAAAGGATGTAAGCTTTGAACTTCAGGGCGGTGAGATTTTAGGCGTCTGCGGTGTAGACGGAAACGGACAGTCAGAACTGATCCAGTGTATTACAGGACTCAGAAAACCTTCCGAGGGAAAGATTATGATCTGTGATACTGATACGACTAACTATACACCAAAGCAGATATTAAACCTGGATGTGGCCCATATCCCGGAGGACCGCCATAAATACGGTATGGTAGGGGCTATGTCCATAGAGGAAAACCTGATCCTGGTAAGCTATGATCAGAAGCTGTTTTCTCTGCATAAATTCCTGAACTGGAAATGGATCGCA
The DNA here is from genome assembly GCF_037890305.1 of Enterocloster sp. HCN-30185. NCBI lineage: Bacteria > Bacillati > Bacillota > Clostridia > Lachnospirales > Lachnospiraceae > Enterocloster > Enterocloster sp. HCN-30185. The sequence goes on from NZ_JBBKBT010000004.1 coordinate 123,072, forward strand.
GATCACAGTAAGAAGATCTGTCAGCTTTTTAAGGTAAAGACACCTACGATCAAGGAGCAGGCGATTAATCTTTCTGGCGGAAACCAGCAGAAATTTGTGGTAGGACGTGAGTTAGACCGTACGCCCAAGCTTCTTGTGGCAGTCCACCCCTCCAGAGGTCTGGATATTGGCGCAACCAAGTATATCCAGTCTAAAATCATGGAACAGAGAGACCGAGGCACAGCGGTGCTTATGGTTTCTACGGAACTGGATGAGCTGATTGAGCTTTCGGATCGTATTATGGTTATGTTTGAAGGCAGGATCATGGGAATCGTGGATCAGAAGGATGCTTCCAGAGAAACGTTAGGTCCTATGATGGCAGGTCTTACAGAAGAAAAATAAACAGACGCATTCATGATGTAGACCACCAGACGGATCGCTGTCTGGTGGCCTCTTTTTTCGATGCGCATCTGGTGGTTATCCACGTCCTCTCATTTGATTTAAACCTTTAACGTTATAAATAATTGATTGACAAATACAGGAATCAGCTTTAATATTATGCTTATACATGAAAATAAGGAGGGGAATTTCATATATGTCTGAATTTTATGAACAGGTGAAGGAACGTTTTATCCGCTATGTAAAGGTTGATACCCAGTCTCAGGCTGGTTCCTCTACAGCTCCCAGCACGATGAAGCAGAAAAATCTGGGGCGGATGCTTAGAGATGAGCTGATTTCATTGGGAGTAACGGATGCAGAGCTGACAGAAGAAGGTCTGGTTTATGCGTCCATCCCGTCTACGATGCCGGATGGAACAGGCTTGTCTATTGGCTTTGTAGCCCACATGGATACTTCTCCGGATGCAGACGGCACAGATGTAAAGCCATGGGTTTTTGAAAAGTATCCAGGTGGGGATGTGATGTTAAATAAAGAACAGAATATCCTTATGAGGGAAGATGACTATCCTACACTTAGAAAATATGTGGGAGAAGATCTTGTTTTTACAGATGGAACCACGCTCTTAGGAGGAGATGATAAGGCTGCGGTAGCATCGATTATGACAATGGCAGAGTTTTTCTGCCGCCATCCTGAAATTCCTCACGGTCCGATCAAGCTGTGCTTTACTCCGGATGAGGAGATCGCGCGCAGCACGGAAAATTTCAGCGTAGAGCGTTTTGGGGCAGATCTTGCATATACCATGGACGGAGACGCCCTGGGCGGTCTGGTGTATGAAACCTTCAACGGTGCGGAAGCTCAGTTGACTATCCATGGCCTGAGTGTTCATCCGGGAACAGCCAAGGGCATTATGAAAAATGCAGTGGAGATCGGTGGAGAATTTATGGCTATGCTCCCGGCTCTGGAACGGCCTCAGTTTACAGAAGGAAGGGAAGGGTATTTTCATCCCTTTGTTTTTGAAGGAACTGTTGAAAAGACCTATATCCGCTGTCTGGTTCGGGATCATGAGCTGGATCGGTACGAGGAGAGAAAAGCCTATGTTATATCCTGCATAGAGGAGCTGAACCGGCGCTATGGTGAGGGAACCGTGGAGCTTAAATGGGACAGCATTTATTACAGCATGCGGGAAGTCATCAAAAAGGTTCCGTTTATGATCGACTACTGCAAGCAGGCTATGAAAGAATGCGGAGTGGAGCCCTTTGAGATCGCAATGAGAGGCGGCACAGACGGTTCCTGGATTTCCCAGATGGGTCTTCCATGCCCCAACATTACAGCAGGTTATGAAAATGCTCATGGCAGATTTGAGTTTGTTTCCATCCAGGCTATGGCGAAAAATGTGGAGATCCTGATCCGGCTGCTGAAGCTTTATGCAGCCCATAAGGAATAATGTTCGGATAAAAATGCAGATGGAACAGGTATGATAAAAGAGAGGAAAATGATATGGATGTACGGTTTTTATTCGTAGTGGGCTATCTGCTCCTGATGGTGGGAGTGAGTCTTTATTTAAAAAGAAAAATGGTAAAAAGCTCAGATGACTTTGCGGTAGCGGGAAGACGCCTTCCCATGATCGTATTAGTGGGAACGCTGCTTGCTACATGGTGCGGCGGCGGCGGTATTTCGGGTTCCGCAGGCCTGGTTTATAAAAACGGACCTCTGTTTGGTATCCTGCTGTTTGCAGGAGCTCCGATCGGAATGATCGTTCTTTATTTTATTTCAGGAGCAGTCCGCAAAAGTACCACATATACTATTCCGGAGCTGTTTGAGCTGCGCTACGGAGCAGCTGCCAGAAATCTGGCTGCAATCTGCATTATTCTGGCGTATATCGGAACCACAGCTTCCCAGTTTAAGGCAGCCGGCAATATTTTTATGATTACCAGTGGCATTGATTTTATCACCTCCACTGTGATCTGCGTGATATTTATGGCGCTTCTGGCTCTGATCGGCGGTATGGTCAGCGTGGCATATACGGATGCTTTATCTGCTTTTATGATGGTGTTTGGCTTCATGTTCGGCATTTTATATCTGAGCGGAGATTTCGGTGGCTTTGGCGGCGTACTGGCTCAGGTTCCCGCAGAGAAAAATTCCATCTTTGGAACTATGAATATTGCTCAGGTGCTGGGCTATGTGCTGCCAACGCTGTTTTTGGTGCTGGGTGATCAGAACATGATCCAGCGGTTCAGTTCCGCAAAAGACAGCCGCACCGCCCGCAAATCCAATGTGGGCCTTGTAATTGCAGAGGTTGTTGTATGTGCCCTGATTATCGGTCTTGTAACCTGTGCCATTCCTCTGTATCCAACCAACGATTCTGCAGATACCATTTTATTCCAGCTGGCAGCACAGAAGCTTCCTACGGTTTTAGGCGGTATCGTAATGGCTGCCTGCATGAGTTTTGTTATTACTACGGGTGACTCCTATCTTCTGTCGACGGCTTCCAACCTGACTTATGACGTATGGGTGCGCCTGATCAAAAAGGATGCGGATGATAAGCAGAAACTGAATATGCTTCGTATTTCCATTGTCCTTGTGGCTTTTCTGGCGTTTGTTCTGGGCTTTTATTTCCCGGATATCCTTTCCGTTCAGATGTATGCCTATACCATGTATGGAGCAACCATTACACCGGCCCTGATCTGTGCGCTGTTTTATAAAAAAGCAACCAAGGCAGGCGGTCTGGCAGGCATCATCACCGGAGCGGTGACGACGATCATCTGGGATGTGGTCTTACGTTCTCCGGGCGGCGTCCAGAGTGCGATCATCTCCGTGCCCCTGGCTTTTATAGCAATCTTCCTTGTAAGCGCCATAACGCAGAATGGCGCAAAGATTCCTCTGGAAGAGGTATATAAAAGAAGTGAAGAATCTGAAAAGTAAGCAGAAACAGTAATTTTATATAGCTATAGGTAAAAACCACCATATACGCAAAAAAATATGGTGGTTTTTTGTGCTAAACATCAAAAAAACTCTTTTTCCTTTTTGAAAAGTGACATATGTCCTTTTATTCTTTGTGAAAATGTGATATGATGAAAACAAGTTAAATGGAAGAAATATACAAAAGGGAATCCTTTATGAAGGAAACACAAAAGCAGATTAAGAAACTGAATATAGAAACTCAGAAGCAGATTGAAAAGCTGAATCCGGAAAAGGTGGATTATCTGAAACAGTATTTTGCAGGCGCTCCCCGTTGGCTGCTGGAACAGTTTCAGGTGATCGAGGTTCCGGCAGGGACTGTTTTTATCCATGAGGGAGAGCCGGCAGAACGCGTTTATGTGCTGTTACAGGGACAGGTGTCTGCGGTTGACTACCGGGTACAGGAGGCCGTATATGGTTTCTTTCAGTTTTATCCTATTGAACTTTTTGGGGTGATGGAAATTTTAGGCGGAATGGAGCGGTATAAGACCTCTCTTGCAGCAGTGGAAAAAAGTATTTTCCTGCGGATTGGAAGAGACCAGTATGAGCGATGGCTGAAAAGCGACAGCAATGCATTTCAGATGGAAACAAAGGAAATTGTCAATTATCTTCTGGAGCAGGCAAGAAAAGAACGGCTGTATGTGCTGTTGTCCGGAAATCAGCGGGTTTATCAGGTATTGATCAAATTATATAAATCCTATGAGGAAAATGGAACATACAGCGCCTATATCAGCCGAAAGGATTTTTCTGAGATGACAGGCCTTTCAGAACGGACGATCACCAGAGCGATCAAGAGTCTGGTATCAGAAGGATATATTACAAAAAAAGGATGGAATATCACTATGGACAGCAGCCAGTACCAGCGCTTAAAAGCTCTGGCGGATGCAAAGATGAGTGAAATTGACAGTTAGGAATCAGCCGCGGCTGGTTTATAATAATTAAAAAACGTACAGGGAGGAACAGAACGTGAAGTATTCAGAAGATCCTAACAAACAATATCACATTCAGGTGGGAAAAGGAGAGGTCGGACGGTATGTGATACTGCCGGGAGATCCAAAACGCTGTGAAAAGATCGCGAAGTATTTTGATGATCCGGTATTAGTGGCTGACAACCGGGAGTATGTGACCTATACTGGTACGTTAGATGGAGTAAAGGTAAGCGTTACTTCTACGGGTATCGGCGGCCCCTCTGCTTCCATTGCCATGGAGGAGCTGGTAAACTGCGGAGCAGATACCTTTATCCGTGTAGGCACCTGCGGAGGGATGCAGCCGGAGGTAAAAAGCGGTGATGCCGTAATTGCCACCGGGGCCATCCGTATGGAAGGAACCAGCAGAGAGTATGCTCCGATTGAATATCCGGCAGTTGCTGACCTTACAGTGACAAATGCGCTGACAGCTTCTGCAAAGGAACTGGGCCTTGCTTTCCATACAGGCGTAGTTCAGTGCAAGGATGCTTTTTACGGCCAGCACTCCCCGGAGCGCATGCCTGTAAGCTATGAGCTTTTGAACAAATGGGAAGCCTGGAAACGGATGGGCTGTCTGGCATCCGAAATGGAATCAGCCGCATTATTTATCGTGGCCGGAGCGCTTCATGTACGGGCCGGTTCCGTATTCCTGGTTGTTGCAAATCAGGAGCGGGAAAAGCTGGGCCTGGAAAATCCGGTGGTCCATGATACGGATATGGCAATCCGCACCGCCATAGGGGCCATCCGGGAACTGATCCGCCAGGAACAGAAATAGGCAGTTTTATAAAAGGCAGCAGGCTGGAAAAATCCCTGTTTCATAAGCAGGGGATTTTTCCAGCTTCACATGGGCTTTGCTTAAAAGCAGGGCTTCATTATATACTTTAAAAGGAGAGAATCATTATGAAAAAGAAAACAGCAGCACTTATGTTGGCAGCAGCCATGGCAGTATCTCTGACTGCCTGTGGAGGTTCAGGCGGCACTTCTGAGACAAAGGCAGAGTCTTCCGCAGCCGCTGATACTTCAGCAAAAAAAGAAGAAGCTGAAACAGAGGCAGCAGGTGAGAAAAAAGACGGATCCGAATACAAGATCGGTCTTGTAACAGACGTAGGCGGTGTAAATGACGGTTCCTTCAACCAGTCTTCCTGGGAGGGTCTTCAGAAGGCGGCAGAGGATTTTGGCGTTGAGGTAAATTATCTTGAGTCCTCTACTGATGCAGACTACGTTCCAAACATTGAGACGTTTATTGATGAAGAGTACGACCTGATCATCAGCGTAGGCTATATGCTGGCAGACGCTACCAAGCAGGCTGCGGAAGCAAATCCTGAGTGTAAGTTTGCTATTATTGATGACGCTACCATTGACCTGCCCAATGTTACTTGTCTGATGTTCCGCCAGGAGCAGGCTTCCTATCTGGTAGGATACGTTGCCGGCCTTATGACAGAGACTGACAATATCGGCGTAGTGATCGGTATGACAAATGAAACCATGAACCTGTTCGGATACGGCTATTGTGCAGGTGCTATTGATGCAAATCCGGATATTACGATCCAGCAGTTTAACGCAAACTCCTTTGCAGATCCGGCAACCGGAAAAACAAACGCAGGTACCGCGATCACCAATGGCGCTGATATTGTTTTCCATGCAGCAGGCGCAACCGGACTTGGCGTAATCGAGGCATGCCAGGAAGCAGGCGTATATGCTATCGGCGTGGACAGAGACCAGTACAATGACGCACCTGGAACCGTAATTACTTCCGCTATGAAGCGTGTAGATACCGCTGTTTATGACAGTGTAGAGTCTCTGCTTAACGGTACCTTAGAGGGCGGCCTTCATACGTATGACCTGGCAGCAGGCGGCGTAGATATTGCTCCTTCCCAGGATCTTCTTCCTGAGGATGTAAAGAAGGCAGTAGAGGATGTTAAGGCTAAGATCCTTGCAGGCGAAGTGACTGTTCCTGCCAGCAAGGAAGAGTTTGAGGCTGCATACGGCGATGTATATCAGTTAGACTAAGATTGAACAATGACAGAAGGAGGAACCATATATGCGTGACATTTCAATGGAGCGTGTAAATGAAACAAGGGAGAATATCCTGAGCATTATAAAAAGCCCTGTGCTGACCCATGAGCAGAAGCTTACGAACCTGGCCTGCCAGGCGGATTCCCTGATGGAGGTTTTGGACCTCCCCGAAGGGCTGGATGAACTTTTAAATGTTCCTGCAGACCGTAAGTGCATCTGTGATCTGGCAGAAGGCCATGCGCCCATGCGTCCCCGGTACATTATCCCGGATTATGCAAAATTTATGAAAGAGGGCAGTGAATTTCTCCAGCTTAAACCGCCGACAGATCTGTATGAGGCTATTAATAATCTGCTGATCTTTTATAAGCATGTTCCCAGCGTTACCAACTATCCGGTTTATGTGGGACAGTTAGATGAACTGCTGGAGCCTTTTATTGATACAGTGGACGAGGCTCAGGCGAAAAAGCTTTTAGGGATGTTTATGACGCACATTGACCGCACGGTACTGGACTCCTTCTCTCATGCAAATATCGGTCCCAGGGCGACCAAGGCAGGCCGCCTGCTGTTAGAAGTGGAAGCGGAGCTTGAACATGCGGTTCCCAACATTACCATGAAATATGAGGAAGGCGTTACAGAAGATGACTTTGCCCTGGAGGCCATCCGGTGCGCACTGCACAGTGCAAAGCCCAGCTTCGCAAACCATAAGATGTTTAAGGGTGAATTGGGTGAAGGCTATGTGATCGCAAGCTGCTATAACGGCCTGCTTTACGGCGGCGGCGCTTATACGCTGTGCCGCCTGATCCTGGGAAATATTGCAAAGCGCGCAAAGGATATCCGGGATTTTAAAGAACAGCAGCTGCCGTATGTACTGGATATTATGGCACGGTACATGGATGAGAGAATCCGGTTTGAGGTAGAGGAAAGCGGATTCTTTGAACATCACTTCCTTGCGAAGGAGGGCTTTATCCACAGGGATCGTTTCTCCGGCATGTACGGTCTTGTAGGCCTGGCAGAGTGCGTCAATATCCTTCTTGAAAAGGAAGGTATAGAGGGACGGTTTGGCCATGATGAGATCGCTACGCGGCTGGGCGTTGAAATTATGGATCAGATCCAGGCTTTTAACGCAGCCCATGTAAATCCCTACTGTGAGGGAACAGGAGGCCGCTTCCTGCTTCATGCCCAGGTGGGAATTGCGGAAGACATTGATATAACTCCAGGAACCCGTATCCCGATCGGGGAGGAGCCAGAGGAGCTGATCGACCAGTTAAAGGTGCTTGAGCATTTCCACCGGTATTTTACCTCCGGAACCGGAGATATTTTCCCAATCGATATGACGGTGCACCGCAACCCGGAATATGTGCTGGATATCATTAAGGGGGCCTTTAAAATGGATCTGCGCTATCTGTCCTTCTATTCCAGCGACAGCGATGTGATCCGAGTGACCGGTTATCTGGTAAAACGCTCTGAAATGGAAAAACTGGATCAGGGACAGGCCGTTCTCCAGAACACAACCGGTCTGGGGCTGGGAGCTTCCAAGAACGGTCATATCCTGGAGAGAAAGGTGCGCTGATGAAAGCCATTGTAAATCGAATCATTCCTTTCAGCAGTGTAGACGGTCCTGGAAACAGAACTGCCATTTTCCTCCAGGGCTGCAACATTAACTGCAAATATTGTCATAATCCCGAAACAAGAAGGCTCTGTATAAACTGCGGAGCCTGTGTGGGACAGTGCCCTGCCGGGGCGCTGTCCCTGGGAGAGGATAACCGGGTCATCTGGGATCAGGGAGCCTGCGTGCAGTGTGATACCTGTATCCATGTCTGTCCCAATGACAGTTCCCCAAAAGTGCGGGAAATGACGCCGGAGGAGGTATATGCGGCTGTAAAACGGCAGATTCCCTTTATACGGGGCATCTCAGTATCCGGCGGAGAGTGTATGCTCTGGCCGGATTTTTTAAAGGCGCTGTTTACGCTTGCCAAAGCAGACGGACTTGGCTGTCTCATTGACAGCAATGGGACTATCCCTTTATGGGACTATCCGGAGCTTTTAGAGATATCTGACGGCGTAATGCTGGATATCAAGGCGTTTGATGATACAGACCACCGCCGGATCACCGATGAAGGCAACGGGATCGTGCTTAAAAATGCGGTTTTTCTTGCAAAGCACGGAAAACTGGAGGAAGTCCGGGCTGTGATCGTTCCGGATCTCTATGACGGAGAAAAAAGCATCCGGGGAATCGGAACGCTTCTGGCGCCTTACCGGAATATACGCGAAATCCGTATCAAGCTGATCGCGTACCGTCCCATGGGAGTGAGGGAAGCGTATTCCCACTACCAGGTTCCGTCTCCTGAATGTTTGACGCAACTGGCAGACATACTGAGGGAGATGGGATTTAAAGATATTGTGATCATATGAAAAAGGAGGGAATATACATGGGAAAGACCAGCCATATGGATGAAAGCCAGGTCATGGTCCAGATGAAGGACATTGTAAAGAAATTCGGTAATTTTACAGCCAATGACCACATCAATCTGACGGTGCATAAGGGTGAGGTACATGCCATTTTAGGAGAAAACGGAGCCGGTAAAAGTACGATGATGAATGTGCTCTGCGGGCTTTATAAGCCTACCAGCGGACAGATTTTTATTAAAGGGAAAGAGGTGCATTTTTCCAGTCCAAAGGATGCTATCGACATCGGGATCGGTATGGTTCACCAGCATTTTATGCTGATCCAGCCATTTACGGTAACGGATAATATTATTTTGGGAATTGAGCCTGTAAAGGGGCTTTCCATCGATAAGGCAGCCGCCAGACAGAAGGTAATGGAGCTGTCGGAGCGTTATGGCATGAAGGTCGATCCTGACGCAAAGATCGAGGATATTTCCGTTGGGATGCAGCAGCGTGTGGAGATACTGAAGGTGCTTTACCGCGGTGCGGATACGCTGATCCTGGATGAGCCTACCGCTTCCCTGACCCCTCAGGAGATTGAAGGACTGATGGAGATTATAGAGAATCTGACAAGGGATGGAAAGAGCGTGATCCTTATTACCCATAAGCTGAAGGAGATCACGGCGTCTTCGGATCACTGCACCATTATCCGCCAGGGGAAATATATCCGCACGGTAAATGTGGATGAGGTAACAGAAAATGACCTTGCAGCCATGATGGTCGGCCGTGATGTGAATTTTAAGGTGGATAAAAAGGAGCAGGAGCCGGGAGAAATCGTTCTGGAGGTAAAGGATGTAAGGGCAAGGGATTATCGGGACGCAGAGATCTTAAAGGGACTTAATTTAACGGTCCGCAGGGGAGAAATCGTAGGTCTTGCAGGCGTGGACGGAAACGGCCAGACGGAGCTGGTGGAAATCCTCACAGGCCTTAAGAAGGCAGAATCCGGCAGCGTGAAGATGCTGGGAAAAGAGGTTATCAATAAAACGCCGAAAGAAACCTTTGAAAGCGGTATTTCCAGTATTCCGGCAGACCGCCAGAAGCATGGACTGATCCTGGACTTTTCCAATGAGGACAACCTGATCCTGCAGCATTTTGAGGAGGCCCCTTTCTCAAATAAGGGATTTCTAAATCGGAAAGCGATCCGCGCCCATGCTGCAGAGCTGATTGAAAAATTTGATGTGCGTCCCAGAGGCTGCGAAGAAGCGCCGGCAGGAACGCTTTCAGGAGGCAATCAGCAGAAGGTCATTATTGCCAGAGAGGTTACCAATGACAAGGATCTTCTGATCGCTGTAAATCCTACCCGTGGCCTGGATGTAGGAGCCATTGAATTTGTTCATAAGTATCTGGTAGAGCAGAGAAATAAAAACAGGGCCGTTCTTTTGGTTTCCTTTGAGCTGGATGAGATCATGAGTCTTTCTGACCGGATCGAGGTCATCTTTGACGGCAGGATCACAGGAAGCGTTCCCGGAAAGAATGCAGATGAAAAAGAACTCGGCTATATGATGGCAGGAGGACGGAAGAATGAATAAAAAGAAAAGTATCCTTGAATCCAATCTACTTTATACGCTCATTGCGATCGTTGCCGGGTTTATCATCGGAGCTGTCTTCCTTATGATCGCAGGGATCAGCCCTGCAGTGGCCTACGGCAAGCTGATCGACAGTGTTTTTGGCAAGCCAAAATATCTTGCATGGGTACTGACCTATGCAAGCCCTTTGATCTTTACCGGATTAAGTGTTGCATTCTCCTTTAGAACCGGTGTCTTCAACATCGGAGCAGAAGGACAGTTTGTAGTGGGAAGCCTGGTAGCCTGTGTGCTGGGAATTACCTTAAAACTTCCGGCTGTTATCCATATTCCCCTGTGCCTTTTGGCGGCAGCGGCAGCAGGAGCGCTCTGGTCCTATCTGGTAGGGCTTTTAAAGGTAAAGCGGGGCATTCACGAGGTTTTGTCGTTTATCATGTTTAACTGGATTGCCTTTTACCTCTCCAATTATGTGGTAAATATTCCTGCCATTCACAAGGAAGGCGGCGGTGAAGCCACAAAGGATGTGGCAGAAACGGCCCGTATCCTCTTCCCTGAGGCAGTAAGAGATGTACTGGGATGCAAGGTTGCAAACTGGGGGATCATCCTGGCCGTTGCGGCTGCTGTGATCATCTGGGTGATCATCGAAAAAACGACACTGGGATACAAACTGAAAGCAGTGGGCTTTAACCGGAACGGCGCTCTGTACGGCGGTATTAACTCTGATGCGTCTGTGCTTACGGCTCTTAGTATTTCCGGTGCGCTGGCAGGTCTTGGAGGAGCGGTTCAGATCCTTGGCATGGCAGGCCGTTTAAGCCAGTTTGCAGGCCAGGAAGGCTATGGCTTTCAGGGAATCACAGTGGCCCTGATCGGTTCCTCCAATCCCATTGGCTGTATCTTTGCCGGACTGTTTTATGGAGCCATGAAGTACGGCGGCTCCAAGCTGAGCATTGTAAAAGCGCCTTCAGAGGTGGTAGACATTATCATGGGCTGTGTGATCCTCTTTATTGCCATTGCCCAGATCTTCCGTATCCTGTTTAAGAAGCTCGCTGCAAAGAAGGAGGCAAACTAATATGGATGTAATCATTAAAAATCTTGGCCTTTTGATCAATGCAACTTTGATCGCAACGCCGCCCCTTCTTCTGGCGGCCCTGGGCTCCTGCTTTTCTGAGAGGAGCGGAGTTATCAATATTGGAATTGAGGGCATGATGACCATCGGCGCATTTACCGGTGCGGTACTTGGGCTGGAAACGGGAAACGGCTGGCTGGCCTTTTTGGGAGCGGGTCTTGCGGGTGCGCTTTTTGGCGTCATTCATGCGGTCGTATGTATTTCCTTTCATGCAGATCAGACCATTGCCGGAACTGCCATCAACTTTTTAGGCCCAGGTCTTGCGGTATTCCTCTGCAAAGCTATGTACAATAATTCCTCCGATACTCCGGCCATGGATCCGGCAAGCAAGCTTCCAAAGCTTTTTGAGGGCGTATTTCCAACAGGCTCCTTTTTAAGCAATGTACTGAATGTATATTCAGTGGCATATCTGGTGTTTATCCTGGCAGGCGTATGCTGGTTTATCTTTTACAAAACGCGCTTCGGCGCCCATCTGCGGGCAGTGGGAGAGCATCCGGAGGCCTGTGAATCTCTGGGAATTGACGTGTACCGCGTGCGTTACAGCTGTGTGATACTGTCCGGCTTTATGGCCGGCCTGGGAGGCGCTTTTGTAACGCTGGCTACTATTAACCAGTTCCGCCCAAGCGTAATTGTAGGACAGGGCTTTATCGCCATTGCGGCCGTTATCTTCGGTAAGTTTTCACCGGGCGGCTCTATGCTTGCCTGCCTTCTCTTTGGCTTCTGCAGCGGCATCAAGAGCCTTGCGGGCCAGAGCAACATGATCTCGCCGAACCTGATTTCCATGATCCCCTATGTGGTAACCCTGCTGGCGCTGATCCTCTTTGTTGGAAAAGCCCATACGCCGGCTGCCAACGGAAAGATTTTTATCAAATCCAAGTAAAACGTAAACCGCTGCCTTACAGATGCGGTTTGGAAAGGAAGCTTATCTATGTCAGTACCAACTCCTCATAACGGCGCGGCAAAAGGAGATTTTGCCAAAACCGTGCTTATGCCCGGAGATCCTCTTCGGGCCAGATATATCGCTGAAACCTATCTTGAGAATCCCAGACAGGTCACGGGAGTCCGCAATATGCTGGGATTTACGGGAACCTATAAGGGAAAAGAGATTTCAGTCATGGGAGCCGGCATGGGAATGCCCTCCATCGGTATCTATTCCTATGAGCTGTTTCATTTTTACGATGTGGACAGTATTATCCGCATCGGATCTGCTGGCGCACTTCAGGATTCTTTGAATCTGATGGATGTGGTTATTGCCATGGGCGCCTGTACGGATTCCAATTATGCGTATCAGTACGGACTTCCGGGTACATTTGCGCCCATTGCAGATTACAGCCTTTTAAACAGGGCTGCCGAAACTGCAAAGAATCAGGGAACGCCGGCTGTGGTGGGAAATGTCCTTTCCTCTGATATTTTTTATAACGAAACTGCAGATGTGAATGACAAATGGCGTTCTATGGGTGTTCTGGCAGTGGAAATGGAAGCGGCAGCCCTGTATATGAATGCTGCCAGGGCAGGCAAAAAGGCGCTTTGTATGCTTACTATTTCCGATCATATCTATCGCCAGGAGGGATTAAGCGCAATGGAGCGCCAGATCGGTTTTGGAAAGATGATGGAGATTGCCCTGGAACTGGCCTGATTCTTATGGATCCGGTGAAGGAAAGATGAATATATGTTTAAAGGAGGATATGAAAATGGGAATAAAAGAACTTATGAGCCATGTAGATCATACACTGCTGGCACAGACGGCTACATGGGAGGAGATCCGGCAGATCTGTGATGACGCCGTCGCGTATCAGACTGCTTCTGTCTGCATTCCGCCAAGCTTTGTTAAGCAGGCAAAGGAATATATGGGAGATAAGATGGCCGTCTGCACGGTAATCGGTTTTCCTAACGGCTATATGACTACGGAAACAAAGGAGTTTGAAACCAGAAATGCTTTGGAAAACGGAGCAGACGAGATTGACATGGTGATCAATATCGGCTGGGCAAAGGCAGGCCTTTATGATGAAATTGAGGATGAGATCCGCAGGCTGAAGGCAGTGTGCGGGGATAAGATCTTAAAGGTTATCATTGAAACCTGTCTGCTGACAGAGGAAGAAAAGATAAAGATGTGCCAGGTGGTTACTGCTTCCGGTGCAGATTATATTAAAACCTCTACAGGCTTTTCAAAGGCAGGCGCTACCTTTGAGGATATTGCGCTTTTTGCTGCTCATGTAGGGAAAAATGTAAAGATCAAGGCGGCAGGCGGCATTTCCTCTCTGGCGGATGCAGAGCGTTTCCTTGCGCTGGGAGCAGACCGCCTGGGAACGAGCCGTATGGTAAAGCTGGTAAAAAATGAAGAAGCATCCGGCTATTGATGCCAGGAAGGAGTAGACGATGAAACCACTGGAACAGGAAGAGATAAAACGTCTGATCCGTACTGCGAAGGCTCAGTTGGATTATTCCTATGCACCGTATTCCCATTTTCATGTGGGCGCGGCTCTGCTTGCAAAAAACGGGAACATATATACTGGCTGCAATATTGAAAATGCCGGCTATACTCCCTGTAACTGTGCAGAGCGGACGGCATTTTTTAAGGCAGTCAGCGAGGGAGTAAAGGATTTTGATGCAATCTGCGTTACCGGAGGGATGAACGGCGTTGTTACAGACTATACAGCCCCCTGCGGCGTATGCCGCCAGGTAATGATGGAGTTCTGTGATCCAAAGGAGTTTCAGATTATCGTGGCAATTGATGAAGAACGGTATATCATAAAAACGCTGGAAGAGCTTCTTCCCCTGGGCTTTGGTCCCGGAAATCTGAAAGAAAAGCAGTAAAGGAGCAGAACATGGAAAAATTCAGACGTATCTTTGTGGTTGTAATGGATTCTCTGGGGGTAGGAGAGGCAGAGGACGCTGCCCAGTTTGGAGATGTAGGTTCCAATACCCTGGGCCACATCTCCCAGTCGGTAGAAACCTTTAAGATCCCTCATTTAAGAAAGCTTGGGATGGCAAATCTCACGTCTTTAAAACAGGTGGAGCCGGAGGAACAGCCTCTTGGCTATTATGGAAAGCTGCGTGAAAAGAGCCTGGGTAAGGATACCATGACCGGCCACTGGGAGATGATGGGGCTGGAGGTGAAGACGCCCTTTAAGACCTTTACGGAGACGGGCTTTCCGCCGGAGCTGATCAAGGAGTTGGAGGAGCGCACCGGTCATAAGGTAATTGGAAATAAAAGCTCCAGCGGAACGGAAATCCTGGACGAGCTGGCAGAGGAGGAGATTGCCACCGGCCATATGATCGTGTATACCTCTGCCGACTCTGTGCTGCAGATCTGCGGCAATGAGGAAACCTTTGATCTTGAGGAGCTGTACCGGTGCTGTAAGATTGCCAGAGAGCTTACGTTAAAAGATGAATGGAAGGTAGGGCGCGTCATTGCAAGGCCTTATGTGGGAAAGAAAAAGGGCGAATTTAAGCGCACCAGCAACCGCCATGACTATGCCTTAAAGCCCTTTGGGAAGACAGCATTAAATGCTTTAAAGGATGCAGGCTTTGATGTGATTTCCATTGGAAAGATCAATGATATCTTTGACGGAGAAGGCATTACAAAGGCCCTGAAATCGAAAAGCTCTGTTCATGGCATGGAGCAGACCATAGAAGTGGCGGGAACGGATTTTCATGGTCTTTGCTTTGTGAATCTGGTGGATTTTGACGCCCTCTGGGGCCACAGACGGGATCCAAAGGGATATGCAGGGGAAATTGAACGCTTTGATGAGAAGCTGGGGATCCTTCTTGACGTATTAAGAGAAGATGATCTTTTGATCATCACGGCAGATCACGGCAATGATCCCACCTATGCAGGAACGGATCATACCCGTGAAAAGGTACCGTTTTTGGCCTATTCCCCTTCCATGAAGGGAAGCGGCGCGCTGAGCGAAAAGGATACCTTTGCAGTGGTCGGCGCTACAGCAGTTGATAATTTTGGTGTTTCCATGCCGGAGGGCACCATCGGAGCTTCGGTTCTTGACGATCTGGTATAGTTTTATCTGTTTTTAAAGGGCTGTCCCTGAATGGGGACGGTCCTTTTTTCGGCGTTTTTTACCCTGGTGCAGCTATAAAAACGTATTGATTTATAGACGGATATCTAGTATATTATAAATTGTATCGCAAAGACGAAAGGAGAGTCTTTTTTATGATCAGAGTAGCGGTAGATGCTATGGGCGGAGACAATGCGCCTGTGGAGATGGTTGCAGGAGCCGTTGAGGCGGTAAAGAAGAAACCGGAGATCCAGGTTCTTTTGGTAGGACAGGAAAAGACCGTACAGGAAGAACTTTCCAAATATACCTATGACAAAGAGAAAATCCAGGTGGTAAATGCCTCAGAGGTGATTGCTACAGAAGAGCCGCCGGTAAATGCGATCCGGAAAAAGAAAGACTCATCCATCGTAGTAGGCATGAACCTGGTAAAGAACGGACAGGCAGACGCTTTTGTATCGGCCGGAAGCTCAGGAGCGATCTTAGTAGGCGGACAGGTCATCGTGGGACGGATCAAGGGCGTGGAGCGCCCGCCTCTTGCACCGCTTATTCCTACAGAAAAAGGCGTATCCCTTCTGATCGACTGCGGGGCGAATGTAGACGCCAGGGCGTCTCATCTGGTACAGTTTGCCAGAATGGGTTCGATCTATATGGAACACGTAGTAGGAATTCCAAATCCAAGAGTTGCCATTGTAAATATCGGTGCGGAAGAGGAAAAGGGAAACGCACTGGTGAAGGAGACGTTCCCGCTGTTAAAGGAATGTAAGGATATCAATTTCATCGGAAGTATTGAGGCCAGAGAAATCCCCCACGGCGGCGCAGACGTAATTGTCTGTGAGGCCTTTACAGGAAATGTGATTTTAAAGCTGTATGAGGGTGTAGGAGCTACTTTGATCCATATGGTAAAGCAGGGGATGATGGCAACGCTCCGGAGCAAGATCGGGGCACTTCTTGTAAAACCGGCTTTAAAGACCACCTTAAAATCTTTTGATGCCAGTCAGTACGGCGGCGCGCCTCTTTTGGGATTAAAGGGACTGGTAGTGAAGACACATGGAAATTCCAGCCGGACTGAGGTGTGCAATTCCATTATCCAGTGCGTGACCTTTAAGGAGCAGCAGATCAACGAAAAGATCCGCCAGTCGCTGGCAGAGGAAAAGGCTCAGGGGCCTATGTTATAAAGAAACAGATTCAGGAGAGGGGATAGAATATGGAATTTGAAAAATTGCAGGAAATTATTGCAGAGGTTTTAAATCTGGAGCCGGATGACATCACCATGGGAGCTACCTTTGTAGACGATCTTGGAGCCGATTCACTGGATATTTTCCAGATCATTATGGGAATTGAGGAGGCGTTCGATATCGAAATCCCCAATGATGCTGCAGAACAGATCGTTACGGTCGGAGACGCTGCAGAGCAGATCAAAAACGCATTGAATGAATAAAACGCGCGGGGCTGTTTTTACAGCCCTTTTGTGCGTTTAAAAAGGAAGGAATATACATATGAATATCCATTTAAAAGAGCTGGAAAAAAAGCTTCAGTATGAATTTCACGATAAAAATCTCTTCAGCCAGGCGCTGACCCACAGCTCCTATGCGAATGAACACCGGCTGGATCACAGCCGCTGCAATGAACGCCTGGAGTTTTTAGGCGATGCAGTGCTTGAAATTGTTACCAGTGACTTTTTATACCATAAATACGATGCGCTTCCGGAGGGAGACTTGACAAAAATACGTGCAAGTATTGTCTGCGAACCCACTTTGGCATACTGTGCAGGAGATATCAGGCTGGGCGAGTACCTGCTCCTTGGAAAGGGAGAAGAGGCAACTGGAGGGCGAAACCGCAATTCTGTGGTATCGGATGCGATGGAAGCCCTGATCGGAGCGATTTATCTGGACGGTGGTTTTACTAATGCAAAAGAGTTTATACACAGATTTATTTTAAATGATATCGAACACAAGCAGCTCTTTTACGATAGCAAGACTATCTTACAGGAGATGATCCAGAGCCGGCAGACCGGTGTTCTGTCCTATGAAATCATAAAGGAGGAGGGGCCTGATCACAATAAATCCTTTGAGGTCCGGGCGCTCATGGGAGAGGAAGAGATCGGCCGGGGCGTGGGACGCACAAAAAAGGCGGCGGAACAGGTAGCCGCCTACAACGGTATTTTAAAGCTTAAGGCGGGCGAATCATGTATCTGAAAAGTATCGAGATCCAGGGCTTTAAATCCTTCGCCAATAAACTGGTCTTTGAATTTCATAACGGCATTACGGGTATTGTAGGACCCAACGGAAGCGGAAAGAGCAATGTAGCAGATGCAGTGCGCTGGGTGTTAGGCGAACAGAGGATACGCCAGCTGCGCGGAGCCAGTATGCAGGATGTGATCTTTTCCGGAACCGAGCTAAGAAAGCCTCAGGGTTTTGCATATGTGGCGATCACCCTGGATAACAGCGATCACCAGCTGTCCATCGATTATGAGCAGGTGACGGTATCCAGACGCCTTTACCGCTCCGGTGAAAGTGAATATATGATAAATGGGAGCGCCTGCCGTCTGAAGGATATCAATGAACTCTTTTATGATACGGGAATCGGAAAAGAGGGCTATTCCATTATCGGACAGGGACAGATCGATAAGATCTTAAGCGGAAAGCCGGAGGAACGGCGGGAGCTTTTTGACGAAGCTGCAGGTATTGTGAAATACAAACGGCGCAAGGCCATTGCACAGAAAAAGCTGGAGGACGAACAGGCCAGTCTGGTACGTGTATCGGATATTTTAAATGAGCTGGAAAAGCAGGTGGAACCCTTAGAGCGTCAGTCAAAGGCAGCCAGGGAGTATCTGCAGTTAAAGGAAGAGCTGAAGGTCTGTGATGCCAACCAGTTTCTGTTGGAAGCAGAGCACATCCAGAGCCAGTTAAACGAAATTTCCAGGAAAAAGCAGGTTTTGGAAGGAGATCTGGAGGAGACCAGAAAAAAAGGTGAGGACATCCGAAAGGAATATGACCGCCTGGAAGCAGAAATCCGCAGTCTGGAGGAAGCTGTTTTAAAAGAACGGAGCCGTTTCAATGAGGCGTCCATGGAAAAAAACACGCTGGAAGGCCGGATCAATGTTTTAAGAGAACAGATCCACGCAGAAGAACGGAATGAGGAGCATATTAAAAGCCGAAAGGAAGCCATCACTGAGGAACTGAAGGGAAAAGAGGAACAGCTTGCGGACTTTGAAGCAGAACAAAACCGAATTGGGGAGCAGAATACAGAGGAATTAAACCGGCTGAACCGTGCCAGACAGGAGATTTCTGAAAAAGAAAATCATATCAGCCATCTGGAAGCGGTGATCGAGGAGGCAAACGCTCAGATGCTCCGCTTCCTGAATGAAAAGGCCGAGCTGACGGCCAGACAGCAGCGCTATGAGGCTATGTCGGAGCAGGTAAATCTGCGCCGCAGCGAGGTTTCCCAGAAGCTTCTCCGGTTTAAAAGTGACGAATCTCTTCAGGAGGAGAGGATCGCAGAGGAAAAGGAGCATCTTGCACAGGTACAGGCGGAGCTGGTGGAAAAGCAGGTTGCAGCCCAGGAAGCCGAGGATGGTATGGAGCAGGCAGACAGCGAGGTCCGCCGGTTAAACCGTCGGTTAAATGATACCCAGCAGGAATACCACATGGCCCATACCAGGCTGGAATCGCTGCAGAATCTGGCGGAGCGCTATGACGGCTACGGAAACAGCATCCGCCGGGTGATGGAGGTCCGGGACCAGATCCATGGGATCCACGGCGTGGTGGCAGATTTGATCACTACTGGCAAAAGGTACGAAACAGCCATAGAAACAGCCCTTGGGGGCAGTATCCAGAACATTGTCACAGACTCAGAGATTACGGCCAAGCAGCTGATCGAATATTTAAAGAAAAATAAATATGGCCGGGCTACATTTCTGCCTCTTACCAGTATGGGAAGCGGATCGGCCTTTTCAAGGCCTGAGGCGTTAAAGGAAGCAGGCGTGATCGGCCTTGCAAGCGAACTGGTAGAAACAGAAGAATGCTATCGGGGACTGGTACGGTATCTTTTGGGCCGGGTGGTAGTGGCTGTTAACATTGATGCAGCGATTGCCTTAGCTAAAAAATACCGCTACAGCCTGAGAATTGTCACTTTGGAGGGTGAGCTTTTAAGCCCAGGCGGTTCCATGACGGGAGGCGCGTTTAAAAACAGCAGTAATCTTTTAGGGCGCCGCAGGGAGATCGAGGAGCTGGAACAGACCTGCGAACGTTACTTGAAGCAGGCTGAGACCATTCAGACAGAGTTAAGTCTTAAAGAGGCAATTGTTCAGGAAAAAAAGGATGAGGCGGCTGTCTTAAAAAGAGCCGGACAGAAGCTGGCGCTGGAAGAGAATACGCTTCGGGTTACTATTTCCAGACTGGAGGAGAAAAAGGGAGAGATTGCCGATTCTTCCTCTGATCTGGTAAGGGAGCATCATCAGCTGGAGATTCAGGCAAAGGAGATCAGCGAAAGCCGCAGAAGCCTGCAAACACAGAAAGAGGCTCTGGACAGCGAGAGTGAGGCTGCTGCTGAGACTGTAAATGCACACAGCCTTCTTTTGGAACAGGCAAAGAAGGAAAAAGAGGCAGACAGCGAGCAGCTGGCGCAGTTA
Organism: Enterocloster sp. HCN-30185; assembly: GCF_037890305.1. Taxonomy (NCBI): domain Bacteria; kingdom Bacillati; phylum Bacillota; class Clostridia; order Lachnospirales; family Lachnospiraceae; genus Enterocloster; species Enterocloster sp. HCN-30185. Next base: position 143,126 of record NZ_JBBKBT010000004.1, read on the forward strand.
AGCATTAAGCAGGCAGGACTGGCCCAGAGGCTGGATTTTATCCGTGAGAATGAAAAACGTCTTTGGGGAGAAGGGGAGCTGCTTAAAAAGGAACTGTCCCAGCTCTCTAAAGGAAGCACAGAATCAGGAGAAGCCATTGCAAAAAAGCAGGAGGAGATTTTAAAAATCCGCAGAGAGATTGAGGATTCCCTGCTTCAGACGGCAGACAGCGAAGCGTTGATCGCAAAAAAAACAGAGCAGAAGGAAGCGTTTCTCGCACAGCAAAAGAAGCTTTTTACAGTCCGGGAAGAAATTTCATCCCGCGCTTCGGAACTGGATAAGGATATGTTCCGCATTCAGTCCCAGGAGGAGAAGCTGCAGGAAAAGCTGGAATCAGGGGCCGCATATCTGTGGTCGGAATATGAGATGACGGCTGTTCAGGCAGAGGCGATGAAAAAGGAGGATTTTCCTTCTCTGGGAGAAGTAAGCCGGATCATAGGCGGATTAAAAACCCGGATCAAGGCACTTGGCCCGATCAATGTCAATGCCATTGAGGATTACAGGGAGGTATCCGAGCGTTTCTTCTTTATGAAAACCCAGCATGAGGATCTGACCGCTGCCCAGGCGGAGTTAGAAAAGATCATCCTGGAGCTGGATACGGGAATGCGCCGCCAGTTTAAGGAAAAATTTTCAGAGATCCGCTCTGAGTTTGACCGGGTGTTTAAGGAACTCTTCGGCGGAGGACGGGGGACTCTGGAGCTTTTGGAGGATGAGGATATTTTAGAGGCAGGTATTCAGATTATCGCCCAGCCGCCGGGCAAAAAGCTGCAGAATATGATGCAGCTTTCCGGAGGGGAAAAAGCGCTGACTGCCATTTCCCTGCTGTTTGCCATCCAGAATTTAAAGCCGTCCCCCTTCTGCCTGTTAGATGAGATCGAGGCGGCTCTGGATGATTCCAATGTGGACCGGTTTGCCGGGTATCTCCATAAGCTTACAGAAAATACACAGTTTATTGTCATTACCCACCGAAGGGGTACCATGATGTCTGCCGACCGCCTTTACGGCATTACCATGCAGGAAAAGGGCGTATCTGCCCTGGTGAGTGTAAATTTGATCGAGGACAGTCTGACAGAGTAGTTTTTCTGTCCGTATATAAAAAGGAGGATAAGCCTTATGGCTGAAGGAAAAAAGGGATTTTTCGGGCGTCTGGTAGAAGGACTTGCCAAAACACGGAACAACATTGTATCAGGAATTGATTCTATTTTCAGCGGTTTTTCTGCCATTGATGATGATTTTTATGAGGAGATCGAGGAGACTTTGATCATGGGAGATCTGGGGATCCAGACCACCATGTCCATTGTAGAGGACCTGAGAAATAAGGTAAAGGAACAACATATAAAGGATCCGGAGCAGTGCAAGGGGATTCTGATCGAAAGCATCAAAAAGCAGATGAATCTGGGCGAAAATGCCTACGAATTTGAGCACAGAACCTCGGTTGTGCTGGTGATCGGCGTAAACGGCGTGGGAAAAACCACCTCTGTAGGAAAGCTGGCCGGCCAGTTAAAGGACAGTGGTCATAAGGTAATCCTTGCTGCGGCCGATACCTTCCGCGCCGCAGCCATTGAGCAGCTTACCGAGTGGTCGGAGCGGGCCGGAGTGGATATTATCGCCCAGCAGGAGGGCTCCGATCCCGCGGCAGTCATTTATGATGCGGTGGCTGCAGCCAAATCCAGAAAGGCAGATGTGCTGATCTGTGATACTGCAGGACGGCTTCACAATAAAAAGAACCTGATGGAAGAGCTTAAAAAGATCAACCGGATCATTGACCGGGAGTATCCTGATGCATACAGGGAGACGCTGGTGGTCTTAGACGGAACCACCGGACAGAACGCCCTGGCTCAGGCCAGACAGTTTATGGAGGTGGCCGATATCACGGGCATCATCCTTACAAAGCTGGATGGAACGGCCAAGGGAGGAATTGCCGTAGCGATCCAGGCGGAACTGGGAATTCCTGTAAAATACATCGGAATCGGTGAAAAGATTGACGATCTGCAGAAGTTTAATGCGGATGACTTTGTAAACGCCCTGTTCCATGTACAGAAACAGTAGGATCCTCTTTCGGTTTTCTGTTGAATTTATCACAATAAAGTGATATAGTTGTAACCAATAAATGCCAAGGAGAGAACGAGTATGGATGAACTTACATTAGAGAAATTTGAGGAAGCTTCTGAGATCGTAAAACAGGTAACACTGGAGACAAAGCTGGTGTACAGTGAATATTTTTCTGCACAGACAGGAAACAGGGTGTATTTTAAGCCGGAAAATATGCAGTATACAGGAGCCTACAAGGTAAGGGGCGCGTACTATAAGATCAGTACCCTGTCCGAAGAAGAAAAGTCCAGAGGACTGATCACTGCCTCTGCCGGAAACCATGCTCAGGGCGTGGCCTATGCCGCGCGTCTGGCCGGGGTAAAGGCAACCGTAGTAATGCCTACCACAACGCCTTTGATCAAGGTTAACCGTACCAAAGGCTACGGAGCCGATGTGGTTCTGGAAGGAGATGTATTTGACGAAGCCTGCGCTCACGCATACAAACTGGCAGAGGAGCACGGATACACCTTTGTACATCCTTTTGATGATCTGGACGTTGCAGCAGGACAGGGTTCTATTGCCATGGAGATTATCAAAGAGCTTCCTACAGTTGATTATATCCTGGTTCCTATCGGAGGCGGCGGCCTGTGCACAGGAGTATCTACCCTTGCCAAGATGTTAAATCCAAAGATCAAAGTAATCGGCGTTGAGCCGGCCGGAGCCAGCTGTATGAAGGAATCGCTGCGCCAGGGAAAAGTTGTAACCCTTCCTCAGGTCAATACCATTGCAGATGGTACGGCTGTTAAGCGTCCGGGTGAAAAGCTGTTCCCCTATATCCAGGAAAATGTAGATGAGATCATCACCATTGATGATAATGAGCTGATCGTAGCCTTTTTGGATATGGTGGAAAACCACAAGATGATCGTAGAAAATTCCGGCCTTTTAACCGTAGCTGCCCTAAAGCACATCAAGGCGGAAAAGAAGAAGGTTGTTTCTATCTTAAGTGGTGGAAATATGGATGTGATTACCTTATCCTCTATCGTACAGCATGGCCTGATCCAGAGAGACAGAGTCTTTACCGTATCCGTGCTGCTCCCGGATAAGCCGGGAGAGCTTGCAAGGGTATCTTCTCTTTTGGCAGAGCAGCATGGCAATATTATCAAGCTGGAGCACAACCAGTTTATCAGCATCAACCGCAATGCGGCTGTGGAACTTCGGATTACCATGGAGGCATTTGGGACAGAGCATAAAAATCAGATCGTAACGGCTTTGACAGATGCAGGATACCGCCCCAAGCTTGTGAAGGTAAAGGGTACCTACAGCGAGATGTAGGGAATGTGGGGGTGTATTAAATGAAACGTGGGGATACCAAAGCCGGAATGAAGGCCAATATCCGTTACTTTATCAAATGGAGTGCCCTTGCTCTGGTCATCGGTTCTGTGGCTGGAGCGGCAGGCACGATTTTTTCCATGGGAGTTTCCTGGGCCACCGGTTTTCGGCTGTCCCATCCGTCCATGCTGTTTTTTCTTCCGGTGTCCGGTCTTTTGATCGTCTGGATGTACCACTCCTTCCATGAGGAAGGAAACAGGGGAACCAATATGGTTATTGATGCAATTTCCTCCAATGAACGGGTGACGCCTGCCACAGGACCTTTAATCTTTTTTTCTACTATCTTAACTCATCTGGGGGGTGGCTCTTCCGGTCGTGAGGGGGCGGCTCTTCAGCTGGGAGGCAGCATCGGAAATTCCTTTGGGGAGTGGTTTAAACTGGATGAGCGGGATAAAAAGATTGCGATCATGTGCGGCATGAGCGCAGTATTCTCCGCTCTTTTTGGAACGCCGGTGGCAGCGGCGATTTTTTCCCTGGAGGTAGTCAGCATTGGTGTCCTCTACTATGCAGCCCTGGTTCCCTGCGTATTTTCCTCCTTTCTGGCGGTGGGGATCGCAAGGGCGGCCGGACTTGAAGGAGAACATTTCCCGGTGGAAATGATACCGGCGCTGGATTTGAAAGCAATGGGGCTTCTGGTACTTTTAGGTATACTCTGTGCTGCGGTAAGCATCTTGTTCTGTGTTCTGCTTCATACGGCAGAACATGCTTACCGGAAGTATTTTCCAGACGCCAGAGTGCGGATCCTGGCTGGCAGCTTCCTTTTTATCGCCCTTACCCTTTTATCAGGAACCAGAGATTACTGCGGCAGCAGTATGGGACTGATCGAAAGCAGCATAGAGGGAAGTGTTCGCTATGAGGCTTTTCTTATGAAGATGCTCTTTACAGCAGTTGCTTTAGGAGCAGGATTTAAGGGAGGAGAGATTGTGCCTACCCTCTGCGTGGGAGCAGCGTTAGGCTGTGCGTTTGGGGAGATTACGGGGTTTGCTCCCTCTCTCTGTGCGGCCTGCGGCATGGCGGCTCTTTTTGCCGGAGTGACTAACTGTCCTATCACATCCTTAGTGATTGCTCTGGAGCTTTTTGGTTATGAAGGGATGGAGTATTTCTCTATTATTATTGCGGTAGCATTTGCCCTGTCGGGCTATTATGGCCTGTATGCCAGCCAGAAGTTTGTTTATTCCAAAACAAGGACAGAATTTATCAACCGCAGATCCAACGGATAGGATAGGTACGGCTTAAAAAGGAGTGAGTATGATGAAAAAAACGTATAAACCATATAAAGCGGCGGCGGTTATAGCGGCTGCCGTTATTATGACCTCCGGATGCGGACAAAAACAGCAGGAGGGAAGTACGATGCAGACAGAAGAGGAGACGTCTGCATCCGGTACGGAAACCTCGTCTGCCGTGCAGAGACCTAATCCCATGACTGCGGTAACAGATGAAACTGCCTTTCAGTCTCTTGGGGTTTATATGGCTCTTCCGGAGGAGGCAGAAGATCCTCTCTGCTTTATCCTGAATGGAGAGGTAGCTGAAATTCAGTTTTCATATCATGAAATTCCCTATTCCTACCGTGCTTCCAACACGGCAGAGGATTTTGCCGGGATTTTTGAACGCTTTACGGATCAGATCCTGACCGTTGAATTTAAGAATTTGGAAGGGGGAGAAACGGTTTCTGCCCAGATCCGTACTACTCAGAGTGGAGGCCGCTTTGCTTCCTGGAAATGGAAGGATACGTCATATACGCTCTATACGGCATCGAACGTATCGGATGCGGATATTTCATCAATGGTTACTATGTTATTAGAGCTGATCTCTCAGCGGTAGGAGAAGGCTATGCTGGAGTTAAAGGATTTTATGCCGATAAATTTCCTAAAAAAGGAAAAATTTACCGGTAGTCATAAAGGACTGCGGTTTCGGATGGAAAAACTGGAGGAGAATGAGGAAACCTTTCTTTTCGTAAGTGTGTGGCCGGAACCCTACAGCTATGATTTTACACCGGAAGAGGAAAAGGAGCATTTAAAAACCTCCTTTGATGCGGACGGGATCGCCCGCGGTGTTGACTGGATCAACGAACGTCTGACAGAAGAAAAGGAGCGGTGGAAAGCGGCGCTTCATCATCAGACCTCATAAGATTTACTTGAATTTCCTCCTATTTCATGTATAATAATTCAATGTGCGGATTGCCGTGGTAGTATAGCCAGAGCGGTCCGATTTGAAATTTTCGAACGAAACAGGAGGAAGATGCAGGTGTTTTTAAATGCAGTGAGAGGATTTTGCATGGCTCTGGCAGACAGCGTACCCGGAGTTTCCGGCGGGACCATTGCGTTTTTGCTTGGGTTTTATGATGAATTTATCAATTCTTTAAATGATTTAATGGGGCGTGACAGCAAAAAACGCAAAAAGGCGTTTCTTTTTCTGGTAAAGCTGGGGATTGGCTGGATCATTGGTTTTGGTCTGTCCGTTTTAATTCTTGCCAGTCTGTTTGAAGCTCACATTTATCAGATCAGCTCTGTGTTCTTTGGCCTTACCTTGTTTGCTATACCGATGGTTATAAAGGAAGAAGCGGCGGTGATAAAAGGACAGGCTGGAAATCTGGTCTTTACCCTTTTGGGCGCAGCTCTGGTATTTGCCATTTCCTGGTTTAATCCATCCGGCGGAGAGGGCATCCGTGTATCAGCGGATCAGCTTTCATTCGGATTGGGCATTTATATTTTCTTTGCTGCTATGATCGCAATTACAGCCATGGTACTTCCGGGAATTTCCGGCTCTACCCTTCTTTTGATCTTTGGACTCTATGTTCCCGTTATCGGGGCGATCAAGGAGCTGCTCCATTTTAATTTCAGTTATCTGCCCGTGGTGGTCATCTTCGGCCTGGGTGTTGTCACAGGAATTATTGCGATTATAAAATTTGTAAAAATATGTCTGGAACGCCACCGTTCCCAGACGATCTACGCCATTCTGGGCCTGATGATCGGCTCCCTATATGCCATTCTTATGGGGCCCACTACGCTGGATGTGCCAAAAGCTCCTGTAAGCCTTTCTACCTTCAGTATCCCGTTCTTTATTTTGGGCGGGCTGATTCTGGCTGGTCTGGAGCTTTTAAAGGCAAGGCTTGAATCATAATATTGGGGGTATATACGATGATCCGACGGATGAAACGCCTGTGCGGTTTCTTTTTGACACTTGCGCTCAGCTGTTCCCTGACAGCTTTTCCCGTGTTCGCAAAACCGGACTGGCCTGCGGATACCGGTGTCCAGTCCGAGGCTGGGATTGTGATGGATATGGATTCAGGAGCAGTGCTGTTTGCCCAGAATATCCATGTCCAGCTTCCGCCAGCCAGTATTACAAAACTGCTCACAGCTCTTGTAGTGGCTGAACATGCTTCCATGGACGAGCAGGTTACGTTTTCTCATGATGCCGTTTATAATGTAGAATCGGGAAGCGGAAATAAGCTGGGCCTGGAAGAGGGGGATGTTCTGTCTGTGAAGGACAGTCTGTCTGTTATGCTTTTGCAGTCCTCCAATCAGGCAGCCAACGCCCTGGCAGAACATGTGGCAGGGAGCCGAGAGGCTTTTGCGGACATGATGAATGAAAAGGCAGAGGCATTAGGCTGCCGGGAAAGCAATTTTGAAAACCCGTCCGGCTTAAATGATGAGGCCCAGCTGACCTCTGCCTACGATATGGCCCTGATCGGCGCGGCAGCATTTTCAGATCCGGAGATCCTTGAAATCTGTTCGGCAAAAGAAGCCACGCTTCCTCCCACCAAAAACAATACAGAAGGGCGTACCTATTCCCTTGAGCATAAACTGGTGGTTACAGAGGACGGAACCAGCGAATACTATTATCCGGAAGCAGTGGCAGGAAAGACAGGCTATACCTCTCTTGCAGGACAGACCCTTGTAACTTACGCGGTAAAGGATGACCGGCGCCAGGTAGCGGTGACTTTAAAGAGTACCCAAAAGACCCATTATTCAGATACAAAGACCATTCTGGATTTTGGTTTTAAACGGTTCAAAAATGTAAATGTGGCAGAAAATGAAACCCATTACATCACCGGTGAAGAGCCGGTAGAAATAAACGGCGTATCCTATCTGCCATCCGAGCTGTATCTGGATGATACAGCGGTGATCACTCTTCCCAATGATGCAGAATTTGGAGACGCAGATCAGTATCTGCAGACTGAGATTCCAGAGAACCATCCAGAGGGGGCTGTCGGCCGGATCATCTATTCCTATAATGACAGACAGATCGGAGTGGCATGGCTGTATACCACAAAGGCTTTAAGCAGTGCGGCAGAGCCTTCACAGGAGGCACCTGAACAGACAGATCCGTCTTCATCCAAAGAGCCGTCTGAAAAGAAAGGGATTTCTTTACCCGACGGGCGGCTCATCGCCGGAGCGGGCGCAGCTGTCCTGCTTCTGATTGCGGTTTGCGGGATTTACGCTGCGGTTCAGCAAAGAAAAGAGAAGGAACGTCTGGCACGGATGAAGGAAAGGCGCAGAAAGCGTCTGGAGGAAATGGGCTGCAGCCAGGATGAGTTTGAACGTCTGTTAAATGAGAGAAAGGCTGCTTTGGGAAAACGGACAGCCAATGATGAACCGGAGGATCTGTTATGAGTTATTTCCCTTTTTTTACAGATATTGAGGGGTGGCTCTGTGTGACAGTCGGAGGGGGGAAGGTCGCATACCGTAAGGTCTGCGGCCTTCTCCCCTTTGGAGTTTTGGTCCATGCGGTGGCAAAGGAGTTTATCCCTGAGTTTGACCGCCTTGAACAGGAGGAAGTGCGTTTCAGGCGGAGCATGCGCCCCTTTTGCCTGGAGGATTTAAAGAAAGCAGATCTGGTCATTGCTGCCACTAATGATATTGAGCTGAACCGGACCATTTCCCGGTGGTGCAAACAAAGGAAAATTCCGGTTAATTCGGTCCAGGGGCCAGAAGACAGCAGCTTTCTTTTCCCGTCGCTGTTTACGGACGGCCCGGTGACAGCTGCCGTATGTACAGGGGGTGAAAGCCCTGTGCTGGCCCATCTTTTAAAGGAGCGCATTTCCCATTCCATACCGGACCATATGGGAGAACGGGCCGGGCTTTTAGGAGCGCTGCGCAGAGAGATGAAGGATCGTTTTCCAGATTCAGGCGGGCTGCGGCGTGAGCTTTCCGTCCGGCTTGCAGAGGCAGTTTTTAATATGGATAAGCTCCCTTCATCAGAGGAAATACAGGCATTGCTGGCTGAATGTTCTCAGACCATGTATATAAAAAAAGAGGAAGAAAACACATGAACCATATACTTCGTATCGGAAGCCGGAAAAGTGTTCTGGCTCTGCGCCAGGCAGAAATGATCGCTGAACAGCTGAAAAATAAGTTTCCGGGTCTTCAGACAGAGATTCTTACAAGGGATACGCTAGGAGACCAGCTCCTTCATTCTCCTCTCCAGGCATTTGGGGGGAAGGGAGCATTTGTTTCCGAATTTGAACAGGCTCTTTTAGAAGGCTCCATTGACCTTGCAGTCCATAGTGCCAAGGATATGCCGGTTTCTCTTCCAGAGGGGCTGGTGATTTCAGCGCTGTCTGAGCGCGAAGATCCGGGGGATGTACTGATACTGCCAAAGACTGCCTTAAAGACAGACAAAAAGGAACTTGTCATCGGAACCTCCAGTCCCAGACGCCAGCTGCAGATCCGGGAGCAGTGGCATAGTATCTGCGGCAGTACAAAATGGCTGGATAAGGAAAGCCGGCCTGTGTGCAGGACGCTTCGGGGAAATGTCCAGACCCGATTAAAAAAACTGAAAGAAGGCGCCTGTGACGGGATCCTTTTAGCAGCAGCAGGGTTAAAACGTCTGGGAATTGAAGAGGGGGAAGAATGGCGCTTCATCCGCCTGAGCCCGGAACAGTTTCTGCCTGCCGGGGGACAGGGAATCCTTGCAGTGGAGACGAAAGCGGATACAGAGGCTCACAGGCTCTGCAGCCAGATCGACTGCAGATCATCCCGTCTGTGCCTTACAGCAGAAAGGTCAGTGCTTGAAACGCTTCAGGCAGGCTGTCATGCGCCGGTGGCCGTATATGCGAACCTCTTTGAAGAAGATGGAGAAACGAAACTGCGCCTTCGCGGGATCAATGGACCGGAACATGCTTCACAGCTTACGGACGCGGAGCTTAAAAATAAGATACGCCGGGTTGACCTGTGCGGAACACTTTCAGAAATATCAGTGACAACATTAGCAGATCAAGCGGGGAAAGGATTACTTTGGCCATGAAATATACCATTACACCTGTATCAAGGAATGAAAAAAAATGGGGTACCGTGTGTCTGGTAGGAGCCGGACCGGGAGCGGGAGAACTTTTGACCATCCGGGGGATGGAGCGGTTAAAGGCCTGTGATGCCGTGGTCTATGACCATCTGGCTTCCCAGGAGCTTTTAGGGTTTGTCCGAAAGGACTGCAGGATCATTTATGCCGGAAAGGAAGCAGGGAGCCACTCCATGCCTCAGGAGGAGATCAACCGCCTTTTGATCGGGCTGGCAAAAGAGGGGTTAAATGTAGTCCGCTTAAAGGGCGGCGATCCTTTTGTGTTCGGCAGGGGATCGGAGGAGATCCTGGCATTAAAAGAGGCCGGGATTTCATGGGAAACCGTTCCTGGGATCACCTCTGCGGTAGCCGTACCGGAGCTTGCGGGGATTCCCGTCACCCATCGGGGTATAAGCCGCAGCTTTCATGTGATTACCGGTCATACCTTAACGGGCGGCTGTGAGCAGAACGAGCTGAAAGCATATGCTGCAATGGAGGGAACCCTTGTTTTTCTCATGGGCTTTCACAGCCTGTCGTCTATTACAGAGGGCCTGATCCGGGGAGGAAAGTCTCCACAGACACCGGCTGCCCTGATCGAGAACGGTTCTCTTTTAAACCAGAGGGTTTTGCGGGCTGATCTAGAGACGCTTGCCGCAAAAGCAAAGGAGCAGGGCTTTCACACGCCTGCCATTATCGTAGTGGGAGAGGCGGCTGCCTTTAACCTGCAGCCGGAAACGGTAAATCCCAGAAGGCCTCTTGATGGAATGACCGTCGGATTGATCGGAACGGAGCATTTTACAGATCAGATGGAAATCGCACTGCGAAAAGAGGGGGCTAAAACAGAAACGCTCCTTCGGATGGAATGCCTGGAAGAAAAAGGGAAAAATGCCATGGCTTCCGTATATCCCAGACTAGGAACATATACCTGGCTGGTTCTTACCAGTGTAAACGGTGTCCGGCTGTTTTTTAAAGGGCTTTTTGAATCCGGCCTGGATATCCGGGCTTTAGGGCATATGAAGGTGGCTGCGATCGGGGCTGCAACCTGCAGGGCGCTTTTGGAACGGGGGATCCGGCCGGATCTTGTGCCGGAGGAATACTGCTCTGCCAGCCTGGCTCAGGCGCTTTTTAAAGTGCTTCATTCAAAGGATCGCGTTCTTATGGCAAGAGCGGAGGGAGCCTCTGTGAAACTGGCTCAGATGCTTATAAAGGCAGGGATCACTTTTGATGATATTCCTCTTTATGCGGTAAAGGGCGTTCCCTCGAAACGAATGGAAGAGCAGCTGTCGTTATGCCGTGTGCTGATATTTGCAAGCCCTTCCGGCGTCCGTGCATTTAAACAGGCCGGAGGATTTTGCAGGCCGGAGGATTCAGAAAGACCCTTGTATGCGGCCATTGGCCCGGTTACTGCAGAGGCGATGAAAGAGGAGATCGGAAAAACAGCGGATATCATTGCTGAGTCTTATCATATTCCGGGACTTGTGAAAGCGGTAATTGATGGGACTGCTCCATTGCCATAAGGCGTTTTTCCTGATATAATAGGGGTATCCAAATCAGGAGGAAACCAATGAAACTGATACAGGAGATACCAGACCGGTTCTGGAGCCTTTTCCGCTCGGTGAACCGGTCTGCTTACATTGAAGCGCTGTTAAAAATCAGCGAGGAATACGAATACAGCAATTATTTTTTAAGCAGGGAAATGTGTATTCAGCTTTTAAGTGAATATTTTGCAGAAAAACGCTGTGTGATCTGGCAGGATGAATTAGAGGAAGAAGAGGATCAGTTTGAGCCTCCGGCCACCCGGGTTTTAAACTGGCTTTTAAAGACCGGATGGCTCAGAAAAGTGGATGACTATGCAACCATGACTGTCAATATTATCATCCCGGATTATGCGGCTGTTTTTATAGAAAGCTTTTCCAGGCTTTGTAATGAGCAGGGGGATGAAGCGCAGATCTATATCCAGAATATCTATGCCATCCTTTTTTCATTAAAACATGACCCCAGATCCGGCATCAGCCTTCTGGATACGGCTCTTGTAAATACGAAAAAACTGAATAAGTCCCTTCAGGATATGCTTCACAACATGGATAAGTTTTTCGGAAAGCTTTTGGAGCAGAGGGATTACGGTTCTCTTTTAAAGGATCATCTGGAGGGGTATGTGGAAGAGGTGGTAAATAAAAAATACCACATTTTAAAGACCAGCGATAATTTTTATCTTTATAAAACGGATATTAAAAGCTGGATTGCTTCCATGCGGGAGGATATTCCCTGGCTTACCCGTCTTTCCGGCAGAGAGGGGACGGGTGAGATCCTTGAAAAGCTGGATCAGCTGGAGAAGGGCTTTGACGATATTGAACACAGGATATCCAATATGGACAAAGAACATTCCCGGTATGTTAAGGCGACTGTGACGCGTATGGGCTATCTTTTAAACCAGGAGGATGATATGAAGGGGCTGGTGATCCAGCTGTTAAACCATCTTTCCAAAACAGGAGGAACAGAGGATGAGCTAAAGGCCATTGGGGAACGTATGAACCTGTCCCAGCCCAATGTGGTTTCGGAGGCTTCTCTTTACAGGCGCAGGCATACCAGGGCATCTTTTACGGAGCAGCTAAAGGATGAGGAAGAAATGCCGGAGCTTTCGGCAGAGGAGATCCTTAACATTAACAGGGTAAAGAACCGCTACAGCCACAGAGAGATTGAGGAATTTATCACCAGCCGGATGAAGGACGGCCGGATGGAGGTAACGGAGGATACGGTGGAAAATGACGGGGATTTTGAAAAGCTGATCCTTGCATATGATGAATCCATCCGGAGAAAAAGTACCTATACGGCAGAGACGGAGGATCCGGCGCCTGTAACGAAGGGGCCTTACACCTATCCGGGTTTTGTATTTGTAAGGAGGACCAGAACGTGACGGAAATTATAAAGACAGAAGCAGGGATTCCCTACTATGACGAACAGATGGGCCAGACGAAACAGGAGATCACGGATCTGATCCGCCTTCTGCTTCGCCAGACGTTTCTGCTGGAGCGCAAATATGATAAGAAAACAGGCCGGTTCCAGTATACAAAGGAGTATCGCAGCTGCAGTCTCCACCTGGAATTTATCCGCCGGTATTTTGCCGTCGCCGGCATTGAGGTTTTGGAAAACAGCCATATGGGGATGATCTATATCCAGGGAGAAGATCTGGTGGGTGAAAAGCTTCCCAGACTGGCAACCCTTTATCTTCTTATTCTCAAACTGATCTATGATGAACAGATGGAAAATGTATCTGCCAGCGTGAACGTATATACTACGCTGGGAGCGGTCCATGAAAAACTGGGGAATTACCGGCTTTTTAAACGCCAGCCTTCTCCCAGCGAGATCCGGCGCACGGTTACGCTGCTGAAAAAATATCAGCTGATCGAGCCTCTGGATCTTTTGGATGAGCTGTCTTATGAAAGCCCGTTTATCATCTATCCCAGCATCAATGTAGTGCTTTTGGGGGATGATGTGAGAGAGCTTTTAGCTGATTTTGAAGAAGGAGAGGAGGAAGGGGAAAGTGACAACGGAATATAAGCCGGCAGTCGGGCCGTTCTGGGCCTTTACGCGGATCTGTCTGAACAACTGGCATTACATTTCCAGAAAGACGCTTACCTTAAATGAGGAGATCAACTTTTTTACCGGTCATTCCGGAAGCGGAAAATCCACGGTAATTGACGCCCTGCAGCTGGTGCTGTATGCCAATACGGACGGCAGAGGCTTTTTTAACAAGGCGGCTGCCGACGATTCGGACCGAAGCCTCATTGAATATTTAAGGGGCATGGTCAATATAGGGGACAATAACGAATTTTCCTATTTGAGAAACCGCAATTTCAGTTCTACTATTGTACTGGAATTAAAACGCACCGATACGGAAGAATACCAGTGTATCGGTATTGTGTTTGATGTAGAAACGGCATCCAATGAGATATCCCGCCGCTTTTTCTGGCATAAAGGCCCTTTGTGGGAAAATGAATACCGCACAGAAACCCGTACCATGTCCATCCGTGAAGTGGAACACTGGCTGGATACCCATTATGGAAAGGAAGAGCATTTTTCCACCTCCCATAATGAGAGGTTTCGCCGGATCATGTATGAGACGTATCTGGGAGGACTTGACAGCGAGAAGTTTCCTCTGCTTTTTAAACGGGCGATCCCCTTTCGGATGAATATCAAGCTGGAGGACTTCGTTAAGGAATATATCTGTACGGAGCAGGATATCCATATGGAGGATATGCAGGAAAGCGTAATGCAGTACGGACGGATGCGCAGAAAGATTGAAGATACCAGTCAGGAGATCCGCCGCCTTACCGCAATCCGTGAAGCATTTGATACCTTTACCATGCTGGAGGATAAGCTGGACAAGTATCAGTGGTTTGTAAAAAAACTGGAGCTTTTAGATACTCGTTCCCGGATCCGGAATTTAAATGACCGGACGGCTCTGGGAAAAGAAGAACTGAACCGCCAGACAGAAGCCTTAAAGAGTGCCGAAGGCCGGATCAAGGAGCTTACAGACCAGAGCGATGAGCTGCTGCGCCGGATTGCCTCTACCGGATACGGGGAGTTAAAGGAACAGCTTTCATCCCTGGGAGAGCTTTGCGAACAGTTAAGCCGCAGCGAGGCCCGCTGGCAGAAAACCACCCTTTCCCTGAAAAAATGGGAGGAGGAGGATATCACCTCCAATCAGACACTCTGGGATATTGAGGAGTTTGAACAGCGCACCATTTCAAAGGAAACGATGATCCGCTTAAAGGCATCCCTTGCTTCTATGGAGGCGGATACAGAAAAACTCCGCCAGGAAACGGCTGCCCGGTTCAATGAGCTAAAGCGCAGGGAAAAGCAGTTAAAGGAGGAGCTTGAAAAGCTTCAGGCAGGAAGCAAGGCCTATCCGAAATATCTGGAGGAGGCAAGAGAGTATTTAAAACGGCGCCTGTTTGAGGAAACAGGAAAAAGCGCAGATGTATTCGTGCTGGCTGACCTTCTGGAAGTAAAGCATCCGGAATGGGCCAATGCCATAGAGGGGTATCTGGGAAACAACAAATTAAGCCTGGTGGTTTCCCCCAGGTATGCGAGGGCCGCTTTAAAGATTTACAGTGAGCTGGATCCCAAAAAATATTACAGTGTGGCGGTTCTCGATACAGAGAAAGCTGCTTCTTCTCAGGCTGCGGTACTTAAAAATTCTCTGGCAGAGGAAATCGGGGTTAAAGAAGCGTTTCTTGCTCCATATATGGAGCTTTTGCTTGGAAAAGTGATCAAATGCCGCTCCATTGAGGAGCTTTCAGACTGCAAAATCGGTATTACTCCAGAATGCCTTTTATATCATAATCTCCGTCTTCAGCATATCAATCCGGAGCATTATACCCGTATGGCGTACATTGGAAAGGACAGCCTGCGAAAGAGGATCCGGCTGGTTCAGGAAGAACTGGAGGAGACTAAAAAAGCCGGACTGCCCCTGGAAGCGGTTCTTGCGGACTGCAGGCGGATATCAGGGCTTGAGGCGTTAAAAGGGCCGGCAGAGGAATATATGCAGTGGCTGGAGGAAATTAAGGCCTGGAAGAAAAAGGAATCCGAAAAGAAGCAGTTATCCAGACGGTTAGAGGAGCTGAAAGCCCAAAATATCGGACAGCTGGAAGAGGAACGGTCGGCTGTTCTTGAGCAGTGTGAAGGAATGAAACGGGAACGGGACCGCCTGAGGGAGCTGATCCTTGGCCGCAAAAATGAATTGGAGCGTTTTTTCCATTCTATTACAGAGCTGGAAGAAACAGCAGCATCCCAGAATGGACAGCTTGAGGAAAATGCGGAGCACGACAGGGAACTTTCGGCTTATCTGGCAGAAAGGGAGGCCATACGCTATGACAGAGAGCGGGAAACCTATGAAAATAAATGCAGGATCCTGACAGAACAGAGTAATAAGGCCAGAGAAACGCTTATGAATCTTCGTACCGAGTATATCCGCAGCTATCCGGGCCGCAATGTGCCGGTAAGTGCCAGAGATAACGAGGCGTATGACAGTCTTCTTGACCGCCTTTCCTGTGATGATCTGGAACGGTTTAAGGAGCAGGCTGCCAGGCAGGCCCGATCGGCAGTGGAGCATTTTAAGGATGATTTTATGTACAAGATCCGCAGCGCTATTAAGGAGGCCATGCTGCGGACTGAAGAACTGAACCGGATCATCAGCCGTCTGGATTTTGGAAAGGATAAATACAGGTTTGTGATTTCGCGGTCTAAGGGAGCAGACGGACGGTATTATGATATGTTTATGGATGAATCTTTAGAGGTAGATCCCTCCCGGCTGGATCACAGCTTTGAAAATCAGCTGAACCTTTTTACCATGGAGCATGAAAATCATTACGGAGACAGGATTAACGAGCTGATCAGCATTTTTATCCCGCCGGAAAACGCTGCGCCGGAGCAGCTTGAGGAGGCCAGACGGAATATGGAAAAATATTCCGATTACCGGACCTATCTTTCTTTTGATATGCAGCAGCTGGTTCAGAACGGAGACGAGGTTATAAAGATCCGTTTAAGCAAAATGCTTCGGAAAAATTCCGGCGGAGAGGGGCAAAATCCCCTGTACGTAGCGCTTCTTGCAAGCTTTGCACAGGCTTACCATATCGGACAGCCTGCAGGACTTCGAAAAAGCCCGTCGATCCGCCTGGTGATCTTAGACGAGGCCTTTTCCAAGATGGATGCGGAAAAGGTGGCAAGCTGCATTGAACTGATCCGGGGACTGGGCTTCCAGGCGATCATCAGCGCTACCAACGATAAGATCCAGAACTATCTGGAAAATGTGGATCGAACCTTTGTATTTGCAAATCCAAACAAAAAAGCGATTTCCATTCAGGAATTTGAACGGGGGCGCTTAAAAGAGTTTACACAGGAAAGGAAGGTTATCTATGAAGATGACAGCAATTCAGCCGGAGAGCTGGAAAGAGGACTACAGACAGTTTGAACAGGCCACGGAGCAGTTTTACAGCGGAGAGATGGATGCCAAAACTTATAAGGGCATTTCGGGCGGTTTCGGAAGCTATGCTCAAAAGGGCGGAAAGGCCAGCATGCTTCGTCTGCGTATGCCGGGCGGTGTGATGACAAAGGAAAAACTGGCCTTTGTGGCACAGAGTATTAAGGAATATGAGGTTAAACGGGTTCATTTAACAACCTGTCAGACACTGCAGCTTCACGATCTGTCAAAGGATCAGGTTTGTGAGCTGGCTGTAAAAGCCCTTTCCTGCGGGATTGTCACAAGAGGCGGTGGTGGAGATTTTCCGAGAAATGTAATGGTTTCTCCTCTGGCCGGTGTGGAGGAGGGAGAATATTTTGACGTTCTTCCTTATGCTTTAAAAGCGGCTGATTATCTTATGAGCTTTATCAAGGGGAAAAAACTGCCCCGAAAGCTGAAGGTGGGATTTTCTAATACGCCAAAGAATGTCACGCATGCGACGTACAGGGATCTTGGCTTTGCGGCCAGAGAGGATGGCACCTTTGACGTATACAGCGCAGGTGGTCTGGGAAATAAGCCTGCTTTTGGCGTAAGGGTGGCAGAGGGAGTGGCTCCGGATCAGATCCTTTACTATATCCGAGCCATGCATGAGCTGTTCTGTGCGTATGGCAATTATGAAAACAGGGCCAAAGCCAGAAGCCGTTTTATGCAGGAAGCTCTGGGAGGTGCTGAGGCGTATAAGGAAGCATTTTTAAAGAAGCTGGACGAGGTTTATGCGGAGGAAGGAGATCTTACTCTGGAAATGGGAGAGACTTCCTTATCCGAAGAGGCGGTACAGGATCAGAGTACAGCTTTTGCTGCTTCCAGGGAGATTTTATTTGCCTCTATTTCAGATCCTTATATGAGAAAGCGGGTAATCCCTCAGAAACAGAACGGGCTTTACAGCGTAGCCTGCCATCCGCTTGGAGGAAGCCCGGAGCCTTCTCTTTTTGCAGATCTTTATGAGGTGATAGAATCTATTCCCGGCGCGGAACTTCGTTTGTCTCCGGAAGAAATGTTTTATGTGATCAACTGCCGGGCAGAGGATGTAAAAAAGGTGTTAGAGGTTACCTCTTCTGAAAAGGCGGTCTGCTCCTGCAGCCGTTTTGAGGAATCGGTAGCATGTATCGGCGCATCAATCTGCCAGCAGGGTGTAAGAGATTCCCAGGCTCTGCTTCACCGTCTGATCGAAATGGAGCGTGAAGAGGGCTTTGAAGACGGTATCCTGCCTCAGATCCATATTTCTGGCTGTCCATCTTCCTGCGGCACTCACCAGACAGGAGTAATCGGCTTCAGAGGTGGTGTAAAATCAGTAAATAAAGAAGTCAAACCTGCTTTTAATCTTTTCGTAAAGGGATGCTGCTTCCAGGGAAAAGAACGGATGGGAGAAGAGCTGGGAGCGATACTTGAAGAGAACATTCCGGCATTTTTAAAGGCCTTAGGCCATGCGGTACAGGAAAGCGGCCTTGATTTTGAAGGCTGGTATGCAAAGGATGCGGAAGGAATCCGCAAGATTGCAGAGAACTTCCTGGCATAAAAGAGCACTTTTTAAAAGGTCTTTCCTTTTAAGCGGGAGTGTTGTATAATCTCTACCAGACATACCGGAATGATGGATATTCCGGAACAACCAGGAGGAAACAATGGGATTATTTTCATTTGGAAGAAAAAAACTTGAAGACGGATTTGAATTTGTCATTGACGGCATTTACGCTCTGAAGGGAAACAGCGCCGTGGCTGCGGGAAAGCTTACAAGGGGGCGTCTGATCCCAGGGACAGAAGCTATCTGCTTAAATGAATTGGGTGAGCCGGTGTTTAAGTGCCGGATTTCCGGTATTGAGCAGGGAACCAAGATTTTGCGGGCTGCGTCTTATGATATGAAGGGAACCTATGGGGCTCATTACGGCTTTAAACTGGATGGTGTGACAAAGGAGCAGATCCCGGCAGAGGGAGCTGTGCTGGTATCTGTAACAGAGGAGCTGGAGGAGGCATTAAAGGATGCAGCACCTGTTTCTTCTGTTAAGGCCAAAGCTTCTGTGGAAAATACGGTAGTAGTCCGGGATGCACAGGCTCAGAATGCACTTCTTATGGCAGCCAGAGCACAGGAAAAAGCCGGCCGGCCCGCCGGTCCCCTGGGAGCAGAGCGGGAGGAGCAGTTAAGCGCTGTTTTGGAAGAAACACTTTCAGAAGCAGTTCTGGTTCCGCTTTCTATTCAGGAATCCATTTTCCTGCTTTGCCGTCTGCAGCAGATGAATCATCAGGAGCCTGTAAGCGGATATGAAGATAAGATTCAGATGCTTTATGATACGGTTCTTGAAAAGCTGAAAGCAGCGCCTTCTCTGTTTATTCTTTTGGATGAAGGCTCCAGTATGCCTTTTATGATCGGAGATACGGTTGATGTATATTCTGCAAAGGAGCTGGCTCTTAAAGCCCTTCATTTTTATGAAGAGCAGTATCACCGTCATCTGGTGCTTCGGGAGATTCCAAGGGAGCATACCGGCCTTCCGGGCCGATTAAGCCTTTTTGCATGGCTGTACTATCTTGGCATGGAGAAACTTCTTATTGACAATGGCTCCTATCAGCTTTTTGTAAATCGGTCAGATCTCCTTGAACATCCGGAAGAAGAAGCAGGACAGCCATTGGAAGTGCCTGTGGTTAATCCTTCTTTGCGCTGTGCCATGGCAGAGTATCTGCAGGAAATCCGCTGGAATGTGTCTTACTCAGAGCGCGAGGCCAATGTGGAAGCGAAAAAGGAACACTTAAAGAAAGAACTTTTGCAGGCAAAGCTTCTGGTGCCGGTAAAATTTGAGAAAACAGAGGGGTTAAATAAGGGACAGAATACCATTGATGCAGAGAAACAGGACAACCTCTTCTTCCCGCGGATTGAAAACAATGAGCATAAGCAGTTCCTGCCTATGTTTACAGACTGGCTGGAATTTCAAAAGGCATATAAGAGGGAAGAGTGGGGCTGCATGGTGTTCAGCCTGGCAGACGGACTTCGGGCAGCAGCGGGAGATCCTGCTGTTATCAATCCTTTGACGGAAAATCTGATCCTGGACAGAGCTCTTGTAAAAGAAATTGCAGAAATGTACCGTTCGTCAAGTAAAAATGCTTGACAAGATTGCAGCTATCGTGTATGATAACACAGGTGGTTGAAATGGAAAAGATCGTTGAACAGGGTCTGCTGTACGATTTTTATGGAGAACTGCTGACGGAGCACCAGCGCCGCATCTATGAGGACATGGTGTTTAATGATCTTTCTCCCAGCGAGATTGCAAAGGAGCAGGGAATCAGCCGTCAAAGCGTCCATGATCTGAAAAAGCGCTGTGACCGTATACTGGAGGAATATGAAGAAAAGCTGCATCTTGTGGCAAAATTCATGAAAATCCGTGATATGGTCAGGGAGCTGGACGGTCTGGCAGAGACCTGTACCAAAACCCGGGATATACAGCTGATGGATGAGATCCGAAGCCTGTCCGGAAAGATCATGGCAGCGCTGTGATCCCTACAGCAAAAGACCTTCAGGAGGTTATCAATGGCTTTTGAAAGCTTATCCGATAAATTGCAGAATATTTTCAAAAACCTGCGCGGCAAAGGCCGCCTGTCTGAGGCCGATGTAAAAGCTGCCTTAAAGGAAGTAAAGATGGCTCTTTTGGAAGCCGACGTAAGCTTCAAGGTAGTAAAGCAGTTTATAAGTTCCATTCAGGAACGGGCGGTCGGCGAAGAGGTATTTGGAAGCCTGACACCGGGACAGACGGTAATCAAGATTGTAACCGAAGAGCTGATAAAGCTTATGGGTTCTGAGACAACAGAGATTGCCTTAAAACCCGCAAGTGAGATTACGGTCATTATGATGGCAGGTCTCCAGGGTGCAGGTAAGACGACCACGACGGCAAAGATTGCAGCCAAGCTAAAGGCAAAGGGCAGAAAGCCCCTTCTTGCGGCCTGCGATGTATACCGTCCCGCAGCCATCAAGCAGCTGCAGGTCAATGGCGAAAAGGTGGGAATCCCAGTATTTACCATGGGCGATAAGATCAGTCCTGTGGATATTGCAAAGGGCGCCATCGAACACGCCTCAAAAAATGGCTTTAACGTAGTGATTCTGGATACTGCAGGCCGTCTTCATATTGATGAAAGTATGATGGACGAGCTGGTAGGCATCCGGGAAGCAGTAGAAGTATATCAGACCATTCTGGTAGTAGACGCCATGACCGGTCAGGATGCGGTAAATGTAGCTGGTACCTTTAATGACAAGGTCGGCATTGACGGCGTAATCCTTACCAAGTTGGACGGCGATACCAGAGGCGGCGCGGCTCTTTCCATCCGTTCCGTGACAGGAAAGCCGATCCTCTACATTGGTATGGGAGAAAAGCTTTCTGATCTGGAACAGTTTTATCCGGATCGTATGGCTTCAAGAATCTTGGGAATGGGAGATATCCAGTCCTTGATCGAGAAGGCGGCGGCTGAGGTAGACGAGGAGCAGGCAAAGGAGCTTTCACAGAAGCTGCGCAAGGCAGAGTTTGACTACAATGACTTCTTAACCCAGATGCAGCAGATTAAAAAGATGGGCGGTATGGGAAGTATTCTTTCCATGATGCCCGGTGTTGGAAGCCAGCTTTCCGGCATTGATATGGATGAAGGCGAGCGCTCCCTGCGCCGTGTGGAATCCATTATCCTCTCCATGACAAAGGAGGAGCGGGCCAATCCGGGCCTTATAAATCCTTCTAGGAAACAGCGCATCGCAAAGGGTGCCGGAGTAGATGTCAGCGAAGTGAACCGTCTGGTAAAGCAGTTTGACCAGATGAAGAAGATGATGAAGCAGATGCCGGGCCTTATGGGCGGCGGAAAGCGAAAGGGCTTAGGAGGTCTTGGTGGCCTTATGGGCGGGAAGCTTAAGCTTCCGTTTTAAATAAGCTAGTCACACAGGAAGGCTCCTGTATGTCTAATATAGAAAAATAAAACAATCAATAGAAAATGATTTTACGGAGGTAAGAAAAATGGCAGTAAAGATGAGATTAAGAAGAATGGGACAGAAGAAGGCTCCTTTTTATAGAATCGTAGTAGCAGATTCCAGATCCCCAAGAGACGGAAGATTTATCGAGGAAGTTGGATACTATGATTCTACCAAAGATCCAAGCGTGATCAAGTTTGATGAGGAAGCTGCTAAGAAGTGGCTGGCAAACGGCGCTCAGCCAACTGAGACAGTTGCAAAGCTGTTAAAGATCGCTGGTATTCAGTAATATTATTCTTTGCAGACGAGGTGGAGAGATGAAGGAATTAGTCGAAGTGATCGCAAAGGCATTGGTCGATAATCCGGACGAAGTAGTCGTTACCGAGTCAATGAAAGGCGAAGATACATTGATCGAACTCAAGGTAGCTCCTGCCGATATGGGCAAGGTCATTGGCAAGCAAGGCAGGATCGCTAAGGCAATCCGTTCCGTAGTCAAGGCCGCTGCCTCTAAGGAAGACAGGAAAGTAATTGTTGAGATCCAGTAAAGAGGACGGACCGTCGGCTGTTTGGCCGGCGGTCTGTTTCGTTAAAGATAAAGAGAAAGTGAGTGTTCAGACATGGAACAGATGCTGCGAGTAGGCGTAATTACTTCCACCCACGGCGTACGGGGGGAAGTAAAGGTATTCCCTACAACGGATGATGCCAAGCGCTTTAAAACATTAAAAAAGGTAATTCTGGATGGAAGAGAGCCTTTGGAGCTTTCCATCGAACAGGTAAAATTCTTTAAAAATATGGTAATCTTAAAATTTAAGGGATATGACAATATCAATGATGTGGAAACATGGAGACAGAGAGACCTTTTGATCACCAGAGATCAGGCGGTTGAATTAAAAGAGGATGAATACTTTATCACAGATCTGATCGGCCTTACGGTTGTAAATGAAGAAGAAGCGGTTCTTGGCAGAGTGAAGGATGTACTGGAAACAGGGGCAAATGACGTATATGTAGTTGAACTTACCGGCGGAAAGGAACTTCTTCTTCCTGCAATCAAGGACTGCATCCTGAATGTGGATCTGGAAGGCGGACGCATGAAGGTTCATGTGCTGGACGGCTTGATGGATCTGTAAAGGAGGTTTGCTATATGGCTGTGATTTCAGTTCTGGATCAGACAACTATCAATCAGATCGCCGCAGGCGAGGTGATCGAGAGACCGGCTTCTGTGGTAAAAGAGCTTTTGGAAAATGCCATTGATGCTCAGGCTACGGCAGTGACCGTAGAGATCCGGGAGGGCGGCTGCAGCCTGATCCGCATTACGGACAATGGCTGCGGTATCCCAAAGGAGGAGATTCCCACCGCCTTTCTGCGCCACGCAACCAGCAAGATACGTTCGGCCGATGATCTTACCACCGTTGCGTCCCTTGGCTTTCGTGGAGAGGCGCTGGCCAGTATTGCTGCCGTATCCCAGGTAGAGATGATCTCCAAAACAGCAGACAGACTTACCGGAACCCGATATCAGATCGAAGGCGGGACGGAGCGCGGGATAGAAGAAGTGGGGGCCCCGGAAGGAACTACGATCATTGCCAGAAATCTCTTTTTTAATACGCCTGTACGGAAAAAATTCTTAAAAACCCCAATGACAGAGGGGACACACGTGGCAGCAGTGGTAGAAAAGATTGCTCTTTCCCATCCGGATATATCCATCCGTCTGATCCAAAATAACCAGAATAAGCTGTATACCTCCGGAAATAACAATCTGAAAGATCTGATCTACACCGTGTTTGGCCGTGAGATCACTTCCAACCTGCTTTCTGTCGATGCGGTTTATGAGGGAATCCATATTACAGGCTTTATCGGAAAGCCGGTGATCGCAAGATCCAACCGGAATTATGAAAATTACTTTGTCAACGGCAGGTATGTGCGCAGCAATATTATTTCAAAAGCCATTGAAGAGGCCTATAAGCCCTATATGATGCAGCACAAATATCCTTTTACCATGCTGCACCTTTCTATCGATCCTGAAACCCTGGATGTAAATGTACACCCCACCAAGATGGAGCTGCGCTTCAGCGATGGGGAATATGTGTTTAACCGAACGTTAGAGGCAGTGGGAGAAGCGCTGGCACACAAGGAACTGATTCCTCAGGTGACGCTGGATGAAGCAGCCAAAAAGCGGCAGGAGGATGCCAAAAAGCGGAGAGAGGAGCGCCAGCCCAGACAGCCGGAGCCCTTTGAGATCCGCCGGCAGAGCAGTCTGGACGCGGGAAATTTGTCTTCCGGAAACAGGTCGTCATCTTCCGGTTCTAATCCTGTGTTCCAAGAGACAGCGTCTGCACAGAGATCCGGTGTCTCCCGGCCATCTCTTCTCTGCGAGGAAGCTCCCGGCTGGAAGCATGTTGATAAAAAGGATCTGCCTGCAAATGAATCAGCTGAAGGTGAGAAAAAAACTCAGACAGTGTTTCAAACGAAACAGACAGAAGATGCTGGGCGGGCTTTGAATCCCCCTGCCGCAGCTGCTCCGATCTCCCGATCTTCTGTACCGGCTTCTCAGGCTGCAGAACCGATGCAGCAGCTGGAACTGTTTGACGGAAAGCTCCTGGATCCAAAATCCCGTTTAAAGCACCGGCTCATCGGCCAGTTGTTTGATACCTACTGGATGGTGGAGTACAATGACCAGCTCTATATTATCGATCAGCATGCAGCCCATGAAAAGGTGCTGTATGAAAAAACAGTCCGTTCCTTAAAGGACAGGCAGTATGATTCCCAGCTGGTAAATCCCCCTGTTATCCTCACCTTAAATCAGGGAGAAGCCCTGCTATTAGAGCAGTATCTGGAATATTTTAAGGGGATCGGTTTTGAAATTGAGCCCTTCGGCGGCCGGGAATACGCAGTGCGGGCAGTGCCGGCCAATCTTTTTTCCATTGCGAAAAAGGAACTTCTTCTTGAAATGATCGATGGTCTTTCTGAGGATATGAGCGTACATAACCCGGATATAATTTATGAAAAGATTGCTTCCATGTCCTGTAAGGCAGCTGTAAAGGGACGCCATGCTATGTCTGCTGCAGAAGCGGACCGGCTCATTGACCAGCTTTTGGAGCTGGAAAACCCTTACGCCTGCCCTCATGGCCGTCCGACCATCATTTCCATGAGCCGGTATGAGCTGGAAAAGAAGTTTAAACGTATTGTATAACAGCAAAGGAGAGAGTGTATGTTTTCTGAGAAAAAACCTCTGATCATTCTTACCGGCCCTACGGCTGTGGGAAAAACCTCCCTATCCATTGAACTGGCAAAGGCTGTAAACGGTGAGATCATCAGTGCGGATTCCATGCAGGTATACCGCCATATGGATATTGGCTCTGCCAAAATCACACCGGAAGAGATGGAGAATATTCCTCATCATCTGATAGACGTTCTGGATCCGGATGAGGATTTTAATGTGGTGACGTTTCAAAAACTGGCAAAAAAGGCGGCTGGTGATATCTGGATGCGGGAAAAAATTCCCATTATAGCCGGAGGAACGGGATTTTACATACAGGCTCTCCTTTATGATATTGATTTTACAGAGAATGAAGATGATGGTGAGAAAAATCCGTTCCGACAGGAGCTGGAGGAGCTGGCTGCCCGTTCCGGTTCCCAGGCCCCGGAAGTGCTTCACAATATTCTTAAGGAATCAGATCCTGAGGCAGCCGCCCAGATCCATCCAAACAATATAAAGCGGGTAATCCGGGCCATCGAATATTTCAGACAAACAGGAGAAAAAATCTCACATCATAACGAAGCCATGCACCAGAAGGAATCCCCTTATCATTTCCTCTATTATGTGCTGAATACAGACAGGACCAGACTGTATGACAGGATTGACCGCAGGGTGGATCTGATGCTTGAGCAGGGGCTGATCGATGAGGTACAGCGCTTAAAAGAAATGGGCTGCCATCGGGGGCAGACCTCCATGCAGGGATTAGGCTATAAGGAAATCCTGGACTACCTGGAAGGGCGCTGCAGCCTGGAGGAAGCAGTCTATATACTGAAACGTGATACAAGGCATTTTGCCAAGCGCCAGCTGACCTGGTTTCGCAGAGAGCGCCAGGTGCGCTGGATTGAACTTTCAGGCGCGCCAGACGATACGTCAAACGCGTTAAAACAGATTCTGAAGGATTGCATGGACGAGGGAATCGTGCTACAATGACAGACCGAACCTTGAAAAAGGTCACAAAAAGAAAGAATGGAGTCAGACCAATGGAACAAAATGTATTAACCGGTATGTATGAAACACTGGGAATCAGCAAAAAGGTACTGGATTTTGCTGCAGAGATAGAGGAACATTTAAAAACCCGCTTTCAGGAGATTGATGAACGGGCAGAATTTAATCAGTTAAAGGTAATTCATGCCATGCAGGAATGCCGCGTCAGCGATATCCATTTTGCAGCTACCACGGGCTATGGCTACAATGACCTGGGACGTGATACCTTAGAGGAGGTATATGCGCACGTATTCCACACAGAAAGCGCCCTGGTTCGTCCACAGCTTATGAGCGGAACCCACGCCCTGCATGTGGCTCTTTCCGGAAACCTGCGTCCCGGAGACGAGCTCCTTTCCCCTGTGGGAAAGCCCTATGATACCCTGGAGGAAGTGATCGGTATCAGGGATTCCGTGGGTTCCTTAAAGGAATACGGCATTTCCTACCGCCAGGTGGATCTTCTTCCCGACGGAACCTTTGACTACGAAAATATTGCAAAGGCTGTCAATGAAAAGACAAAGCTTGTAACCATTCAGCGTTCCAAGGGCTATGATCCCCGTCCTACCTTTTCTGTAAAGCAGATCGGGGAGCTGATCGCCTTTATAAAAAAGATCAAGCCTGAGGTGATCTGCATGGTAGATAACTGCTATGGAGAGTTTGTGGAAACCATCGAGCCTACGGATGTAGGAGCCGATATGATCGTTGGCTCCCTGATCAAGAATCCGGGCGGCGGTCTGGCCCCTATTGGAGGTTATATTGCCGGAAGAAAGGACTGTGTAGACCGTGCTTCCTACCGATTAAGTGCCCCCGGCCTTGGAAAAGAGGTGGGCGCCAGCTTAGGACTGAATCAGCAGCTCTATCAGGGTCTGTTCCTTTCACCTACCGTTGTAGCAGGAGCCTTAAAGGGCGCGATTTTTGCCGCCAATATCTACGAGCGTCTGGGCTACGGCGTAGTGCCAAACGGCTCCGAATCACGTCATGATATCATCCAGGCCATTACCTTCGGTACTCCGGAGGGAGTGATCTCCTTCTGTAAGGGAATCCAGGCAGCTGCTCCGGTAGACAGCTTTGTCACCCCCGAACCCTGGGATATGCCCGGCTATGACAGTCCGGTCATCATGGCTGCGGGAGCCTTTGTACAGGGTTCCTCTATTGAACTCAGTGCCGACGGCCCTATTAAGCCGCCCTATGCCGTATATTTCCAGGGAGGGCTTACCTGGTATCATGCCAAGCTTGGAATTTTAAAATCCCTCCAGCAGCTGGCGGATGATGGAGTTGTGTCCCCTAAAAGCCTTGTTTCTTAAGAATTTTTTCAGATGACACCTAAAAAAACTTATGGTAATATGATAAACAGCCCCGTCCTTCGGGGCTTCCTTAGGAGAGTTTGTTTATGGGACGTAAAAATTTCTGGATCCTTCTTATTATGCTCTTAGCCGGAATTGTACTGGGAGGATTTATCGGACAGCTGGCAGATGGTATTTCCTGGCTGAAATGGATGAATTATGGCCAGTCCTTTGGGCTGGATACTCCTTTGGTCATTGATTTTGGCCTTTTAGTCATTACTTTCGGACTTACCATCAAGATTACCATGGCAAGCATTATTGGAGTGGCAGTGGCTCTGTTTATTTATAAAATGATTTAAAAGCTCATCCTGAAAATGTACTTGGAGAGGTGCGTAGTCAGGAGGATAAATGGAAAGAATTACAATGAAGGATCTGCCCAAAGAGCAGCGTCCCTATGAAAAATGCATGGCTTACGGTCCAAAGACGCTTACGGACAGCGAGCTGTTAGCAGTCATCATACGAACCGGCAGCAGTGAACGCACGTCTCTTGAACTGGCAGACGCCATCCTATCACAAAATGCACCGGGAGATGGACTTACAGGCCTTCTGCACTGCTCTCTGGAACAGCTGCAGTCCATCCGTGGAGTAGGTCCTGTAAAAGGAATCCAGCTTTTGTGCATCGGAGAGCTTTCCAGGAGGATTTGGAAGCAGAAGGTAAGCGCAGAGCCTGTGGCTTTTACACAGCCGGATCAGATTGCGGATTATTACATGGAAGATATGCGTCATTTGGAACAGGAGGAAATCCATGTCATGTTTCTGAATACCAAACAGCATCTGATCCGTGATTTCCTTGTTTCCAAAGGAACGGTAAACGCTTCTGTGGTTACTCCCAGGGAAATCCTCATTGAAGGGCTTCGTTGTCTTGCTGTAGGTATGGTTTTAGTCCACAACCATCCCAGCGGAGACCCTGAGCCCAGCCGCTCGGATCGGCTTTTAACCTGCCGGATCCGGGAAGCAGGAGAGGTCGTAGGGATTACCCTGATCGACCATTTGATCATCGGAGACCGGCGGTATTTAAGTTTTCGCCGGGAAAAACTTATATAATCATATAACACATGAAAGAGGAATGAATATCCATGGAATCAAAACGCAGCAAATATATCCTCTCAGGGCTTACCCTGCTTTGTGTCCTGTTGATCGGCATTACCTCCTTAAAGGACGGTATCTTAGAGCCTCTAAGAACCGGTGTGGGGTATTTTCTGATTCCTATTCAGACCGGTGTAAACCGTGTGGGAACAGGACTTTACAATGAGCTTACGGATATTTCACGTTTAAAGACGGCTCTGGACGAAAATGACCGTTTAAAGATCCAGGTGGATCGGCTGACCGAGGAAAATAACCGGCTCCAGGCCCAGCAGTTCGAGTTAAACCGACTGCGCCAGCTATATGAGCTGGATCAGGAATACATGCAGTATAATAAAATCGGCGCCCGGGTGATTGCAAGGGACTCTGAAAAATGGTTTCAGGTTTTTCGGATCAATAAGGGATCTTCCGATGGAGTGGCTGTGGATATGAATGTAGTGGCAGACGGAGGCCTTGTAGGAATCGTTACAGACGTAGGAGCCAATTATGCAACCGTGCGTTCAATTATTGACGATTCCAGCCGTGTAGGCGCCATGTCTGTGGATTCCTCCTATAACTGTATTGTGGCGGGAGATTTAACCCTCTATGAGCAGGGACGTTTAAAGCTGACCGATTTTTCCAAGGATGCTGTGTTAAAGGATGGGGATCAGATCATCACTTCCAATATCAGTACGAAGTTTCTTCCTGGCATTCTGATCGGATATGCGGTGGACGTTACCATTGATCCGGATCATCTGACCCAGTCCGGTTATCTGATTCCCGCAGCCAATTTCGATAACCTCCAGGAGGTTCTGATCCTGACCGATCTGAAAGATGGAGAAGAGGTGGAGAAACAGTGACCAGCGCAAAGGTGAAACAGATTGCGATCAACATCGGCTTTATTATCCTTGCATTTACCGTCCAGAACTGTGTATTCCCCCTGCTTCCCTTTCTGGCGGCAACGCCCAATCTGCTGCTGATCTTAACCTTTTCCTTTGGTTTTATCCATGGAAAAAACGCAGGGATGTTCTACGGCGTGATTTCGGGGCTTTTGCTGGATCTATTCTACAGCGGCTCATTTGGTTTTTATACCCTGATCTATATTTATATCGGTTATTTTAACGGAATCTTTACCCGATATTATTATGAAGACTACATTACCCTGCCTTTAATCCTGAGTGTGGCAAACGGTCTGTGGTACTGCATGTATATTTATATATTCCGTTTCCTGATCCGCGGACGATTAGATCTTCCCTATTATTTTACGAAGATCATGCTTCCGGAGATTATTTTTACAGCCGTTACCACCCTTCTCATATATCGTCTGTTCCTGTCTGCCAGCCGGCGGGTAGAGGACATAGGAAAAAGGAGAGATACCACCATTGTTTGATGAACTGAAAGAAGTTGTAAAGGAATTTTTAAAAAAGCTTTTTTCCTCCCGTCTATTTGCTTTGGCAGTGATTTTCACTCTGATGTACGCAGGGCTCATTGGAAAGCTGTTTGACCTGCAGATTATCCACGGAGATGAATATCAGCAGTCCTATATGCAGCGAACGGAAAAAATGGTTACTGCGCCGGGAACGAGAGGCAATATCTATGACCGCAATGGAAAGCTTCTTGCCTATAATGAACTGGCTTATTCGGTTACGATCCAGGATCTAGGCGATTATCCAAGGCCTGCAGATCGAAATGCCATGATCTACCGCCTGGTGACAATTTTGGAGCGAAGAGGAGAAAAGGTAGAAGGAAAGCTGGAGATTGCCATAAACGAGCAGGGAGAGATGTATTTCACCACCACCTCTAAGGCTTCTCACAAGCGTTTTCTGCTTAATTTTTATGGAATCAGCTCCGAAAAGCTGGATGATGCCAGCGGCCGTTATCCTTCGGACATTACAGCAAGAGAAGCCTTTGAGCTGAAAAAAAGCTCCGGCCGTGACGGCTATAACTTAAACGATATGAAGGATGAAGAAGGCAATCCCTTAGAGCTTACGGATCAGACGGCTCTCGATATGATCAATATCATCTATACCATGAAGCTTACGGAGTACCAGAAATACGAGAGCACTACCGTAGCCACCAATGTAAGCCGGGAGACCATGACAGAGATCCATGAAAATGCGGCTGATCTAAAGGGTGTTTCTGTAGAAGAAAGCTATATCCGTGTATACAATGACAGCCTGTATTTCTCCCCCATTATCGGATATACGGGAAAGGTTCAGGAAGAACAGGTAGACCGACTGAATGAGCAGTGGAGAGAGGAAGAAAATAAAAAGGGTAAAAATCTCACCGAGGAGGATGAAAAATACAACCTCAATGATGTGGTTGGCCGAATCGGCATTGAGCAGTATATGGAACTGGATCTTCAGGGCGAAAAGGGCTATACCAAAATGTATGTGGATAATATGGGACGGCCAAGGGAGGTCATTGAGCAGCAGGACGCCAAGGCTGGAAATGATGTGTATCTGACCATCGACCGGGATCTTCAGATTGCCACCTATAAGCTGATGGAGCAGCAGCTGGCAGGAATTATCACCAAATTCCTTGTAAACGAGGATGTAGATCCTGCCACAGTAAAGGACGGATCTAAAAAGCCGATTCCTGTTAAGAATGCGTATTATCAGTTGATCAATAACAATGTGCTTTCTCTGGAGGCTATGGCTGAGCCGGATGCCTCTTCTGTGGAAAATAAGATTTACAGCACCTATACCTCATCCAAAACACAGATTTTGACAGATATAAAGAATGAGCTTTTAAGTCCTCATGCCAGAGCGATGAATGATCTTCCGGAGGATATGAAAAGCTATATGAATTATATCTACAGTTTTCTGGCTTCCGAAGAAACAGGAATCATCAAGCGTGATAAGATTGATACCAGTTCAGAGGAGTATCTTTCCTGGAAAGAAGGAACCATCAGCCTCAGGGATTATATCTACAGCGGTATATCCGGCAACTGGATCGACACTACAAAGCTGGACTCGGAGAACAAGTATTCCAATGCGGATGACAGCTTTGCACAGCTGGTTGACTACATTTGTGTTCATCTGGAGGAAGATGGGAAATTTACTAAGCGTATGTTCCGCTATCTGATCAATAACGAGGTGATCAGAGGCAGCGAACTCTGTCTGGCCCTCTTTGACCAGGGCGTACTGGAGCCGGATCCCGGAGCACAGGCGGCTTTAGCCGGAGGAGACAGTGTATATGCCTACAACTTTATTAAAAAGAAAATTTCCAATCTGGAGCTGACTCCAGCGCAGCTGGCCTTAGATCCCTGTACAGCCGGAGCGGTTGTGACTGATGTGCGCACCGGAGAGGTGTTAGCCCTCGTTTCTTACCCAAGCTATGATAATAACAAGATGTCAGGCAGTGTGGATGCGGCGTATTTTGCGAAACTCCAGAACGATATGTCCAATCCTCTTTATAATAATGCAACTCAGGCCATCAAGGCGCCGGGCTCAACTTTTAAGCCGATTACTGCCGTGGCAGCTCTGGAGGAGGGCGTGATATCTCTTACCGATACCATTGAGTGTACAGGCTCCTATGATCTGTCCAGCCCGCCTATTAACTGCTGGGTATTCCCGGGACGTCACGGAGTAGAGGATATTGTGACCGGAATCCAAAATTCCTGTAATGTGGTCTTTGCAGAGCTTGGACACCGTTTAAGCCTTACAGAGGATGGAACCTATTCTTCGGAAAAGGGACTTGAGGCAATCCGCAAATATGCATCCATGTTCGGTCTGGATCACACATCAGGTATTGAACTTCCTGAAACAGAGCCTCATCTGACCACAGAGGATCCGGAGCGTTCAGCTATGGGACAGGGAACCAACTCCTACAGTAACGTGCAGCTTTCCCGCTACATTTCCGCTGTGGCAAATCGCGGTGCGGTCTTTGAACTGAGCCTCCTGGACAAGCTTACGGATTCAGACGGAAATCTGATTGAAGATTATACCCCTGAAACCAGTTCACAGATTGAAGCAAAGACTTCTACCTGGGATGCTGTCCAGTCCGGTATCCGCCGGGTGGTTACAGAGGGATCTGCAAAAAGCGTATTCGCAGGCTCCCATGTAGAAGTGGCAGGAAAGACAGGTACGGCACAGGAGGATCGGAGCCGGTCCAACCATGCATTTTTCGTTTCCTTTGCTCCTTATTCCAATCCGGAGATCGCGGTAACGGTCAATATCCCATATGGCTATGCGGGAACCAATGCGGCTTCTCTTGGAAAACAGATCTATGAATACTATTACGGCTATACGAGCTTTGAAGAAATTGTGGGCTCAGGAGCCTTAAGCGCATCAAACAGCTCCGTTGAAGAATGATATCATACAGGAGGAAGGTGATCATATGCAAAACGGGATCGTCATTAAAAGCAGCCGGGCAGGCATGACTGTGCTGCTGGATCCAAATCTCCCCTTTGAGGAGCTTCTTGCCGCTATTGCAAAAAAATTTAAAGACAGCGCCCGTTTCTGGGGGGCAGTTCAGATGACTCTTACACTGGAAGGGCGCAGGCTTACACCTGAAGAGGAGATGGCTGTGGTAAATACTATTACGGAAAATTCACAGATTGATGTGCTCTGTCTTCTGGATACGGATGCCCAGCGGATCGAACGTTGCGAAAAAGCTCTGAATGAAAAGCTTATGGAGCTGAGTGCCCAGACCGGACAGTTTTACCGTGGAACACTCCGCAGGGGAGATACCCTGGAATCAGAGTCCAGCATTATAGTGATCGGAGATGTGGAGCATGGGGCCAGGATCACGGCAAAGGGAAATGTGATCGTCTTGGGCGAGCTAAAGGGTTCTGTGACGGCAGGTGTTTCCGGAAATGCTCAGGCAGTAGTTATGGCCTTTTCCATGATGCCTTTTCAGCTTCGTATCGGAAACTGTCCGATTCCAACAAATGAAAAACACCGCCGGTTCGGCCGAGGAGCCATGATCGCCTGTATCAGGGACGGTGAAATAGCGTTCCGGCCTGTAAAAGGACGATCCATTTTTGGGGATATGGGCTGATATATGTAAAATTTTGCCGAACTGTATTAAATTTTTCTTGAATGGAAAAAAATACTGGTAAATTCACAAAATTTAATGTACAATAGATGGGTAAAGTTCATTTTTTCAGGAGGTCTATATGAGTGAAGTCATTGTGATTACTTCTGGAAAAGGCGGGGTAGGCAAGACGACTACTTCTGCCAATGTGGGAACAGGACTGGCCGTTCTGGGAAAGAGAGTGGTATTGGTTGATACCGATATCGGTCTGCGCAACCTGGACGTGGTGATGGGTCTTGAAAACCGCATTGTCTACAATCTTGTAGACGTGGTAGAAGGAAACTGCCGTATGAAGCAGGCCCTGATAAGAGACAAAAGATATCCAAGCCTTTACCTTCTGCCCGCGGCCCAGACAAGGGACAAATCCTCGGTAAATCCGGAGCAGATGGTTAAGCTGACAGAAGACCTGAAGGAGGAGTTTGATTATATCCTTCTGGACTGTCCCGCAGGAATTGAGCAGGGCTTTTACAATGCCATTGCAGGAGCGGGACGGGCTCTGGTGGTGACCACTCCCGAAG
The DNA here is from genome assembly GCF_037890305.1 of Enterocloster sp. HCN-30185. Classification (NCBI taxonomy): domain Bacteria; kingdom Bacillati; phylum Bacillota; class Clostridia; order Lachnospirales; family Lachnospiraceae; genus Enterocloster; species Enterocloster sp. HCN-30185. The sequence goes on from NZ_JBBKBT010000004.1 coordinate 177,006, forward strand.
TTTCAGCCATTCGCGATGCAGACCGGATCATCGGCCTGCTGGAACACGCGGGCATTACTGAAATCGGGCTGGTAGTCAACCGGATCCGGGCGGATATGGTACGCCGGGGAGACATGATGTCTTTAGAAGATGTACGGGATATTTTAGCCGTGGATATCCTTGGCGCTATTCCGGATGATGAAAACATCGTAGTCTCCACCAATCAGGGAGAACCCTTGGTAGGAATAGGGTCCGCCGCCGGACAGGCTTACCTGAATGTATGCCGCAGGCTCTTAGGGCAGAATATCCCCATCGAATCCCCCGGCGAGGCCAGAGGCTTTCTTGTAAGGCTGGCCCGGGTGCTGAAGCGGGCATAGGAGGGGTGAAACAACGTGAAGACCAGACGTTCCAAAGATACGGCCAAATTCCGGCTGAAGCTTCTCCTTGTGGCAGATAAGGCAGGCTGTTCGCCGGAACTCATAAGGCTGATCAAAAATGACATGATCCGTGTCATTTCCAAATACATGGAGATAGAAAAGGACAATGTCCGCCTTTTGATGGACACAGACGGTTCCGCCTCCTGCCGGGGGCTGCCGGTGCTCCAGGCAGATATACCCATACGCTCCATTTCCAATAAGGGGCTTTACTGATATGCTTTTTGATTATGATTTCAGAAATTACAGCTTCCGGCTTCTTGCCTATATGACAGCTTTAAGCGTCATTGGCATACTGGTTGTGCGCAGTGCCACCAATATGGATTCGGAAGCAGTGACAAAACAGATGTTTGGCATACTGGCTGGCATGGCTATTGCTGTTTGTCTTTCACTGGTAGATTACCATAAGATACTGAATTTCAGCACGGTCATTTATCTGATCTGCATCGGAAGCCTTCTGGCCGTGCTGTTTTGGGGCAGATCCGTCAATAATGCAAAACGCTGGATCGAGGTTCCTGTTTTGGGACAGCTCCAGCCCTCGGAATTTGTAAAGATTGGCCTTATCATCACCTTCTCCTGGTATTTTATGAAATATCAGGAGAAGGTAGACAAGGTTTCTACCGTGGTACTGGCGGCAGCGCTTTTTGCCGTTCCGGCCATGCTTATATTTGAACAGCCAAACCTTTCTACCTGTCTCGTTACTGTGGTGATCGTGTTGGGGATTGTGTTCGCCAGCGGCATCAGCTACCGCTGGATCGTGGGGACACTGGCAGTTGTCATCCCTATGATTGCGACAGGCGTGTACCTTCTTCTTCATGGTATGATCCCGTTTATTAAAGAATACCAGGCGGGACGTATCTTAGCCTGGTTTTACCCGGAGCAGTATGGAGAGGCACGTTATCAGCAGAATAACTCCATTATCGCGATCGGTTCCGGTCAGCTGCATGGAAAGGGGCTTTACAACACTACGATTGCATCTGTAAAAAACGGTAATTTTCTTTCGGAGGAGCAGACTGATTTTATCTTTGCCGTTATCGGTGAGGAGCTTGGTTTTATCGGCTGCGCCATCGTGATTTTGCTGTTTTTACTGATTGTATATGAATGTCTTATGATGGCAGCCAGGGCAAAAGATATGGCCGGCAGGCTGTTATGTACCGGTATGGCTACGCTCATTGCATTTCAGAGTTTTGCCAATATCGCAGTTGCTACAGGTATTTTTCCCAATACCGGACTTCCGCTTCCGTTTATCAGTTTTGGAAGCAGTTCGCTGATCAGTATTTTTATTGGTATGGGGCTTGTGCTCAATGTAGGACTGCAGCGGGTACCACGACACTACTAATTCCTAAGGAGGGGTCTGAATATGACAATTGGCTTAATTGCACATGATGCAAAGAAAAAACTGATGCAGAATTTCTGCATCGCATACAGAGGGATTTTAAGCAAGCATTCTCTGTATGCCACCGGAACAACCGGAAGACTCATAGAAGAGGTTGCAAATCTTAATATTCACAAACATTTGGCTGGTCATCTGGGCGGGATTCAGCAGATGGCGGCTCAGATTGAGCATAACGATATGGATCTGGTTATTTTTTTGAGAGATCCCCTGATGCCCAAGTCACATGAGCCGGACGTAAATGATGTAGTCCGTCTCTGCGACACCTACAACATTCCGCTGGCTACCAATCTGGCGACTGCGGAGCTTTTGATCAAGGCTCTTGACAGAGGTGATATGGAATGGAGAGAGGTTGACAGATAATGAAGCGGGGGTATGTCAGAGCTTGGAGTGCCCTCATATTGGCTGCTTCTTTGTGTCTTGGAGGCTGCTTTGGCGGCTTTTCTGATGCGTATTCTCTGAAAAAGCGCCTTCCGGCGATTGCCTTGGCAGGTTCAGAGGAAGAAGTCATGGAAGGTTTCGCCTCAGATCTCTGCGTTGTATCCGATGAGAGTGTCTTTGACCCGGATTTTCTCACCTCTGAGGCGGGAGCGCTTTTTGATCTGAACGGCTATCAGACGCTTTACAGCAAGGATGCCTTTGAGACCATGTATCCGGCCAGTATTACAAAGGTAATGACTGCTCTGGTGGCGATCAAATACGGCAATCTGGAGGATCAGGTAAAGGTTACGGATGAAGCGGTAATTACAGAGTCAGGCGCTACACTCTGTGGCATTAAGCCGGGTGATACCCTTACGCTGGAGCAGCTTCTCTATGGTCTTATGCTTCCGTCTGGAAACGATGCGGGTGCAGCCATTGCGGTTCATATGGATGGCAGTATAGAGGCATTTGCAGACCGGATGAATGAGGAAGCGAAACGTCTGGGCGCAGTGGACAGCCATTTTGTAAATCCGCACGGACTTCATGATGAGGATCATTATACCACAGCCTATGATCTCTATCTGATATTCAACGAGGCCTTCAAATACCCCCAATTTCGGGAGATTATTGAGGCGAAGGCGTACACGGCAGATTACATTAATGGGGCCGGAGAGAGTGTATCCAGAACCTGGAAATGCAGCAACCAGTTTATCACAGGGGAACGGGATACGCCGGAGGGAGTTACCGTGTTAGGCGGAAAGACGGGTACCACAAAAGCAGCCGGCTATTGCTTAATTATTGCATCAAAGGATAATGCCTCGGAAGGAAATTTTATATCTGTTGTGCTGAAATCGGACAGCCGCGCCCATCTTTATGATAATATGACAAATATAATTTCTAAAATCGTCAAATAGTGATTGCGTTCCGCATGAATTTGTACTATAATCAAGGTAATCTTAATTGATTTTTTATACAACATATATAACTCAAGGAGGAGATAGGTATGGTTCAGATTATTGCAGGAAAAAAAGGTAAAGGCAAGACAAAACATCTGTTAGACATGGCCAATGCAGCAATCAAGGGAGCCAGCGGCACCGTTGTATATCTGGATAAGAGCGCTCAGCATATGTATGAGCTGAACAACCGGATCCGTCTTATCAATGTGAACGAATTTCCGATCACACACAGCGAAGGATTTTTAGGATTTATCTGTGGCATTCTTTCTCAGGATCATGATCTTGAGACTATGTATCTTGACAGCTTCTTAAAGCTGGCGTGCTTAGAGGGAGCGGACATTTCCGAGACCTACGAGACATTGAAAAAACTCAGTGACAAATATCATGTTACTTTCGTATTAAGCATTTCCATGGACGCGGATGAGCTTCCGGAGAATGCAAAGGGTGATGTGATTATTTCATTGTAATGATACATATTCTGTGATAAAATAGCAGACAGAACTTAGGCTGCCTGCCGCACGAGGTTTTGAAGTACGCCTGGTGCGGAGGGCAGCTTTTTTACGAAACAAGACTTTAAAAGGAGAGCCGTTATTCATGGCCAGTAAAAAGCACAGAAAAAACAGAAAGATCATTCCTTACCGGCGGCCACGCAATGATATCGGCAAGCTGATATTCGGTGTTATCTTTCTGTATCTTCTGATCAATATTTTTATCTATATGGGACATGAAAAAATCCAGTTTTATGAGGTGGCAGAAGGCGGTATTGTAAATGACCGTCCCTACACAGGACTGATCCTGAGAGAAGAACAAGTCTATAATGCGGATAACAGCGGGTATATCAACTATTACCTACGGGAAGGCAAACGTGCCTCCGTAGGTTCCAGGGTTTATTCTCTGGACGAAACCGGCCGCCTGGATTCCCTTTTAAAGGAGCATGGGGTTGAGAATCAGACGCTCAGTGATGAAAACCTGGCTGATTTAAAAAAACAGCTGTCCTCCTTTGTTACCAGCCGTTCGGACGAGGATTTCGGGGCGATTTATGATGCCCGTTATACCCTGGAAGCGGCAGTGATGGAGTATTCCAGCTTCAGTGCTCTGGATCAGCTGGATCAGATTGCCAGGGAATCCGGCATTGTCTTTGAACAGGTGGTATCGCCTCAGTCAGGTGTGGTATCCTATGGCTTTGATTCCTATGAAAGTCTTAAGCCTGAGGAAGTGGAGACGGCATCTTTTGACCGGTCTGCCTATACGAAAACCTTTCATAAATCAGGAGATCTGATCGAGAGCGGAACACCTGCCTATAAGATTGCAACTTCTGAAAACTGGTCGGTTGTATTCCCTCTTACAGAGGAGGACAGGGCCCTCTATGGGGACAAGTCCTCGCTTGAGGTGGAATTTAAGGATCACAGTATTGAAACCACCGCTTCTTTTTCCATTTTTACGGGAAAGGACGGCTCTGTTTTCGGTAAGCTGGATTTTAATAAATACATGGCACAGTTTATCACAGACCGTTTTGTGAATTTTGAGATTCGCCAGGATCAGGCAAAGGGGCTTAAAATCCCTGTCAGTGCAGTAACTGAGAAAAATTTCTATCAGATCCCAAGAGATTTTGTCACTCAGGGCGGGGACAGTACAGACAGCGGTGTAAATAAAGAAATCTATGATGCAAATGGAACAACAGCTGTCTTTACCCCTATAGAAATCGGCTTTGATGATGAAGAATTTTATTATATTGCTGTTCAGGAGGACGGCCCCTTAAAAGCCGGCGACTATATTGTAAAGCCTGATTCCCAGGAGCGGTTCCAGGTGGGAAGTACCAGGGCTTTAAAGGGTGTTTTTAACATTAACAAGGGATATACCGTATTTAAAGAAATTGAAATTCTGGATTCCAACAGCGAATACTATACCATAAAAAAAGGAGCAAGCTACGGTTTGTCTGTATATGACCATATTGTGCTGGATGCCTCTCTGGTTACGGAAGGCCAGATCCTGTATCAATAGGATCGCTGTTTTAAATCAGGATTTGACAGAGGAGGATGAAACGATGTCAGAGATAAGAGACAATCTGGAAATAGTAAGAAGGCGTATCGAGGAGGCCTGCCAAAGAGCGGGAAGAGATGCGTCCGAGGTAACGCTTATTGCGGTAAGCAAGACAAAACCTGTTCCCATGCTTGAGGAAGCTTATGAGGGAGGAGCCAGGGATTTTGGTGAAAATAAGGTTCAGGAGATCCAGGCAAAATATGGCAGCCTTCCTGATGATGTGCGCTGGCATATGATCGGACATCTGCAGCGCAACAAGGTTCATCAGGTTTTGGGAAAGGCCGTCCTGATCCATTCTGTGGATTCCCTGCGCCTTGCCAGACAGATTGAGGAGGAGGCTGCAAAAAAGAATATGGAAGTGGATATTCTTTTGGAAATCAATGTGGCAAAAGAAGAGAGCAAATATGGCTTTTTTATGGAAGATGCCGAGGCGGCCATACGGGAGATCAGCACCTTCCCTCATGTGCATATCCGCGGATTGATGACAATTGCGCCATTTGTTGAGAATCCAGAGGAAAATCGGGAAATTTTTAAAAAATTATATGAATTTGCTGTTGACATAGGTAGGAAAAACATTGATAATGTTACTATGGATGTGCTTTCTATGGGTATGACCGGAGATTATGAGGTCGCTGTTGAGGAAGGCGCTACCATGGTAAGGGTCGGCACCGGTATTTTTGGTGAGCGGCATTACGGCGCTGTGTAAGGCAGCGTTGATAGAGAGGAAATGGAGAGAGTAAAATGAGTCTGTTAGGTAAGTTGATGGATACCATGCGATTAAATCCTGAAGAGGAGGGTGAGGATTACTACCTGGACGATGACTTTGAAGATGAGCCGCCTAAAAAGAGCTTTTTCTCAAGGAAGAATACTGCGGATGATGAAGAGTATTACGATGAACCTCAGGACAAATCCCGTTTTCTGGGACGTCCTACGCCAAAGGTGGTTCCCATGCGCCGTTCCGGTATGGAGGTTACGATGGTAAAGCCTACCTCTATGGACAGTTCCAAGGATATCTGTAATTACCTTTTATCTGGAAAAGCAGTGGTTCTTAATATGGAAGGAATCCACATGGAGGTAGCACAGAGGATCATTGATTTCGTATCCGGAGCTGCTTATTCCATGGATGGCAATCTTCAGAGAATTTCCAACTATATTTTCATTGTAACCCCTAATTCTGTGGAGCTGTCCGGTGATTTTCAGGACATGCTGGCAGCCGGTGATGTGTCCGGTATGGAGATGGCAGGTATGACCATTCACATTTAAACTACATAGGGACAGGATTTGCGGAGGCTGCTGCCACTGGGAGAATTTTATTTCCTGCAGCAGCCCCCGTTTTTCTGTTCATACTACACAAAATTCAGACAGATCAGGAGGAACTTGACGTATGAAGGAACGTTTGACGGTTTGCAGGGATGGAGATCCCATTTATGATATTTGTATGGAAACATCCTTTGAAGGACTGAAGGGGGAACTGGCGGCATTTCATCTGGAAAAGCGCAAAATATGTATTGTTACAGATTCTAATGTGGCATTCCTTTATCTGGACAAGGTAAAAGAAATCCTAAGCCAATGCTGCAGCATGGTTTCTGTTTTTATTTTTCCAGCAGGTGAAGAACATAAAAACCTGGATACGGTTCGGATGCTTTATGAACATCTGATTTTAGAGCATTTTGACCGAAAAGATATGCTGGCAGCTCTGGGAGGAGGCGTGACAGGAGATCTCTGCGGGTTTGCTGCTGCCACTTATCTGAGAGGAATCGACTTCATCCAGATCCCCACCACACTGCTGTCTCAGGTGGATTCCAGCATCGGAGGAAAAACGGGGGTGGACTTTGCGGATTACAAAAATATGGTGGGTGCCTTTCATATGCCCAGACTGGTATATACCAATCTGGAAACACTTTTGACGCTTCCTGCGGAACAGTTTTCTTCCGGAATGGGAGAGGTGATAAAGCATGGACTGATTCAGGATAAGGCATACTATGAGTGGTTAAAGGAACATCGTGATGCGGTGATGGCCCGTGATCTTACGACATGCCGGCAGATGGTCTTTCGGAGCAATGAGATAAAAAAAGCAGTGGTGGAAAAAGACCCTACAGAGCAGGGAGAACGGGCATATTTAAACTTTGGCCACACATTGGGCCACGCTGTGGAAAAGTTAAAGAATTTTACTATGCTTCACGGCCACTGTGTCGGCCTGGGTTGTGTGGCAGCAGCCCGTATCAGCTGTTTAAAGGGTACTTTGAGTGAAACGGAAGCAGATGATATTAAACATACGATGGCGTCCTTTGAACTTCCAACTACTGTAGATGGCCTGATCTGGAAGGAAGTATTTGATGCTACAAAGAGTGATAAGAAGATGGAAGCAGGAAGGGTGAAATTTGTCCTTTTAAATGGAATCGGAGATGCTTATGTGGATCATTCCCTTTCAGAGGATGAAATCCGTGCCGGTTTTGAGGCTGTTTCCCTGTAAAAAAGATTATGCCTTTGACCGGGGCAGAAATACGATTGATATGAAGGAGTAACAATGATGAGCAGACAAAAACGATCCCTTCTGGTAAGCTTCTTAATCGGTTTTTTGATTCTTGTGGGGCTGGATCAGTGGACAAAAGGGCTGGCGGTTCGGTTTCTTAAGAACCAGGAGCCGGTAGCCGTAATAAAAGGTGTATTTGAATTTTCCTATCTTGAAAACAGAGGTGCCGCCTTTGGAATGCTGCAGAACCGTCAGTTTTTTTTCTTCCTGATCGGAATAGCCGTATTGGCAGCAATCTTGTATATGATGTGGCGGATGCCGGAAACACCGAAATATCGTCCGTTAGCAGTATGCCTGATGCTGGTAGCCGCAGGGGCAGTCGGCAATATGATCGACCGGATGACCCAGAATTATGTGGTTGATTTTCTTTACTTTCGCCTGATTGATTTTCCCGTATTTAATGTGGCAGACTGCTACGTTACCATAGCGGCAGCAGGACTGGTGCTTTTAGTGCTTTTTTATTATGATGATGAAGATTTGGACTGCTTCCAGCCCGGAAAGGCTCATGGAAAGGAGAAAACGCAGTGAAACAGGAAATCTGTGTAGGCGACCAGGAAGGCGGTCTGCGTATTGATAAATATCTGGCCGAAGCTGCCGGACAGCTGAGCCGCTCCTACATCCAGAAGCTTTTAAAGGACGGACGGATCCTGGTAAACGGAAAGCCGGTAAAAGCAAGCTATGTGGTAGAAGATGAGGATATTCTTTCCATGGATATTCCAGAAGCGGTGGAACCAGAAATAGAGCCGGAGCATATGGAACTGGACATTCTATATGAAGATCAGGATGTGATCCTGATCAATAAGCCAAAGGGAATGGTTGTCCACCCCGCCGCAGGCCATTATTCCCATACATTGGTCAATGGACTGATGGATCATTGCCGCGGGCAGCTTTCCGGTATCAATGGAGTCATGCGTCCGGGGATCGTACACAGGATTGATATGGATACAACCGGCGTATTGATCGTATGTAAAAACGATATGGCACATAATTCGATTGCGGCTCAGTTAAAAGAACACTCTATTACCAGGCGCTATCAGGCGATCGTTCATGGCGTCATAAAAGAAGAGGAGGGAACGATTGACGCTCCCATTGGCCGCCATCCGGTGGAACGGAAAAAGATGAGCATCAACTATGACAAGGGAAAATCAGCAGTGACCCACTATCGTGTATTAAAACGTTTCAGGCAGTTTACTCACGTAGAATGCAGACTGGAAACAGGACGTACCCACCAGATTCGTGTTCATATGGCCAGCATTCATCATCCTCTTTTGGGAGACGCCGTTTATGGCCCGGCTAAATGTCCGATTTCCGGTCTTAAAGGTCAGACACTCCATGCAGGTGTCCTTGGATTCATTCATCCCAGAACAGGTCTTTATATGGAATTTTCCGCCCCCCTTCCAGATTACTTTGAAAATCTGCTTAAGACTCTGAATTAATTAGACACAATTAGTGGATTTTATCACTCTTGTCTAATAATGTGCTTTTAAAATAGAATTTTCTGTATATTTCTATATACTTTTCTGAATTTTTGAGTTATAATACAAATATGGCAGAGAGAGCAGGGAACAGCTTGGTTCCTGCTGTGAGGCCAGAGAAAGGGGTATGCAGAATGTCAGGAAATCTTGTTATTACGATCGGCAGACAGTGCGGCAGCGGCGGAAAATTGATCGGAGAAAAGCTGGCGGAAAAGATGGGAGTGAAATGCTATGACAAAGAGCTTCTTTCAAAGGCAGCAAAGCATAGCGGCCTCTGTCAGGAATTATTTGAAAAGCACGATGAACGTCCTACCAGCAGCTTTTTATATTCTTTGGTGATGGATTCTTATTCTATGGGCTATACAGCCGCAGGATACTCGGATATGCCTATTAATCACAAAATCTTTCTTGCGCAGTTTGATGCGATCAAGCATCTGGCAGATGAACAGTCTTGTGTGATCATTGGACGATGCGCAGATTATGCCCTGGAAGATTATCCCAATGTTTTGAGCGTATTTATCGCGGGCGATGAAAAAGATAAGCTGGAGCGGATTAAGACGCTGTATAACCTGGATGATTCCAAAGCAAAAGAGGTTATTGTAAAGACAGATAAGAAGAGATCCAGCTATTATAACTATTATTCCAACAAGCGCTGGGGTGATCCCAGAAGCTATGATCTGTGTTTAAACAGCAGTTCGGTAGGTCCTGATGGTGCTGTAGAGGCTATTATGGCCTTTGCAAAGCTGAAACAGCAATGGAAGGATCAGAAGTAATTTCAATCACGATAATTTATGAAGTTTTTGATATGCCCCTTTCTGGCAGCAGTTTTTTGGTATTTCATCTGTCTGTCTGAAAGGGGATATTTTTATATTTACAAATTTTACCATCAGTGGACAATGAATCAGATTTAATGATTCCGTAAGACTTTACAGCTGTATTTATCTGTTTTCCTGTGGTAGAATAGCTGTTATGAAAGAAAATGAAACAGAGGTGAAAATCCATGAATTACCATGATAATGAGGATGAACTTTTACGAATGCAGTCCAGGCGCAGGAGGGCGGGCTCTTACGGAAACGTGCCTTCCCGCTCCAGGGCCTCTTCCCATGACGGCCGCAGTTTTCGGGAACGGGAATCCTTTGATTCCATAGATGACGCTTATTTTGAAGACGAGTATGGCTGTGAAGACGGACTGGATATACCGTTTTCAGATGAGTCTTCCAAAAGAGGTACATCCCAGGGACGATCCGCGAAAAGAGCGGGAGGTTTTTCCAAAAACCACAGAGAATCCTATAGCCGTTCCCGAAATAAGTTTAGGACAGGAGAGAAATCCCGCCGCAATCCGAAAGGCAGTTCTGTCAGAGAAAGACGTCGTAAAAGAAAGAAAAAATGGCCGATGCTTTTGATATTCCTTCTTTTAGCGGTTACGGCATATGGAAGCTTTCTATACCTTCATCGTCCTACAGGGATCTGGACAGTGGCTGTATTTGGTGTAGACAGCCGTGACGGTAATACGAAAAAAGCGCTGGCAGATGTACAGATGGTCTGCACACTGGACAGAGAAACAGGTGAGATACGGTTAGCCAGTGTATTCAGAGATACATATTTAAAAATTGACTCCAAGGGAACGTACCATAAAATCAACGAAGCTTATTTTAAAGGCGGGCAAAAACAGGCCGTAGATGCACTGGAAGAAAACCTGGATCTAAAAATAGATGATTATGCTGCCTTTAACTGGAAGGCAGTGGCTGAAGCGATTAACGTTTTAGGCGGTATTGATTTGGAAATTACTCCGGCAGAGTTCAAATATATCAATGGATTTATTACAGAAACCGTCAATTCCACGGGTATTGGATCGACGCAGCTTAAACAGGCCGGAGCCAATCATTTAGACGGAGTTCAGGCGGTAGCATACAGCCGTCTGCGGCTTATGGATACGGATTTTCAGCGTACAGAGCGCCAAAGGAAGGTGATTGCTCTGGCGTTGGAAAAAGCAAGACAGGCAGATGCAGGCACGCTTACTAATCTTGCAAAAGCTATTTTACCTCAGATTTCTACCAGTGTAGGGATTGAAGATGTGCTGCCTCTGGTAAAAGATATTGATCAACTTCATATTGCAGATACGGCAGGTTTTCCTTTTTCCAGGGAGACAAAGCGGGTTGGAAAAATGGACTGTGTGATCGCAACTACTCTGGAGAGTAATGTGATCCAGCTGCATCAGTTCCTGTATGGAGAGGATACGCCATACCATCCATCTTCCGGATTAAAAAAGATCAGTGCCCACATTTCGGAAGAAACAGGGCTATATGAAGAGGGAGCAGCTGCACCCTCCAAATCTTCTTCGGGCTCCGGAAAAATAGATTCCAAGGATAAGACAGGCGGCGCCGATGCTCCAAAGGAAACAGAGGCTTCAAAGCCACAGGAGACAATTCCGGAGACTTCTGCAGAAGAAACGGAAACAGAAGAGGAGAGCAGCAGCTTAGAAGAAACGGAAGAAACAAGGGAAACGATCAGTATAAAGGAAAGTGAAAAAGAAACAACAAAAGAGGAAGAGAAGAGACCGGGAATTTGGGAACCGGGCAGCAGTAAGGAAACCGAATCAGAGAAAGAAACGGGATCTCTGGAAAATAAGCTTTCTGAGGAAAAGGAAGAAGAGGACACTTCCAGGCCTTTAGGAGAAGCAGGAAGTACAGGACCTGGGGCATCCTCAGACCAGCAGCCGGGCGGAGGCCCCGGTATCTCTGCCTTACCGGGAGCCTCTAAAGATACAAAGCCCGGGGAGTCCGTAAGTAACCAGGGACCAGGGATTTAAGCATCTGCAGAATCGGCAGCTTTGCTCCAACCGGGTATATTTCCGTCTGTAATAGCACGAAAAAGACAATCCTTAATATGGGGGTTGTCTTTTTGCAGTTTCTGGATCAGTTCTTTGATGTACTGGCGTTTGGTGTATCCATCCATAGGGCATGGATTTTTACATACTGGAAGCTGGTACTTATTTTTAAATCCGATAACATCTGCTTCCGATACGAAAATCATAGGACGTATTACAGTCAGATCCATCCGGTCCAGATAGGTGTTGGGAGGAAAACAGTAAAAGCGTCCTTCATAAAAAAGGGACATCATCATTGTTTCCATCACATCCTCTTTATGATGGGCATAGGCGATTTTATTGCATCCCAGTTCTTTGGCTTTTTCATTTAAGGCGCCTTTGCGCATTTTTGCACAGAGAGAACAGGGATTGGATTCCTTTCGTATATCAAAGAGAACGGTTCCAATCTCTGTGGGAAGCACATAATAGGGAATTTCAAATTCTTTGCAGAGTTCCCTTATCGGATCCAGGTCAAGATTTCCAAGCCCCAGATCTACAGTGATGGCTGTAAGATCGTATTTTTGGGGATAGAACCGTCTTAAATGGTGAAGCGCATAGAGCAGTGCAAGACTGTCTTTTCCGCCTGAAATTCCCACTGCAATATGATCTCCGTCCTGTATCATATGATATGTATCGAGAGCCTGGCGGACCAAGCTTAATAAACGCTGGAGTTTCATTTTATAATCCTTTCTTTCATAAATTTGTACCAAATTATTCTAATCGTCCGTTCCTCCGGTGTCAAGTGTTTATAATCAATGGTTGTCATTAACAGACAATTGTGTTACTATAAGGATAGAGATTTTCAATAATGTCATAAATAAAAGATTAAAATCAAACAACAATGCCGTCTATTTCTGTAATATTGAAGATTTAATTTAAACACTAAAACGCAAAGGATGATAAAAATGATAAGCTACAGATATGTTATTTCAAACAGACAGGGACTTCATGCATCAAATTCTATGAGCTTAAGCCGCGCGGCTTCAGATTATCAGAGTCAGATTACCATATCCAGCGCCAAAGGAGAGGCAAACTGCAAAAATGTGCTGGCACTTATGAGTCTGAACGCCAGACAGGGAGAAAACCTTGTACTAAAGATAGATGGTCCGGACGAAAAACAGGCTGCCGGATTTTTAAATGGATTACTTCGGACGATTTTATAATAAAATAAGTTTATCTGCACAGATGTAAGATACGAATATGTCCCGGATAAAAATTGTCCGGGACGTTTTATTCATTTGACAATAATGAAGAGTATGTGATATAAAACAGAAGGAAGCAGGGGCAGCTGAAAATAGCTGAAAATAGCTGAAAATCAGTGAAAGTCGATGATTTAGTAAAATTAGTAATTCCTGCTTCAACTATTCGTTAAAGCTGTGTTTCGCGAATAGTTGAAACACTGTCTCTCATCACATAACTCCAACTGTTTTTATAAAATGAATTGTATGGAGTTTTTATTATGAGTACATTATCCTATCACGAACAAAAAGACAAAGAAAACATTATACGCCTTCGCGGTTTGATCCGGGATCTTCCGGGATTTTGCGCAGATTTCTTCCGTGGAATTGAACCCAGGACTTCTTCACGAACCCGAATTGCATATGCATATGATCTGCATATATTTTTTGATTTTCTCCATAAAGAAAATCCGGCGCTGAAACAGATTGCTATCACAGATCTTTCTCTTGATCTTTTAGATCAGCTCTCTGTAACAGATTTTGAAGAATATATGGAATATCTGAAATATCGGTTTAATGACAAAAATCAGGAAATTATGAATAAAGAACGTGGAATCATGCGCAAGATTTCATCACTCAAAAGCTTTTATAATTATTTTTACCGAAATGAACGTATTAAAAATAATCCGGCTGCATTAGTCCGTTTACCCAAAATTCATGAAAAAGAAATCATTCGTCTGGATATAGATGAAGTTGCTCTTCTGCTGGATGAGGTGGAACAAGGAGAAAATCTGACAGAAAAACAAAAGGCATATCATAATAAGACAAAACTTAGAGATCTGGCCATTATGACGCTCCTTCTTGGTACGGGAATCCGTGTGTCAGAATGTGTGGGATTAAATATTGCTGATATTGACTTTAAAAATGGAGGTATTCGTATCTACAGAAAAGGCGGCAAAGAAGTAACGGTATATTTTGGAACAGAGGTTGAGGAGGCTCTTTTAGATTACTTGGAGGAAAGGGACCGTATCATTCCGGAAACAGGCAGTGAAGATGCACTCTTCCTGTCTCTCCAAAAGAAACGCATGGCTGTACGCAGCGTGGAAAATCTGGTAAAAAAGTATGCCCGCACAGTGGCCCCTTTAAAGCCAATTACGCCCCATAAACTGCGCAGTACCTATGGTACCAGTTTGTATCGTGAAACAGGTGATATTTATCTGGTGGCAGATGTCCTTGGACATTCAGATGTAAATACAACAAAACGTCATTATGCGGCGCTTGAAGATGAAAGACGGCGTAGTGCCCGTAATAAGGTGCAGCTTCGAGAATCAGGGGGGAAGAAATGATATCCCCCCTATATATTACTTAATTCCCGTCCCAATTTCCTGCATCGCTCCAGTGCTTCTTCATCCGGTGCTTCCTGACAGATTACTCCTGTTCCACCCTGGATTTTGGCTCCTGCCGCAGCCATACGCGCTTCCCAATCGCGCATCCACTGCCCATCACCCCATCCATAGGAACCAAACAGGCCGATTACTTTACCGGATACAAACGGTTCAGACTTTGTTACAAATGGTTCCATCTCGTCCTCTTCCAGAACCTCTCCTCCCATAGCCGGACAGCCCAGAGCAAATACATTGGCTTTTTTTAATATCTCTGGCTCCGCTTCAGATACCTCCAGAAGCTTTGCCTGGTTCCCCTCTTCTTCTATCCCCTGGGCGATCGCATGAGCCATGGCCTCTGTATTGCCGGTCTGTGACCAGTATATAATGAGAATTGTTTTCATATAGTCCTCCTTGCTATACAGCCGCTGTGCTGTAATAATATGGGTGGTGCAGCGCTATAATGTGTCTGACGGTCATACCTCCAGCCATGAGACGGATCACACGCTCTCTGGCGTGATCATATTTATTAAAAATACGCCGGCATTCTTCCGGATCGGAGTATACTTTCCAATAACCGCTGTAAAGAGAATCCTGACCTTTATTTTCTATAAATCCCTCTACATCCGCTGCCGGATATCCCAGAAGCAGGCCGATTTCATGGGGGAATTCTCTTCTGCCCTCCATATGGTCCTTATAGCATTGGCCTACAAGAGAAAGGATTTCATCCAGCTTCATCCCCGTATAACCAAAACGTTTCATCAGTCCCTTGACAGAAGGCAGATCCAGATATGCCTTCAACTGCTCCTTCATATATAAGAGAAAAACAGCCTTTCCTTGGGATTGGCAAAGCAAAAAGCAGGATACCGGCGTACGGCTGAACAGACGTGCTGTATGGATCCGGTTGTTTTGATCAGTTGTCAGAAGGTTTGAAATCTTTATACCTGTTAAAAGCGGAGCACACTGCATTACAACCTGTGTTTCCAGCTCCTTTCGGTTAAGGCAAAGCATCATTTCGAGAGTCTCTTTACACATAGTATACCTCACATCTGCAAAATTATAAGTTAGTTTAATCTAACCATAGTTATATCTTAGCATAAGTGTGGAAAAAATGCAAGGCTGTTTTCAGAGGTGCCGTTATTTATAATAAACAATGGTAAGGTGCGCGCCGGCATGGATTGTATCTCCTGTCAGTCGGTTCATCCTCTGGAGCTGTTTTACATACTCTTGTGTAGTCATCCGGCTTCCTTTTCGATAACGGTCTGCAATTTTCCACAGGCTGTCACCCTCCTGGATTTCGATGCTGCTGTAATAAGGCAGCCCTTGAACTGGCTCCTCTTCTGCTAGTGTGGTCAGCATACTGTACCCTGTCACTGCGATCACGAGAATCAGAAGCATAAAACAGGATGCAAAAAAGCGCCGCCTTGTCATTTGAATGGTTTGTCTCATACCAGCTCCTCCTCTGTAAAACGTATGTTATGCGAACATGTGTTCTTATAGATGCAGTTATACTATAGCATCAGAACATACGTTTGTCAATGGGGCGCAGAAAAATCCGAACAAAGGTTTGCATTTTTTTCGAACATATGTTACTATAATATCAGCAAATGATGCCCGTATTATACAGCAGACAGGAGGTAAGGATTATGGAACAGGATAAGATCACTGCAAAACAGCAGGAAATATTAGAATATATTAAAAATACGATTTTAAAGAAGGGATATCCCCCGGCTGTTCGGGAGATCTGCGAGGCTGTTCGTTTAAAGTCAACGTCCTCCGTTCATTCTCATCTGGCTGCACTTGAGGATAAGGGATATATCCGCCGTGATCCTACAAAACCGAGAACCATTGAAATTCTGGATGATACGTTTAATTTTAACCGGAGAGAGATGGTAAATATTCCTGTGATCGGCACAGTGGCCGCGGGAGAACCCATTCTGGCAGAAGAATGTATTGAGGATTATTTTCCCTTTCCTGCAGAAGCCCTTCCCAATGCAGAGATTTTCATGCTTCATGTAAAAGGAGAAAGCATGATCGGTGCAGGGATCTTTCCGGGGGATAAACTGATCGTAGAACAGCGTTCTACTGCAGAAAACGGAGAGATTGTAGTAGCTCTTCTGGATGATTCCGCTACTGTAAAGCGTTATTATAAAGAGAAGGATCATTATCGTCTGCAGCCGGAAAATGATGCTATGGAGCCGATCATTACTGATCATGTAGATATTTTAGGAAAGGTCATTGGTCTGCTCAGGATGATGTAGCCAGCGGTGCTGGGTACTCAGGTATGAAAGCAGCATAAAAGCCGCAGCTTTTCGAAAAATCCCCATCCCGGATTCTAGCGAAAAGCTGCGGCTTATTATACCTTTATAAATCATATATTACAGTTCATTTACATCTACAAATGTCTTTCCGTCTCTCCAGATACGTTCCAGATCGTAGAATAAACGATCCTCTCTGCAGAAGATATGGACAATCACATCTTTATAATCCATCAGGATCCAGTTTCCGCTCTGGTATCCTTCGATCTGTCTGCATTCACATCCAACCTTTGCCAGCATTTCTTCTACATTGTCAGCCATTGCCTGAACCTGATTGACATTGCTTCCATCTGCGATGATAAAATAGTCTGCAAGGACAGATACCAGCTGGATATCGATGATTTTGATATCCTGTCCCTTTTTATCGCTGAGCGCCTCATAGGCGATTTTAACCATTTCCTTAGAAGTCATTCTTCATTTCCTTTCATCTGAGCCTTAAAGTATTCATATGCCTGCAGTGTCATGGGGTCTATACAGCCGCCCTTTCTTTGGAGATATTCCAACGTGCCTTTTAAAATAGCATACATGGTCTGATCAAGATCCTCATAAGCCATACGGCGGATCTGAGGCAGGTTGTCTGCTTTGTAACGTCTGGGTTCGATATAATCTGCAATATAAAGAATCTTATCCAGAACGGTCATCTCCGGTTTTCCGGTAGTATGACAGGCAATGGCATTCAAAATTTCAGAATCCTCAATCTGATATTTATGCCGGGCCAGCCAGGCTCCGTACTTTGCGTGGAGCACTGCAAGAGCCCTTCTCTCTCCTTCTGTAACGGGAATTCCATGCTTTAGGCATTTTTTTAAAATAACCGAATCTGGAAAACGCTTGCCGCAGTCATGAAGAAGACCTGCCAGCTCAGCCTTATCTATATCATACCCATAACGCATAGCCAGATTCATACAGGTAAAGGAAACGCTGAGTGAATGTTCATAGCGCATGGGATCCAGTCTGGATTTAAGTTTTTTCCGAAACATTAAAACCTGATTGCATTGGTGATCCATTTTCATCCGAAACCGCCTTTCTTTGCTGCGGCCCTGTCTTACTGATACAGTCCGTGAGCTTTTATATATTCCGCTACTTCGTCCGGAAGCCATTTAGTCAGATCGCAGCCCTGTTTCGCAGCTTTGCGGACAGTTTCTGAAGAAATGTCCATTTCCTCAAAATGTATCCGTTCGATTCTGGCACTGTATTTATCCTTTAAATAGGCAATCTGAAGATCAAGAGGCCTGTGGGTATGTTTGTATGGGCGGCCCGCAACCAGGATCGTTGTTTCCTGCATCACCATTTCCGGATGATACCAGTCCTCGATCTCATACAGAGAATCCGCCCCTTCTATAAAATAAAATTTATCATGGGGGTATGCTTCCTTTAATAACATAAGGGTCTGAGCAGTATAGCTGTTTCCGTGACGCCTGAATTCAAAATCAGAATACTGAAACCACGGATAATCCCTGATAGCCAGCTTTACCATATCCTGACGCTCGGTTCCTTCAGTCACCTTCTGCGCTCTTTTGTGAGGCGGAAGGCTGGAGGGCATAAACCAGATCTGATCCAGCTTAAACTGCTCATATGCCTGCTGTCCCAGTGCCAGATGTCCTTTGTGTATGGGATCAAAGGTGCCTCCCAGGATTCCTATATTTGCCATAATAGACCTCCTGCATTATTTAGGAAGTACGATTTTTCTCTTCGCCTCATCTTTTGCAGGACGGTACAAAACAATCTTGCGTCCGATTACCTGGACCACCTGAGAATGGGTTCTTTCCGCCAGTACATCAGCGATGGAACGCCCATCATCCAGACAGTTCTTTAATACAGTAATCTTGATCAGTTCCCTGGCTTCCAGTGCTTCAGCCACAGCCTGGGTTACTTCAGGCGTGAGGCTGGCTTTTCCAATCTGGAAAACAGGATCCAGATTCATAGCCAGGCCCTTTAAATAGGCTCTCTGCTTACTTGTCATAGCTGCTCCTTTATACTTGAATCACAGGGGCCAAACGATTTTTTGACCCCGATATCATTATTTATAATAGTCAAATTCCAGTCCGTACATCCGGACCGTGTCGCCCTCATTGATCCCGGCCTTTTCCAGATCATCCAAAACACCTGTATTTTTCAGGAATTTCTGGAAAAAGTCAAAGCCTTTCTCAGAATCCAGGTTGGTATAGCCAAGCATTTTTTCAATTCTCGGTCCTTCTACCACATAGGCGCCGTCATCAGCTCTGGTAACGGTATAAGGAAGGCTTCTGTCTCCCTGATACTGAATTTCAAACTCCTTTTCAAAAACGACAGGAGTCTGATCAACCGTCTTTAAAAGATCATTGATATGCCATAAAAGTTCCTTTACACCCTGACGGCTTACTGCAGAGATTGGGAATACACGGATGCCCTTGGGTTCAAATTCAGACTTTAATGCATCCAGGACCTGATTTTGGTCTTCTTCGGAATACATGGCATCCATCTTATTGGCAGCAATTACCTGCGGACGCTCCAAAAGCTTTGGATTGTACTTCTCAAGCTCTCTGATAATGGTGCGGATGTCCTCCAATGGGTCACGGCCCTCCACAGAGGCAGCGTCTACCACATGAACCAGCACCTTGGTACGCTCAATATGGCGCAGGAAGGAGTGGCCCAGCCCTACGCCTTCAGAGGCTCCCTCGATCAGTCCGGGGATATCGGCCATAACAAAACCGGCTCCGTCTCCTAAGTCCACTACACCCAGATGGGGATTTAATGTAGTAAAATGATAATTGGCAATTTCGGGCTTTGCATTGCTGACAACGGAAAGCAGGGTGGATTTTCCTACATTTGGATAACCTACAAGGCCTACATCTGCAATGACTTTGAGCTCCAGCTGTACCCACAGCTCCTGTCCGGGTTGTCCGGGCTGGGCATACTTTGGCACCTGCATGGTAGAGGTGGCAAAGTGCATATTTCCAAGTCCGCCCTTGCCGCCTTTTAGGATTACTTCCCGTTTGTTGTCTCCTGACATATCGGCAATCACCTTGCCGGATTCAAAATCTTTGATCACAGTTCCTTCTGGAACTTTAACGATCAGATCATCGGCATCTGCTCCGTGGCAGCGGCGTTTTCCGCCTTCCTGTCCATCCTTTGCGATGTATTTGTGTATATGACGGAAATCGATCAGTGTATTTTTTCCTGTATCAACCTGAAAAATCACATCGCCGCCTCTTCCGCCGTCACCGCCGTCAGGACCGCCGTTAGGAACATAAAGCTCCCGTCTGAAGGACACATGGCCGTCGCCGCCCTTACCGGACTTGATAAATACTTTTGCACGATCTGCAAACATATAACAGCACCTCCTGTATGGTGTGGCACACGCTCCGTCATCCGGAACGCATGGTTTTTGTATGCCCCGTCTTTTCGGGTACACTGTCTAAAAAAAGGGCTCCATACACCAGGTATGGGGCCCCTCAGAATTATTCGTTGATTGCTCTTGGGTAAACAGAAACCTGCTTTCTGTCTCTGCCCTTTCTTTCAAACTTAACAACTCCGTCTACTAATGCAAATAAGGTATCGTCGCCGCCTTTGCCTACGTTGTTGCCAGGATGAATGTGAGTACCGCGCTGTCTGTACAGGATGTTTCCTGCCAGTACGAACTGTCCATCAGCTCTCTTGGCGCCCAGTCTCTTGGACTCGGAATCACGGCCGTTCTTAGTAGAACCAACACCCTTTTTATGAGCGAATAACTGAAGGTTCATCTTTAACATGTCTTACACCTCCTTGAATCGGATGATAATATATGTTCTCCCATAATCCTTCTCAATATTCTGAAGTCCCAGAATAAGAGAATTCATAAGGAGCTGCGACTCAGGACTTATATCTGAGGTAAACCGAAAGTCAAACTGAACGTCCGCCTGTCCGGCAGCCCCCTCAAATGGGTCTTCCGTAAATGTCTCTACCGAATTATAAAAATTGATCGCCAGCGCCGATACAGCTGCGCAGATGATATCCTCACCCTCTTCAGCATATCCAGCATGACCTTCAATCACAATCCCCCGGTAAAGCACATTGCCTGAATCTCTGGAATCTTTTAATACAGTTGCCTGAATCATATCATTTACAATTAGGCATTGATCTTTTCGATCTTAACCTGTGTATAGAGCTGTCTGTGGCCGTTCTTCTTGTGATAGCCAGTCTTTCTCTTATACTTGTAAACGATCACTTTCTTAGCCTTACCTTCCTTCTCAACTGTTGCTGTAACAGTTGCTCCGGCTACGGTTGGGCATCCGATCTGCAGTTCGCCGTTGTTTACAGCCAGTACCTGGTCAAATGTTACGGTCTCGCCTGCGCCTGCGCCCAGTCTTTCTACCTTAATGACATCGCCTTCTGCTACCTTGTACTGCTTTCCGCCTGTTGCAATAATCGCGTACATAAAAGGCACCTCCTATGTTCATTACTCGCCAGCTTCGGTGCCGGTTTTTTGGATGCATCCATTCTCCCGGACTTTTACCCCGCTGTGCGGCATACTCGTATACTATAGCATTCCTGTTTTAATCTGTCAATATGTTTTTAGAATTTTTTGTTTTTCCGTCCGTCAGGCAGATACTTTTTTCACGGATGCCGAACGTATCAAAATATGCGTTTTCTTTCGGGATCCATTCCTGCTTAAAACGTTCGCACATTGCCTCGCCGTTTCTGATCCGGATTCTGTTTAACTGCTCTGCGGGATCAATTTCACAGAAAAACCTTAGATCCCAGATGTCTCCAAAGAAGGGGTGCTGGCTGTAGGAGCCTTCAATGATGCTTAAGGGAGTCCAGTCCGTTTGTATTCGGCAGTCCAGCCTCTGAGCCTTACAGCTGTAGATTTGATATTCCAGTCCCTCTCTGTCATTTAAGTGATCTAAAATCTCTTTTTTAAAACGTTCATAATCTACATTCCCGCCGATCTGGGACAGCCGGTCGGCGGTGCGCTGATAAGGCTGTAAAAAAAAGTCATCCATATGGAACAGCCGGCAGGAGTAAATACTTTGAAGAATCCGCCCCATGGTACTCTTCCCTGCGGCGCACATCCCGTCAATGGCAATCTGTACCTGCATCCTCTCTCTCAAAGCCCTGTCAATCCTTATGAAAGCTTCATAATAGCGTGCATAGCTGGCGGAAACGATCCGATAGGCCGGATGATAGGCACTGCGGTAAAAGCTACTGTGACGGACGGCGGGATATCCCTGGCTGCGGTATGTATCCAGAAATGCTTCTGCCTGAGCCAAAGTGAACGGAAGCTCTCCCGACCGGCAGCACTGGAGCAGACACCTTAGTTTCTCCTCAAAGCCCTCCCTTGTTCCGGATGCTCTGGCTGCAGTTTCTGTAAACATCCGGTTTAAAGTTTCTTCGGACAGTCCGTCCTCCAGAGCAGACAGATAAATCCGGTACATTTCTCCCCCGATTGGTTCGCATATAATGGGAGAATACTCCCACTTAAAGCTTTTGTACTCTTCTTTCAGACGATCCAGGCTTTTTTCAGGACTGGTGATCATATGGCCGCCGCCAAATTCGCTCTGATACAGCAGCTTTACCACATCCTGGAGCTGCATCTGGGGATATTGTTTTAAATGCGCAAGCAGTATTTCTTTCATATTTTATTCGATTACCTTTGCTTTTCTCAATGTTATAATAATAACAGGAATCAGGACAAGCTGCAAGATAATTCCCGGGACTGCCTTTAAAAGGGCTCCGCTTAAAAAAATCTGCACAGAAAAGGCATTTCCCATAATTCCATAAAGGACCATGCTTACAAGTCCCCATACGATACGCCCGAAAATCATGGCACCGATCAGACTGATATAAATGGAAATGGTATTTTTCTCCAGTTTTTCATAGAGAAGCCCTGTAGAAGCTCCGTAAGCTGCAAGTTCAAATGCCATAGCAGCTGCTACGGGCATCATAGGAGGCATTCCAAGAGTCATGCTGCGCAGAATGGGAACAATCAGGCCGACTAAAAGCCCCCACTGCCAGCCGCAGACATAGCCGCAGATCAAAACCGGAATGTGCATGGGAAGAAGCATACTTCCAATAGTTGGAATCTGACCGGTGAAGAAGGGAAGCACCATGCCAAGGGCCAAAAATACAGCTGCTGTTACCATGTTTTTTGTTGAAAATCGTTCTGTCATACCTTACTCTCCTTTTTGCACAAAAAATACCAGAAATGTACCTATCCTGTCGGATTTTTGTACCTTCCTGGTATCAATTACGCATGTTTATTTTTAAATATTCCGCTTTTGCGGGAACGGCTTCAGCCGGGAACGCTGGCTTGTGCCAGCTGCTTTATTTATTATAACGGACAAGGGGCACTACGTCAAGAAAATATGAAAATCCAAGGATGGCGTTGTTTTACGATGTTTTGCGATAAAAGAAGGATAACATAAAAACAGCGCCTGCTCCCTTCACATTCCTGCGAACAGACGCTGTCTTTCAGTTATCCTTTCTTCCACGTTCCCGGCGAAAACAGCACCAGGATCGGGAAAAGCTCCAGCCGTCCGGCCAGCATATCAAAGATCAATACCAGCTTTGATAAATCAGACAGCATGGAAAAATTAGAGCTTGGTCCGACGGTCGATAAACCGGGCCCAATGTTGTTAAAGTTTGCAGCCACCGCAGAAAAACTTGTGGCAAAATCAAAGTTATCCAGACTGACCAGCAGCACAGACACTGCAAAAATCAGGGCATAAAGAATCAGATATGCATTCAGCGAACGCAGGACGGGGTGTCCCAGCACTTTTCCCTCGTATTTAATCACCTTGACGCTGCGGGGATGGATCACTGCTGCCATTTCCTTTTTGGCCTCCTTGAAGGCCATCATAATGCGTGATACCTTGATGCCGCCTCCGGTGCTTCCTGCACAGGCGCCGATAAACATCAAAAGCAGAACAATGCATTTGGAAAATTCCGGCCACTGGTTAAAATCCACTGTCGCATAGCCTGTAGTTGTGATAATAGATGCTACCTGGAACAGAACATGGTGAACTGCCAGAAACAGGGATGGAAACAGGTGGCGTACATTCAGAGTAATCAGGATTACTGCTCCCAGAATGACGGCCAGATAGCCGCGCATTTCTTCACAGCGGAAGGCATCCTTGGGTTTTTTGATCAAAAGCAGGTAATAAACATTAAAATTCACGCCAAAAAGGATCATTGCGATACTTAAAACGGCCTGCTGATACAAGGTATAATCTGCCTGGCCGCTGTTTCTGCAGGCAAAACCGCCGGTTCCTGCTGCACCGAGACTCATGCAGATGGTATCAAATACAGGCATTCCGCCAATGAGCAGAAAGCCCATGGTAGCAATGGTCATAAAAAAGTAGATCTGGTACAGAAGCTTTGCTGTAATGCGGATTTTTGGCACCAGCTTTCCCACAGAAGGGCCGGGGCTTTCTGCACGCATGATATGCATATTGTAATCCCCGGTCATGGGAAGGATGGAAAGGATAAAGACTAAAATCCCCATACCGCCGATCCAGTGGGAAAAGCTGCGCCACATCAAAGTAGCCTTGGAAAGCTCTTCTACCTTTGGCACAATACTGGCTCCGGTAGTTGTAAAACCGGAAACAATTTCAAACAGCGCATCAATAAAATGAGGAATTTCGCCGCTGAGCCAAAAGGGCATACAGCCAAAAAAGCTGAGTACGATCCAGCCTAAGGACACCAGTACAAAGCCTTCTTTTGCAAAAAACATTTTTACTTTGGGCTTTTTCCTGGTACACAAAAAGCCCAAAACTCCGCAGATGCAGGAAACAGCCAGATAGAAGGTGATTACGGATTCCCGGTAAACGGCTGCCGTAATAATAGGCAGAAACAGCAAGACGGCTTCAATGTTCATAATCCAGCCAAGCATATAGATAATAATACTTCGATTCATCTCTCTCCCGCCTTTACCTTAAAATATCTGTAAGATCGTTTAATCCTGTATGAGTCGTAACGACAATAACTGTATCTCCAGCTTCAACCGTATCTTTGCCTCGTGGAGTGATGATCGTTCCGCCCCGGTTGATGCAGGCCACTAAAAGATTATCGATCAGCTTCAGTTTTTCCAAAGGAATGCCAAGAATCGGCGATCCCTCCTTTACGCGAAATTCCAGCGCCTCCGCTTTATCTGCGGCAATTTTATAAAGAGTCTCAATATTGCTGCTTCCCATGGAATTCTGCATAGCACGGACATACTGGAGGATAATCTCAGCAGTGAGCATCTTGGGCTGGATCAGACTTCCGATATTTAAAGAATTAATAACATTTTCAAAAGCAATCTTATTGACTTTTGTGATAAGTTTTGCTTTCGACTGGCTGGAGGCATAGAGGGACAGCATGATATTTTCCTCATCAAATCCGGTAAGACTGGCAAACGCCTCTGTCTGTCGGATCCCTTCCTCCAAAAGAAGCTGTTCATCCGTACCGTCGCCGTGGATGATCATAGCTTTGGGAAGAAGTTCGCTTAACTGGCGGCACCTCTCTTCGTCTCTTTCGATGATTTTAATCTTGATTTTTGTGTCCTCCAGCAGCCTGCACAGATAATGGGTCAGCTTTCCGCCGCCCACAAACATGGCGCTTTTGACAATATTATTGTCAACTCCCGCTTTTTTAAAGAAATCCGCACTTTCCTGATGAGAGGCAATAAAGGAAATTTTATCTCCCTTTTTCATCACAAAATTACCGTCCGGTATCACAACGTCATTTCCGCGCTCCACCACACAGATCAGAACATTGCTTTTTAGACGGTTTACAACATCCATGACCCGCATATCATTCAGCAGAGAATGCTCCGGGATCAGGAATTTTAAAAGCTCGATCCGCCCCTTTGCAAAAGGCTCGATCTTAATTGCAGAGGGGAAACGAAGAAGGCGGGCGATTTCTCTGGCGGCTGCCAGCTCCGGATTGATAGCCAGAGACAGATTCAGCTCTTCTCTGATATAACGGATCTCGGATGAATATTCCGGATTTCGGATACGGGCGATGGTGTGGCAGTTTCCGGCCTTTTTTGCGATCAGACAGCAGAGCATATTTAATTCATCTGAATTTGTGGTAGCGATCAGAAGATCTGCATCCTGGATCCCTGCCTCCATCTGTACCTGATAAACTGCACCATTTCCCGTCACGCCCATTACATCCGCGCTGTCGGAAATGTTTTGTATGGCTTCCTCATTTGTATCAATGAGTGTGATATCATGATTTTCTCTGTTCAGCTGTTCAGCCAGGGTGGTTCCCACCTTACCGCAGCCAACAATTATGATCTTCATAGGTTTTTATCCCCCCGCATCCCGTCATAGGTTTGTCCCGCCTGTTCATAAAGCGGTTTTCTTACCTTTTTTCTTGTCAGTTCCACCAGCCCCAGAGGCGTCATATCCACAACCACCGTACGGACCGGATCCGTTGACACAGCCTGTTTTAAGCAGTCTAAAAGGGCCTTTTTGTCCTCCTCCTGCTCCATATCAATAAAATCTACCATAATGATGCCTGAAAGATTCCTTAAACGCAGCTGGGCTGCAATGGTAAAAGCCGCCTCGTTATTGATTTTTCGGATGGTGTCGGCCATTTTCTTTCTGCCTTCATACTTTCCAGTGTTTACATCGATCACCGTCATAGCCTCTGTAGGCTCAATAACCAGATAGCCGCCGGATTTAAGCCAGACACGTTTTCCAAGAGCACGATCCAGTACAGTTTCCAGGCCGTAAAGCTTATATAAAGGCAGAAGGCTGTCGTCATAAAATTCAAGCTTTTCCAGATCCTCAGGCTGCTCTTCCTTCAGATAGGCCTTAAGCTGGTCATACAGCCCCCTGTCATCGGTTACAATAGAGGAAAGCCGGCCTTCATAGGCATCCCGCACCCCTGTAATATAGGACGGCAGAGGCTGGTACAGGCAGGAACCGCTCACTCTGCAGGCCGCGTCTTTTATTAAGGCTTCCAGACGTTCTTTTAAAAGGATACATTCTTTTATAAGCGCATCCATACCGGCCTGGTAGGCATTCGTCCGTACGATCACGCCAAACCCACTTAAGGGAGCTTCCTCCAGACAGGCCTTTGCTTCCTTTTTAAACAGGCTGTCGCTGATCTTATTGGAAAAGCCAATGCCTGTTCTGCCTGCGGTAACCACACAGAGACGGCCGGGAAGGGACAGGTTTGCTGTCAGCACCGGAGCCTTTGTCTTTACGCCCTCCCGGCTGATCTGCACCAGGATTTCATCTCCCTGGCGCAAAGGCCCCTCTTTCCGGTTCCTGTCGGTAAACAGATGGCTGCGGTTTTCTGTAAGACTGTAATAGCCTACACCGTCTCCCGTGTCGATAAATGCCGCGTTGATGCCCGGTACTACCTTCTGTACCCGTCCCACATAAATACGGTTTAAAACAGAGCAATCCTCGTCCTCCAGAGTCAACTCCACCAAAGAGCCGTCCTGGATAAAAGCAGTACAGATCCTGCCCCTAAGCCATGTAATGATCCGTTTTTCCATCACTCAATGTCCTGTCCCAAAGCTCCAAGAGGAATAAAAGAATGAATTCCCTGCTCTCTCTCATGCTCTGATGCCTGATCTGCGTATACTTCTTCTCTCTGAACCATAAAGGCAAAGGGAGAACGTTCCTTGCCCAGTGCTTCATAATAAGCATCCAACAAAAGCTCCGGCTTAATATTGGATGCGCTTCCGGTGGAAATCTTCATAAAGAGCTGTGACTGTGCTGCATCATTTCCGGCAATCACGCCAAGGTCATAGATAAGAGGCTTAAGGTCCATTTCCTTTTCGCCCTTTTTCGTCTTTTTAAGGACCATAACCTGAGGCTGGTCAAAAAAGGCAGTAAGCTTTTTAAACCACTCTTCTGCGCTTTCCTCCTCCGGCTCATAGCCGGGACGGAAGGTTAAGGTGTAATCTGCGGCAGCCACACTTGACATGGCGTTGGCAGCGGTATCAGGAAGAAGCTTGTACTCTGCGATCTCAAAGCCCTCGGCCATAACGGCATTTAAACGCTCTAACATCTCAGCCGTGGTGCCGGTGGAGTGTACTTCAATATCCACATATTCGCCATTGCTGGTGATTCCCACGCCTAAAGGCGCTGCAAAGGACATGATCTGATGAGGGCTGAAGCCCCCGCTGTAGCAGATCTCCACATCGGCTCTTCGGATGGCCTTCTGGAAATAGCGCATCACATCCAGGTGGCCGATGAATTTCATAATACCTGTTTTTCTGAACTTAATACGGATTTTCATTGGTCTTTCCCCCTGGTTTCAAAACATACGCCGCCGCCAAAGCCCATGGCTCCGCAGCCGGAACATTTCTGGCGGCAGTTGGGCGTCACCTCACCATTTAAAGCCTGCTGCCATTCTCTCTTTAAAAATTCCTTTGTCACGCCTGCATCAATAAAATCCCAGGGGAACAGTTCATCCAGGCTGCGCTCTCTGGTGGTGTAAAAATCAATGTCCACGCCGCAGGTCTTAAATGCATCCATCCAGATCTCATTTTTAAAGAACTCGGACCAGGAATCAAAGATGGCACCGTTTTTGTAGGCCTCCTCGATCACAGGGCCTACCCGGCGGTCGCCTCTGGCAAGGACGCCCTCAAGAACGGTCAGCTCTGCCTCATGCCAGTTGTATTTTAAGCTTTTGAAATTTTTCATTTCACGGAATTTGCCGCGGACAATATTGGCCCTCTCTAAAAACTCCTCTTTCGTGCACATTCTGGCCCACTGGAAGGGGGTAAATGGCTTTGGAACAAAGAAGGAGGAGCTGGCAACTACCTGGACTTTTCCGTTTCTCTGATCCTTTGGAATGTCATAATAGGCTTCTGCGATCTTTTCAGACAGCAGGGCAATCCCCTCCATATCTTCTACGGTCTCTGTAGGCTGTCCCAGCATAAAGTACAGCTTTACCCGGTTCCATCCGGCCTGGAAGGCTTCGGAAGCGCCCTTTAAGATTACCTCTTCGGTCAGTCCCTTATTGATTACGTCCCGCAGACGCTGAGAGCCGGCCTCAGGCGCAAAGGTAAGGCTGCTCTTTTTGATATCCTGAACCTTGCTCATGACATCCAGGGAGAAGGCGTCGATTCGTAAGGAAGGCAGGGAAATATTGACCCCTTTCCCCTTAAACTCGTCAATGAGGAAATTCACAAGGCCCTCCAGATAGGTATAGTCGCTGGAGCTTAAGGAGCTTAAAGAAATTTCCTCATGGCCTGTACTCTTAAGCATATCGTAGGCATAATGCTTTAAATATTCCAGGCTGTGCTCTCTTAAGGGACGGTATACGTTTCCGGCCTGGCAGAAACGGCAGCCCCGGATGCAGCCTCTCTGAATCTCCAGAACCACGCGGTCCTGAGTGACCTTTATATAGGGAACCAGAGGCTTTTCGATATAACCCACACTGTCCATATCGGCAACGACCTGCTTGCGGATCTTCTCTTTTGCGTGGCTGTTGTTGGGGGTAAAGCTTTTTAAGGTGCCGTCCTCATTATACTCAGGATCATAGAAGGATGGCACATAGATGCCGGGAATTTCCGCCGCCATCTCCAGAAAATCCTTTCTGGAGCCGCCTGCCGCCTTATTTTCCTGATAACGGTCAATAAGGTCAAAATACACGGTCTCGCCCTCTCCGATGTAGAACAGGTCGAAAAAGTCCGCCAGCGGTTCCGGATTGTAGGCACAGGGGCCGCCGCCGATGACAATGGGATCATTTTCACAACGGTCGCAGGCATGAAGGGGGATCTGGGACAGATCCAGGATCTGAAGCACATTGGTGTAGCACATCTCATACTGGAGGGTAATGCCCAAAAAGTCAAAATCCTTTACCGGCTTCTGGGATTCTAAGGTAAAAAGAGGGATTTTCTTCTCTCTCATAATGGGATCTAAGTCCACCCAGGGGCTGTATACACGCTCACAGCACACATCTTCTCTGCTGTTGAACATGGAGTAGAGGATCTGGATGCCGAGGTGGGACATGCCAATGTCATAGACATCCGGGAAGGCGAAGGCGAACCTGGTACGTACTTTGGAGTGATCCTTTACTACCATATTTACCTCTCCGCCGATGTAGCGGGCAGGCTGCTGGATCGATAGCAGAATTTCATCACTTAATGCTAATTTTCTCATTCTTTTTCCTTTTTGATTTTATTTGATTTGCAATGTTTTATATCTTCATTGCGGATAATTATACAACACATACTGAATTTAGGCAACCGTGAGTTGGCTTACAAACTTATCTAAATGACAGCTCCGACAGCTTTCGTAAAAAAGAAAAGCACCAGAAACGGTGCTAATCTTCATAATGCTCTTTACAGGAATAAATGATCAGATTTTGATTATTGTCAAAATTGTAAACTAACCTGTGTTCCTCCGTGATCCGGCGGCTCCATGCTTTTCTATACCTTAATGGTTCCGGCTTCCCAAGTCCTTGTGATAGTCCATCCCGATCTATGCTCTTAATAAGTTCATTGATCCTCTTAACTATCTTTTTGTCTTCCAGCTGCCAGTCTGTGTATTGCTGCCATGCAGTTGGAGTAAAATTATTCGTATGCCTCCAGCTCGTCAATGGTCTTTACAACAAACCCACCTGCTTCAGCTTCAGCCATAGATTTATCTATCATTGCAAGATAATCAGCGTTTCTCTTCGCTTTCATCATTTCATTATACTCTGCCTCAGATAACATCACAACATTTTCGTTTTTCGGTCTTGATATAATGAGAGTTTCACCCCGAAAAACTTTGTCGCATAATGATTTGAAATTATCTCTAACATCCATGCTCTTTACTGCTAACATTTTCAACACCTCATTTCTGCATTAAAAATCGTATGGTTTTTCGTATTTTTATTATATATTAGCATCTTTTACCTGTCAAGTACCATGATGATATAGGATAGTCTTTGTGAAAGGAATCTTATTCCAGCTTGACCACACCTTCCCCAATGACAGATTCCAGTCTGGCTCTGGCATCACCCACATATTTCTCCGGGGTGTTTATAAAACACCTGTTTTCCAGAAATCAGTTCCCAACTGCTGGCCGGATAAGAGCCGTTATCCTGCTTATAAATTAAAAGCCAGAAACAACATAGCCCATGATGGGTGTCTGCTGTTTCTGGCTTTTGTTGTTTTAAATCTGAATTATTACATTTTGTAAATCAATCATTCCGCCCGCATTGACAGAGCCATCTTTTTTGCAATAAATACCAGAAGGATCGCGGCTCCTGCAAGTATGGCAGAACCTATGTATCCGGCAACATAGGAGCCGGTAGAATCATAGAAGCTGGCGCTGATTTTAGGTCCCACAAAGGCTCCGATTCCGTATCCGATAAAAATCAGACCATAATTGCGGTTATAGAAACGGGAACCGAAAATGATTTTTACCATAGGTGCAAATACTACCAGCAGGCCTCCAAAGGAAAAGCCAACCAGACAGATGCAGAGAATAAAGTATGAAAGAGAGTGGGCGGCAGTCAGCATACACATGGAAATGCCGTTGATCGCAAGCACCAGAAGCAGGGAGTTCCAGCCCTTTAACCGGTCATAAATAAAGCCAAAGCCAATTCTTCCGCACATATTTGCAAGGGTCATAATGCTGACGCACATAGCGGCCATCATTGGAGTCTGTCCAATCTGGTTTTGAGCAATCGGCGAGGTGGCGCTTACCATCATGGTTCCGGCTGCATTTGCAAAAATGAACATCAGGAGCATAACCCAGAAAACGGGCGTTTTTACCATCTGAGGAATATTGTAATTGCTGCCGTTTAATTCTTTGGACTGAGCTGCACTGGGAGTCCAGCCTTCAGGCATCCAGCCCTCAGGACAGGGCACGATCATCCAGGCGACTGCTCCCACTCCGATCAGAAAGATAACTGCCAGGATTTTGCATGCTGCCTGTGCTCCGTAGGTATTAATGAGCCACTGGGCAATCGGGGACATGATGAAGGGCCCGCAAGATGCCCCGGCCTGTACCAGGCCGGAAATGGATCCGCTTTTATCAGGAAACCATTTTAAAGCCGTAGGAAGACAGGCCGGATAAATGGTGCCAGCTCCTGCTCCGGCAAAAATTCCATAAAACAGATAAAGCTGCGGGATGGATGAAGCAAAGCCGGTCAAAAACCATCCGGCTGCAAAAAATGCCAGTCCCAGATAGATCGCCACTCTGGGCTGAAGCTTTTCAGCCAGAAGCCCGCCTAAAAATCCAACGGCACAGTAGACAAACATATAAATCGTATAGGCCATGCTGAATTCAGAGCTGCTCCAGCCAAACTGGGTGGTAAGGGGCAGGGCAAAGAGGCTGAAAAATGCGGTGGCAGAGGTAAAAAGGCTCTGGATCCATACGCCTGCAAATACGCGCCATCTGGTTGCTTTTGTGATCTTCATATTCCTCTGCCCTCCTACTGCTGCAGTGTGCCCAGATCAAGTCCCAGGTCGCGTCCAGAAAATTTGCCTCCGGCCCTGCTGGTTCCCAGCCAGTAAACCATATCGGAAATATCCTCTACATCTAGGAAAGGAACGCCGTCATACATTTCCTGCCAGTTTTTAAAATCGTTTCCGGTCAGATCATTGATAAACTTCACATAACTTTCCGTCTCACACATAGGTGTTTTTACTTTGGTCGGACAGATGGTATTTACCACAATTCCCGTTCCTTTAAGCTCCTGGGCCAGTGTTTTTGTAAGTCCTCTCACACCCCATTTTGCCATACAGTAGGTAGCCAGCTGGGGCGTTCCATACATTCCGGAGGTAGACGCAATGTTGATAATGCGGCCAAAGCCCTGCTTCCTCATATACTGAGCGGCATATTTATTTGTACGCCAGGTACCGATCAGGTCAATGTCGATCACCTTCTGAACCTGTTCGTCTGTGAGCTCCCAGGTATAGCCGAAATTGATCACACCTGCATTGGCTACCACCACATCCAGTCGTCCAAAGGTTTCCCAGGCTTTTTCAAACAGCACCTTCATATCACTGTCGCTTGTGATATTGCAGCGTACAGCCAGCGTCTTAACGCCCAGAGCCTCAATCTCCTTTACGGTAGAGGAAAATACCTCTCCTGCCGGATCCTGCATATCCGCCAACACTACGTCAAATCCGTTTTCTGCAAATTTCAGAGCATGAGCCCGTCCCTGTCCCATGGCTCCGCCGGTAATAAGAACTACCTTTCGTTCCATTTTCATATCCCTCCTGTTAATTCGTTGATTGTTACTTTTATAACAATCATTATGTATTACTATAGACCTTTTATTCCATAAATACTATTGAATTATTTTTATTAAATCCATAAATAAAAATATATGAATTTGTGATATGATAAGAATATCATCTATGGATAAAGGGAGGAACGAGTTTTATGAATCTGGAGCATTTAAGATATTTTGAAACCATAGCAAAGCTGGAGCACTACGGAAAGGCGGCCAGTCTTCTTCACGTTACACAGCCTAATCTGAGTCATGCCATGGCACAGCTGGAGGATGAGCTGGAGATCAAGCTGTTTGAAAAATCAGGGAGGAACGTGCGCCTCACCCGTTACGGAGCCGTCTTTTTGGAAGCAGTTTCAGGCTCTCTTGAGCAGCTAGACCGTACGGTCCGAAATTTAAAGGAGATCCAAAGCGGGAGCGGCCTTATTATTCTTGGCTGTACCAGGGATTTAGGATCCAGTCTTGTCCCCGTTCTGATGCGTGATTTTAAAAGGACAGCCCGAGGAGAAAAGATCGTCTTTCAGCTCCATACAGACAGCAGCTTCAGCCGTGTTCTGTTAAATCAGGCTCTTGAGGGGCGTTACGATATGGTATTTACCTCATTGCCTGGAGATCCGTTCTGTATGGAATCCTTTTCTTTTGCACAGCCGCCTTTTATTGCGGCGGTTTCACTAGATCATCCGTTGGCCGGAAAGGATGAGATTTCATTATGTGAGACACTCTCCTTCCCTCATATCTTTCTGTCCAGAAAGTCCGGCCTGAGAGCGTTTACGGATCATCTTTTTTATCAGATTGGGACGTTTCCCTCCATCAGCTATGAAACAGAGGAAGACTTTGTAGTCGCCGGACTGGCCTCTGCCGGCTTTGGCATTGCCATTCTTCCGGATCATCCTTTTTTACACACCATGGATTTAAAGCTTTTAACGCTCACTGACCCGGATCCAAAAAGAACCGCCTATCTCTCTCTTGCAAAAGAAATCAAGCGATCCAAAGCGGCGGAATATTTTTATGAATTTTGTCGGGAAAGGCTTGCATAATCCTCACGGGATACGTTTTCTTTTATATTAAAAAAACCTTCAATGGGGTACCGGCATTAAGAGGTCCGCTTCCAGCCGGTATAATCGGCTGTGATGTCCCGCCTGCCTCGCAGCAGGCGGGTGCACCAGCTTTTTTTCGGAAAATCATCGGCCAGAGTCACTGTGATCTCCTTTATATTTCTGTGCGTATTCTTCCATAAATTTGTCTAATTCATGGAGATACACGTTCGCAAGCACTGGACTGACACCTGCTCCCTGCGGTACACCGCTGTATGTCCGATTGTACGTCCATTGCTCCATATATCCTGCTTTTAGGAATTTCCAGATAAGTTGTAGGAACATTTCATCATCAATGCGTTTTCTCAGCGATCAGATGATTGTGTGGTGATTAGAACTGTCGAGGCAGGCGTGTATATAACCCTCAACAAACCAGTTCGTTCCCGTAAAGGTTTTCTGAATCTGGTATAATGCTGTCAGACAGCTTTTGTTTGGTCTGAAACCATGAGATGTTTTGCTCATAAATGCTTTCTAAAATCATTTTCACTACTTCCTGCACCAGTTTGTCATTGCCCGACTGGATTACCAGCGGGCGCTTTTTATTGCTGTTTTTCTTAGCAATATATTCCCTGCGTGCAGGTTTTGGCAAGTAACTTTTATCTCGCATGGATTCAATAATCCTTTGGATTCTTTCGTCACTCATGCCATCAATGCTTTTCGTATGCGGAGTGCGGATTCCCCCACTCTGGCTATCGTTCAGGCAGTTTAGCTTTGTACCTCATACACGAATTTTTATTCTTGAATTTTCAGATACACAGGATTAGTACCTTATCATTCAGGATCTCGTCTATTAACAAGAGCGACAACATTCTACACTCCCCTTCGGGTTTCCCCTCTCGGATAAGTTGTAGAATAATAGGTTGTGATTTTTCATCACTTGATACTTTTACCTACTGCTTGCTAAAGGCAGTATTCCATAAATACCACGCCGCCAAATTTATAATGCGCTGGCGACTTCTGGGCGCACGCAATTTCCTACCAGGGTTTCCCATATTTTGTCATATTTTGCTTTAATCTGCGACAGGGATTGGAGGATGATCGTACAGGAAATTTCGTATTTCCTCATGGTTGATAACATTTTGTCAAAATCGGGAATTTCTCCGAATAGAGATAGGTAAGCCTCTGGTGTTACCACCTCGGGCTTTTCCGCCGCTCCACACCGTGCGTGATAGTTTCCCATCACACGGCGTTCCACCGACTAAGATTACTTTTTAGTGCCTATATAGTCCTCGAATTGTATTTCTTCCAACTCCCTATGTTTTCGGAGTTTATTGATTTTCTCTTTCATTTCTTCGGTCAAGTCTAAGTCTGTAAGCAACTTTCTGATTTTTTCCGGATTTGTTGCTCTGACCACTTCTGATACCGCTTTTGACAGGATAATTAGATTCCTGTAGGTGTCGTT
Organism: Enterocloster sp. HCN-30185; assembly: GCF_037890305.1. Lineage (NCBI taxonomy): Bacteria > Bacillati > Bacillota > Clostridia > Lachnospirales > Lachnospiraceae > Enterocloster > Enterocloster sp. HCN-30185. Next base: position 212,619 of record NZ_JBBKBT010000004.1, read on the forward strand.
TCGCTCTCCCTTACAGGGTTTGATGTGCACACAGACCATATCTGATATTGACAGAGCATTATGCGTTACCGCACATTTACCTTTTTGTACGATATACCTCGAAAGAGCGTTTTTAACCATATACTTCATAACATCGTAACTAATACAATTTTCGATGTCGGAATATTTCCTCACATATTTATTGACTTCATGCCTTTTATATTTAGGATATTCGTATGACACATATCCTACAGGTATAATCATTTTTCCATTTATCCACCGAAACTGCTTGGATTTTCCATACTTTTCTTGAATAATTATGATTCATTCCATTGCTTTTCCCTGTTATTTCTCCCGTTGTTTCCGCTTGCGCTTTGCGGCGTTGATCCGCTTCATGCGTGCGGCACATTCCGAGCAGTATTTGGCCCGGTTGGAACGGGGGGTAAACAGCGCCGTTTCCAGTTCCCTATCCTGCGGCAATACCGCTGTCCGAAACCACCTGCACAACAGGGAGTAGGAAATAGACTGGATACAGACACATTCCTCCCCATCGTCCAGGGCGATACAGTTTTCGTCGATGTAGTTACAGCACTCATGCACCAGTTTCCGCGCTCTGTGGTACTGGCGGTAATCCATGACAGGGATAGGTTCAGTCTTGTTGTTCTTCATAGCGACAGTTCCCACACCCACCGCAGCCGTGGCAGTGTTGAGCCTCCGGGCGGCTGTCCGTATCTGCCGGTTCCGGCTGCACCAGCGGAAGGAGCAGATGGATATTTAGGTGGATCGTGACAGGTAAAGTGATTTCTTTCATAAAACAGGTAACCTCCTTGAATGAATTTATTGTTAAATATTCGTGCAAAGTATTGTTTTCTTCGTGCAAATGGCATATACTATAATTGCCAGCAGAAAGGGGTTGATCGTATGGCTGGAAATACCACAAACATCAGTATCCGCATGGACGCAGATTTGAAAGCGCAGGCGGACGCACTGTTTACTGAACTTGGCATGAACCTGACTACGGCATTTAACATCTTTGTGCGCCAGTCGCTTCGTGAAGGCGGCATTCCCTTTGAGGTAAGGCTGGAACAGCCGAACAAAGAAACGGTTGCTGCCATGCTGGAAGCGGAAAGAATTGCAAAAGACCCGTCTGTAAAGGGCTACAATGACCTTGACGAGTTGTTTGCTGACCTGAAAAGATGAAAGAAACCAAATATACTGTCAAGTACACGACCAGTTTCAAAAAGGACTACAAACGAGCCATAAAGCGTGGCTTGAAGATCGAGCTGTTGGAGCAGGTCGTAGCATTGCTGGCAATGGGCGAACCGCTGCCGGATAAGAACCGTGACCATGACCTGTCCGGCGATTGGGCAGGTCATCGGGAATGTCATATTCTCCCGGACTGGCTGCTTGTCTATCGCATAGAGGATGATGTTCTGGTGCTGACGCTGGCCCGCACCGGCACACACAGTGACTTGTTCGGCAAATAAACCGTCTGCCGCCGTATGGGGAAACCTGTACGGCGGTTTTTTCTGTATACAAAAGTATGTTGTGAAACGCGACGCACTTGGCAGGGGTACACCAAAACGCGGCAGCCTTTATCGCTCCGGCCCACGGTCGTGAGACTTGTCCATTTCCTGTCGGGACAGCTGCCCGGCGGTTTTGCGGAGCCGTTCCACTGCTTTCAAATTCTCCCTCATGGATTTCATGGCAAGCGTGTCCGTCTGCTTTCCGGCGGCCAGCTGGTCGATCTCCCGCTGCCATGCCTTCGGGGTTATCCCCTCGCCACTGTCTTTCAAGTCTTTCAGATACCGGACTGCTGCGTCATACAGGATCAGTTCCCGGCTGTGGCGCTGCTCAAACTGTTCCCGCTTTTCCGGCTTTACTTTGGCAAACTGTTTGTGATTTGTGGTAAATTGAAAAGCAGTTGTAAGAATGGAGTCAAAAAGCCTTATAACCGCTGGAAATCAACACAAAAGGAGCTGAATTTTATGAAAACTATCTTTGAAGAAATGGGCGGTACATACCGTCAAGTGGGCGATTATTTCATTCCCAGCATTACTTTGCCGGATGACGGCGAATATCAGATAGGCAAATACGGGCGTATGCGCCGCAGCTACCTGAAAGAGTACCGTAAAATCCTCTACAACAACTATGTGTTGGAGGGAACACTGTTCAAGCATTTAGCTGAAATCGATCAAATCGGCAACGAGCGCATTGAAAACATCGTTTCCGCTATGGCAAAGCAGGAAGGCGTCTGTCCCGCCATGCAATCACATTTTCAAACTCCCGTTGTGTTCTGGCGGAATCCTCCAATCGTGCAAGGGCTTCTGCCCGCAGTTCTCGTGCTTGTTCGGATAATTCGGTTTCTTCGGTATCCGTATCATTGTCAGCAAGAACAACTTGGTTCTTCCGCTTCTTTTCGGGAAGATCGTCAGCAGCTTCTTCCTCATCGTCCCAAAGGGATTTTCATCTTCTTCGGCATCGACTATGTAATCGGAATCGTCCGTTTCATATTCATCTTCATAGTCAGTATTTTCTTCATAAAAACCGTCATGTTCATATCGTTCGGGATCGTCGAACACCGCAGACCCCTCCCTTCGAAAATATTTTCAAAAAAAGCTGGTTACTTCTCTCTGCGCCAACTACGACAACGAGTACGGCTGCCTGCCATTGGACTGTGACTGTCCAGTGTTGGGGATCTGTTTTACCAACAGCGCACTATGCAGATATTTCCGCAAGTCTGTCCTGCCGGAAGATGCAGGGTTGGAAGCCGTATTCACGCAAACACCGACCACTCATTGCAAACAATGCGGCAAGCCGTTCCCAACTGACGGAAAACGGGTGTACTGCTCACAGCGCTGTGCCAAAGGCTTTTTGAGGGCATTTTTGCATTGGCAGGGTGTTAATACCTTTTCTATTAGACGAAAAAATAATGAATATCTCAACACGGAGGTAACTGCCTATGGCAAAAAACGAGAACAGTAATTTTTCTTATATGACTCGCCGCATTGACGGCACCACCTATAAAGTTAAAGTAATATTCAGCGATACAGAAAAAGAAATAATGGAGGATAAAGTTTTACGGATGATTCGCAATGAAACGGTTACAACTGGCGGAACTTGTCGTATAATAGATTCACCACAAATGAGCCGACAGTCTGAAAGGAGCGCATCATGAGCATAAAACAGACTGAAGGAAAAATCATGGAACGGGGAAAAGATAGTTATCGTTAGCCATCTTTTTCTCTTTTTTATAAAAAAATTTCAGGGCCGGTTGTGACTCGCATAAGTCACAACCGGCCCTGTTTTAGGCTATCTATTTCCCGACAACCCCTTTTCATAGAGTGATTTACATATTAAAATAATTCTTCTTCTTTTACACAGTGGTTTTTAAGTTCGCCTACCAGAGACTGAAGAGCATCAACCACATGGGGACGGATATCTCCGCCGACTAACACCAGCATGATATTGTCTCCTACCTCCAGCTGTCCTTCATTCAGCCATACACGGACATAACCGATTCCCGGCATATTCTGTGTGTTCTCTACTGCCTCTTCCACCTTCTCTTTGTCATAAGAGAATACCATTCCTTTCACATCGGATGCAGAAATGTCTCCCTGTCTTACCTTTGCCTTCGCACTCTGGCGGACGATTCCATTGTGGAACAGATACATTCCACATTCAGGTGCGCTTTTATCTTCTTTTGCCTCTTTAATCCATGCATCCATGGAAGGTACTGTGGTTTTTGTATGCTCCATACGATCCATTTATTTTATCCTCTTTTCTTTATTGTATTAAACCGACATTTTAATATATTATTTTCTGTAAATGAGCAAGTTCGTGATTTTGCACAAAAGAAAGACACTGCGAAGTCAAGTAATGATTTTGATTCATTTATGAAGCTGGCAATATAATTTTGTGCAATTTTTCAAATTTGCTCATTTATAGTTATTTTTATATTATAAACGGTTTTTAAATGAATGACAACCATCTCATTGAAGCCAGAAAATCTTCATACACCATAGGCCGTCAACTCCTGCGTTTCTGTTTTTCCATGTCGATCACCGGCGAGATAAACATGATCTATCATACATATTTTTAATGCTGTTATCATCCTTCCTTTTCTGTATAATGGTGGAATGGATTTCAATGAAAGGAAGTGAAAATACGATGATTCTATATTTTACAGGAACAGGAAACAGTGAGTATACTGCCCGGAGGATAGCGAAAGAACCCGGGGGGAAAATCTGTAATCTTTTTACAAAAATGCTTGTAAACGGCAAACCCCATTGGGGAAATAAATGTACCCACTGTATGACCTGTATCTGCCGCTGTTCCCAAAAAGTGATTGAGTATGGAAAACACAGTCAGGAACTTAACCGATATACCTGCCCGAAATAAAAAGAACCGACCGTCTCCTTTTGAAAAGAGATCAGGCGGTTTTCGGGCTGCAGAACATGTTGGTCTGTTTGATCAGGAAAGACCCGCGTAAACCTTCGCTGCATTCTGATACAGGATCTGTTCCCGCTCTGCATCATTTAGCCCTTCCATCTCCCGAATCCAGCGCACATAGTCGCCATACGGAGCCTCTTTCAGGGCTGAAGGCATATCTGTGCCGAACAGCAGCTTATCTGCGCCCACCAGGTCTCTTGCCAGCCGTACATAGGCTCCGGCTCTCTTCCAGGGCTCGGAAGCATCCATACAATTATGGGGTACGCTTGCCAGGTCAAACCATACATTGGGGAGGGCCAGCCCTTCCAGAGCCCGTTTCAGTTCCTCCTCCTGCTTTCCGTTGGGAGCCAGAAGGTGGCAGATCACAAAGTTTACGCCCGGATGGCGGGTAACTGCGTTTTTAAGTCCCTCCGCCTGCCAGCTTTTACTGCCGCACTTTCCGATGTCAATAACCATCACATGGCCCATACGCTCCCCATAGGAAAAGGCCTCCTCCATGCGTTCTCCGTCGATGAGGAAATCAGGATGGATTGCCATCACGCCGGAGCCGGTGCTGACCTCGAACTTTTCAATCTTAAATCCCAGTTCTTCAAACAGAAAGCGCCGGATTCCATCCCGGTCAAAGGAATAGGGATCATAGCTGGCGGCGCCGATAAAACGGTCCGGATACTTTTTTACAGCCTCCCAGGTATAATAATTCTGAAAACCGTAGAAGTTTCCCTGAAGGAGCACGGATTTTTCCACTCCGTTCTCATCCATGATTTCAAGAAGCTGTTCCGGGCTTACGCCGTCTGTATGAAACTGCTCCGGTATCATCCGGACTACCTGTCCGTTGGCATAGCGGGCCATTCCGCCGCCGATGCTGCGCAGCTCTCCGCCGGAGCCGATCCCTGCGATGTACTGGACAATATGGGCGTGGCTGTCGATTATCTTCATAGTTCCTTTTAACCTGCCTTTTCTCTGTTATTTAAAAACGGCATCCATGTTTTCTGCCGGCTTTTTCCTGTCTGTGATGGCCGCCGCAATGTTCCCTTTGCGGTCTGTGGAAGGCTTCCCGCTGTCCTGCTTCACCATAACGGTCGCAGACGCCGTCCTGATCCGCGTCCTCATAATACCTGCCGCATCCCGGCTCGGCTGCAAAGGTGCTTACTGAACCCATTGCAAACACAGCTGCCGATGCAAAAAACGCTACAGCCGTCTTTTTTATGTTCCGTTTCATAGAGGTTCCTCCCTTCTTTTTATACCATAAATATAACACAGTCCGACGGCTAAATCCAGTGGGAGCCGGTATGTCTGCTATGCAGTTTTGCAGTTCAATCTGAAGTTTGTTTTCCAAAAAAAATAAACAGATATGGGCATAGTGATGCTAAAAAATAGGATAAAACTCCACCAGAACCTATTCTGACAAGCAGACGTATTATGATTCTGTACCAGCCTATAGGATACAAAAATAGAACTATCCCAAGAGCGCCTAACAGGTCAGGCATTACCAGTTCCAATGCTGTTATGATTATCTGAAATATTACAGTTATACTGGCTGAATAAAACAGGATTTTTCGAGAAAAAAACGAAAAATAAATCTTCCAAGCAAAAGAGCGATTGCAAAGATTGCTGCTTCCAGTATGTAGTTTTCCTGTTCTGTATGAACGCTGTATGTGATATCCGCATAAAAACCAATCGTTCCTGTGATCAAACAATAGGCAGGGACAATCCAAAGACCGTGCATTTTATATTTTATATTCAATTACAGCTCTCCTTTTCATGTTATTTTAGGATATACCATATCTTAAATATACCACAAACCTGTGTTTTGCTGTCTTACTATTTTTTTACATTTTTACATGGATATAAAACAAAAAAGCGCCCCATCCGGCTTTCAGCCTCCGGACAGGACACTTTTATTTTACTTACCTATGAAACAAAACTTTCTTCCCATACCTGCCATGCCTCCCTGGCCTGGCGGTATTTTTTATTGTGCCATTTCAGCGCTTCGCTGTTTCCGGCACATTTGGCAAGGCTTTTTTCAAAGCGCTCGTCGATGGATACTTCTTTATCTCCCTGGATCATCTTATCTGCTAAATATACAACCAGGGTTTCGTCTGCCTTTGAGGGCATCTTGTCCAGCCAGTGGTGCTGCCGTACAATCTCCGCTGCCCGGCTGTAGCCGCTTTCCTTTAAAAGCGCTGCTCCTGCTGCTGCATGATCTGCGCTCCCCTTGCGGATGTCATGAAGAAGGGAAGCAGACCGAACCAGATTCAGATCCAGGAGTATCCCTTTTTCCTGTAGCTTTACAGCCATGGAAAGAGCCTTACGGCTCACTGCCTCGCTGTGGCGGCGGAGGTGATCCGGCATCTGAGAGGTTTCCAAGAGCCATTTTAAGGCTTCCCCATCAGGATATCCCTGTCCTCTGCTGCCCTCCAACTGTAACAGACGGCGGTATTCCTCTTTTGTATCTGCATCTACAAAACTGCCCTCATCAGCGACTTCTACATCCAGAATCAAATCTGAGCAGCTTTTTAAAAAGCCCTTCAGTCCCTGCTCTCCCTGATACGATAATACAGCTTCCATCATTACTGAGTTGAGTTTTACCGGATGTCCACGCCGTCCGGCACATTTTGTCCGGACAATAGGGCTGTCTGCGGCTATGATCTTTTTTACAGTTTCTTCGGTTACGGCAGGCACGTCCACGGGCATGACAAGCACCTCGCTGCATTGTCCTTTAATTGCTTCGAACCCCAGCTTTAACGAATCGAGCATTTCCGTAGAAGCATACTGCCGATTTTGGATAAATATAATATCCGTATCCTTTAACTGCTGTTTTAGCTCTTCTCCCCGGTATCCCGTAACAATTACAATAGGGGAGACGCCAATCCGTTTAAGCATTTCTGTCAGGTGCCTGGCAATACATTCCCCGCCGAAGGGAAGCAGCGGTTTGAAATCTCCCATTCTGGAAGAAAGCCCCGCTGCTGCAATTACAGCGCCGGTTTGTTTCATCTTTTTTACCTCTTTTTATGCCTGTTTGCTGATCCGCTCTGCACGCTTTACAGCGTAATCCTGAAGAGTCCGTTTAAGGCCGATTTCCGCCATTTGAGCGCAGTGGATGCTCTCCTTTTCAAGTCCGCCGAAAAACTCAGACAGCTGGGCGGCATTGATCAGATATGCTTCCATTACAGGCTTGCCCAGTGCACATTCTGCGACTCTTGCGGCACATGCTTTTAATGGAGGGCAGGCGGTATCGGTAACTGTATAATGAAATTCCGTAATAACTTCCCTTTTTGTATCAATAAACATTTCCAGACAGTCGCCGCATCCCGGCTCTTTAACCTCTCCCGCCCCCAGAAAGTGCTCCGGCTTTCCCAGATTTTCTTTTTTTTCACTGTATAACAGAATTTTCTCCCTGTCCATTTTACAATATCCTTTCTTTGATGCCGGAGAGGTCTTTTGTCCTCCCGCTTTTTATTTTATCCAACTGGATGGCTTAAATCAGAATCCAAGGAATCTCCGGATCATAACCTTTGCCATTTCAATCTTATAACCGTTCATCTCCAGAGGAATTGCCTTCTTAAGGGCAATCTCTGCTGCTTCTTTTGCGGTTTCCTCTGTAAGTTCCTTACCAAGCAGATACTGCTCTGCCTCCTGTAATTTCATAGGAATCGGTGCAGCTGCTCCCAATACAAGGCTGATTTCCTTTACAATGCCTTCTTCCAGACGAAGGGTACCTGCTACTGCAAGAATAGCGAAATCAATTGATTTTCTCGTTCTGTACTTATCATAAACAGCAGTTGTGCCTTCAGAAGGCATTGGAACTACGATTTCCAGAACAATTTCTCCCGGCTTTAAGGTATCCTTTACGCGGGTAGAGCCTGCAAAGAAGGTTTCTGCGTCCAGCTCTCTCATATTTGTACGGATTTTTGCACCGTAAGCATACAGCATATTTGCCATGTCGCTTGGGTTTACAGCCAGACATCCGCAGTTGAAGCAGCGGGATGCCTCATGCTTTACAGCACTTTCATCCAGTCCGCTTAAATCCTCCTTATCCATGGCTCTGTCTTCTACAGAAAGGAGGGATGCCTTTGCTGCCTCGTGATTATGACGGCACTCATTTGTAAAGGATGCCAGTTTTTCTTTCAGGCGGGCAGCAGCTGCCTTCTCAACCTCAAGGGCGTCTGTCTGGCAGTATTTGCGGATAGCGATCGCAGTGTCCTTTCCTGCCGCAATTGCCTTGATAACGGTTGCAGGTCCGGTTGTTACATCGCCTCCGGCAAAAATGCCTTCCACGCTGGTCTTGTTTCCTTCTAATGCCTTGATGCGTCCGCGTTCAGTTTCAACCTCATAAGCGCCTTCCAGGAAGTCCAGATCAGCCTTCTGTCCGATTGCCATCATGATAACATCTGCATCTACTGTAAGCAGATTGTTTTCATCATATACAGGATTGAAACGTCCTGTTTCATCCAGAACCTGAGGACAGTTCTTGAATACGATTCCGCTGACTTTTCCGTCTGTTCTCAGAACTTCCTTGGGTCCCCAGCCGTTGACGATCTTTACGCCCTCTTCCAGTGCCCTTGTAACCTCTTCTTCATTTGCCGGCATGGAATCTCTCTGCTCAAGACAGACCATGGTTACATTGTGGGCGCCCAGACGTTTGGCAGTGATGGCAACGTCCATGGCAACGTTTCCGCCGCCGACTACAACAACATCAGAACCGGGTCTGTCAAGAATATAATTATTTACGTCAATCAGGAATTCCAGGCCGAACCGTGTGAGTTCTTCGCCTGCAAGCCCGATCAGAGGACGTTTCCATGTGCCTGTATCCAACATTACGCTGTCGCTGATTTTATAAATTTCATCCAGAGTAATGTCTGTGCCTACATTACAGCTGCAGCAGAATGTGACACCCATATTTTTAAGAACAGAGACGAATTTTCTTACGATATCCTTTGGAAGCCGGTATGCCGGAATCGCATAGGAAAGGCAGCCGCCCGGTTCTTTCTGTTTCTCATATACGGTAACTGCAAAGCCACTCTGGCGGAGATAGAAAGCGGCGGTCAGGCCCGCAGGACCGGAACCTACGATGGAAATTTTCTTTCCGTTTTCTTCCTTCGGTCCCTGCATAAAGTCCTCGGAATGCTCCAGGATCATATCTCCAAGGTAACGCTCAATGCCGCCTACATTCAGGCTCTCATCATATGTATTGCGGTTGCAGCCTTCCATACAGAAGTGAGCGCATACGCGGCTGGTAATAGCCGGCATCGGATTTACCTCCAGGATTACGCGGGCCGCATCCTCATATCTTCCTGCGCGTACCATTTCCATATATGCGGAGATGTCTGTATGGGCTGGGCAGTTTCCGGTACATGGAGTCTCACATACCTTTGCTGCACCGAAAATGGAGTGATAACGGTTTTCACCCATCATAGCGGAGCAGAGATGGCCGCTCTTACGTGCACAGTCAATCTTTCCGCCTAGAATATCCGGATAGCGGTAATACCAGCAGCGAATGTCCTGACACAGGTTTCCGGCTACGGTAGCAGTATTGCGGATGTTAGGGGTGGCAACACTTGTAGCGGCAGTGCTTAAAGCGCCCCAGTGCTCTTTTACTGTTTCAGAATCAGCTACCTGACGCAGAGTTGCCTCCGCGCCAATGTGAAGTCCGTCCTCCTTTACTTCAATCTGGGACAGGCCGGGAAGCTTCTTTAAATTAACCACCTGCTCCGGATATTCCGGAAGCAGTCCGTCCTTTAATACGCCAATCAGATCCGTGCCTCCGCCCATGGCAACTGTGCCGGACTGTTTCAGCAGCTCAGACGCATCCTCCACAGAAGATGGATTTATGTATGTAAAATTTTTCATTTATTTGCCTCCTTTTCCTTCAGCGCTTTCAGGACTTTTGCAGGTGAGAATGGATAAGAATCCAGCTTAATGCCGCAAGCATTGTAGATTGCCATACGGATGGCAGGACCGCCGGGAGCCAGTAAGGGCTCTCCTACTCCCACTGCGCCAAATGGATAATCATTCTCTGTATTCTTCATAGACTCCAGGACAATGTGGTCATGGGGAACTACATCATTAAAGGTTCTTGTCTTATAATCAATATTGCTTGCGTTTAATACCCGGTAATCATTGGGGTCCCATACGGTTTCTTCCATACATGCGATATCAATTCCCGCAAAGAAGGACTGCATCTGATTGCGCAGCGGAAGCGGGTTTACAATTACGCCTGCATCAGATCCGCCAAAGTGGTCTACAATCTTAAAGGTACCCATTTCCAGATCTACCTCTACTTCTACAAACTGAAGATGGAAAATGGTACTGTCATGAACACCGTCAAAATGGCCGCAGCCGGTAACGCCGTCTACTTTTCCCATCAGGTGAGGGAACAGAGAGTATTTTTCTTCCGGATTGGACAGACGGCACACATATCCGCCCTTAAATTCCAGATCATCCTCAGGAAGGCCGAGCTTTTCATGAGCCAGCTGATAAAGCTTCTTTTTCACATCCTCACAGGCGCGCTTTGCTACGATGCCTCCGCAGTAGGTAGAACGGGAACCGGTGGAACCGAAATCAGGCGGCGTCATTCCTGTATCAGAATCGGACACACGGATGGACTCCAACGGCATATCCAGCTCTTCTGCCACAACCTTGAGCATAACATCTCTGGTACCTGCGCCAAACTCAGACATACAGGTTGACAGATAGACTGCGCCCAGTCCGGTAAGGGTAACATTGGCATTGGATGGCTTTCCGCCGGTATCTGAATGGCCTGCAGCGCCTACTCCCACGCCTCTTACCTTCTTTCCGTCAGCAGATACCCAGGTAGGAACGCCCCAGCCCTTGAATCGGTCAGACCAATGGAATGCATCTGCTGTCTTGACAACCAGATCGCTCCAGTCGGCCGTCTTGTTATACTGCCATGGATGAGGCTCTGCATTTGCATTGTGATACCGGTCGCCCTTCTTCATCGCATTTTTAACCAGATAAGTTACAGGATCAATATCCAGCTTTATACATGCCTCCATAATTGCCTGACTTACCAGAGCCGTAGACTCCATGTAGCCGTATCCGCGGAAGGAACCGGAAGGCATATGGTTGGTAACAACTACCTCTGCATCGTATTTCTTATTGTCTGTTTTACAGAGGATGGGAAGAGTATTAGTTCCCACCGCCAGCATGAATTCCTGAGTGGAAGCGCAGACGCCTGCATCTGCAACCTGATTCATAACAACCGCGCTTGCCAGACCGTCTTTCTTCATACCAAATTTAAGATGAGCCTTGGTAACCATACGGTTCTGATGGATTGCAAAATGCTCTTCTTTGCTGTAATTAAACATAACCGGACATCCGGCAGCCTTCGCCATTACTGCTGTAAATACAAGAGGCTGCACATTGCCGCTGTATAACTTGGAACCAAAGCTTCCTCCTACTGCCGGAGCGGTAAGGCGTACCTGCTCATAAGGCACATTTAAGGATGAAGCCACATTCTGATGGCAGTATGCAGGAGCGGCAGCGGATGCGATAAAGTTATATGTATCGTTTTCATACCAGCAGATGGTAACAGGAGGCTCTACCGGAAGCGGGTTCTGTCCGTTTTCGATAGAAGAATCAACCTCAACGATTACATCTGACTCCTCAAAGCCCTTTTCCACATCTCCCACCTCAAAGTTTATGTTATTTTTGTGAGGAGCAATATTTCCCGGAAATTCTGGATAAAGCTGTGGTGCATCGGGAGCCAGCGCTTCCTCGATGGTGAATACAGGCTTAAGCACCGTGTAGGTTACGTCAATCAGCTTCATTGCTTCCAGAGCAATATCCTCTGTCTCGGCAACTACCAGGGCAACTGCATCTCCGATGAAGCGGACATACTGATCCATAATATGATGATGCTTAGGAGGGGTAAAACCGTTTGTGATGTAAATATTCGGGTCCACATCCTTCCAGGTCACAACGGCAGTAACTCCGGGATAAGCCTTGGCCTTTTCAACGTCAATGGCTTCGATTTTGGCATAGGGATGGGGGCTTCTTAAAATTTTTCCATACTGCATACCAGGCACCTTAAAATCACCGGTATACTTTGCTTTTCCCGTTACAATCTGAGGACCTAACAGGCGAACCTTTTCCTTGCCTACATACTTTAATTCTTTCATTCCTGCTCCTCCTTTTTGCTTTTATTGCTTTCTACATAGGCCATAATGGATTCTACTGCCGTATAGTGGGTTCCGCAGCGGCAGTAATTTCCAGCCAATGCTTCTCTGACCTCTTCCTCTGTGGGTTCCGGATTTTCATTTAAAAGCGCTTTTGCTGTCATGATTACACCGGGGATACAGAAACCGCACTGATATCCGCAGTTGTCCAAAAATGCCTGCTGCAGGCCGTCCAGTTCTCCTGTGGCCCGGTCAGCCAGACCTTCAATTGTGGTAATCTCTGAGCCGTCACAATCCATAGTCAATGTCATGCATGACGTAACTGCCTTTCCGTCCATAATCACGGTACAGCAGCCGCAGGCTCCCTGATCGCATCCGATCTTTAAGCCTGTAAGGCCCAGACGGTCCCTGAGGGTATGAGCCAGAGTCTCGCTTTCGGGCATATCATTTCTGCCCGTTCCCACGGTGATGTCGTAATCCTTTCCGTTTACCTTCAAGGTAATGATTTTTTGAACAAGTTCTTTCATATTGCTTTTTTCCTTTCTATAAAAGTGATCTTTGAATCAAAAGCTACCTTTTTATGGACGTTCGTCATTTTTTACCAGAAAGCTGAAGAATACCGCAACCACTGCGCATCCAACAAAGATGTACCATACAAAGGAATAACTTCCTGTTGCATCAATTACCCGTCCTACAATGATAGGCATAATCAGGCTTGCCATCTGGAATAACAGATTCTGTGTGGAGGCGGCAGTTGCTGTAAAGCGCTCTCCTGCCAGCATCATGGCAGAGGTGGTGTAATGGGTGGAAGGCAGATAGGAAACCGCACCATAGATAATTCCTACCAGAATCAGTCCGGTGTAGCTTCTCTGCATAGAGAAGATAATGGTCATCACACCCATGCCTGCAAGGGTCATCATAAGGAAATTCCGGTGGCTCATGTGAAGCTTCTGGGCAATACTTCCGGACAGGCAGGAGGCAATGATGCCCGCAATGCTGTAGCAGGTAATAATCATGCCGCCCTGGACAGGGCTGAAACCGATGCTCTGGACATATTTATTGGTCCAGGTAGCAAAGCCTACGCTGATAAACATGAACATAAATCCGCTGGCGCCCAGAAGAAGCTGCTGTTTATTGGTAAAGAAACCAACCAGTCCCTCCAGCATTCCGGCCTGTCCGGCTCCGGGAGCTTTGGCTGCCGCGGTCTGTGCTGCTGCCCTGGGAGCGGAAGCTTCCGGCGCTTTCTTTTCAACGGGCTGTACAAATACAGCTAATAAAACCACGATAACGGCTGCCACTGCGCCTACAATCATAAAGGTAGTCCGCCATCCAAAGGCCTGATTGAGAGGAGCGCCTAAAGACTGAGCCAGTGTGATGCCGAAAGGCGGGGAAGCCAGCACTACGCCCATAGCAGAAGCTCTCTCTTTTGGTGCAAATGTAAGGGCAACTACTTTTGAACACTGGGCCATAACGCAGCCGCTGCTCACACCTGTAATCACACGGATTGCCAGTCCCATTTCATAGCTGTTTATGGCTGACATAAGGGCTGTCATAGCGCCGCCTAAAACGGTACAGGCAATCAGAATATACTTGGGCTGATATTTGTCCGCCATAATTCCGCCCGGAATCTGTGTTACCAGATATCCTGCAAAAAAAGCAGACATATAAAGTCCTGCCTGTGTGGCGTTAATACCAAATTCCCCGGATACGTCTGCCATCAGAGGGCTCCAGATGTACCGGCTCAAAAAGGTAAATGAAAACGCCAGTGTGACTGCCGCCAATGACATATACTTGTTTGTTTTTTTCGTTTGAGTTCCCATGACTTCTCCTTTTTGTCATTTTTTTAACATTTGTGTTTAAAAAAAAGAATTCAGCTGACCTTTTTGTGCTATACAAACACATTTTGTATACTGTTGATTTTAACCTTTTTTATCCATATAGTCAATATAGTTTTGTAATTTAATTCAAAATTTACGTTATTAATTTATATAAATAACGCTTTTTTCGATTTTTTTCACACAATACAAAATGTTATTTGTATAGCACTATTTTTCTTGATTTTGTCAGATAATATAACAATCTTCTTTGTTCATATTTACTTGGCAAAGATTTGTCATTGAGTTATAATGGTTTGGGAAGGCCAGAGTATTTTCCTTCTGACCATCCATATCAATCTAAAGGGAGTCCAATATTTGAAAGAAACAGAATCCAGAAATTTAAAAGAAGAAATTCTGACGGTAACCGGCCGTATGTTCCTTGAATACGGATACAGCGGCACTACATTTCAGAAAATTGCAGATGAATTAAATATTACAAAAGGCGCCATCACTTATCATTTTAAGAACAAATTTATGATCATGGAAACGTTTATAGATGATCTGTTCAGTCAGATCAAAGGATATGTAGACTCGTTTCCGGAAGAATATAAAAACCGATACTGGCGTCACTGCATAATCTATATCTACGCCTACAGAAAGATAATGAGCACGCCTAAAAACATGGAATTATTTTATCATAAGGATCAGCAGCTGATCTGGCAGAATCATAAGCTGGCCATGATCGCCGGAATCTATGAAGAGATTGAAAAGGACTTCCACAAATCCTATGACCGAAAAGATCTGCAGATGAAGGCATACATGGATATGGGGGTTCGATCCAGACTGTTTGAGACCTACCAGAATCATCCCGGCGTATTTACCCTGGATCAATACTGCTACTATCATATCTATCTGTTGGGCATTTTATGCAAGCTGGATGAAATGACCATCCAGGAAAACATAAAAGACGCCTTTGCCTTTGCCGATTCCCATCCTCTCGATATACGGTCATGTATTTTTGAATAAAGCGCCCCATTCCGAAGATCCGGAAGGGACGCATTTGTTTTTATCGATCCATTTCCCCGAATCGCTTTGCAATCCGGATCAGAAGCTCTGTAATGGTTTCCATAGATTCTGCACAGATATACTCATACTTCCCATGGAAATTGTGGCCTCCGGTACACAGGTTGGGGCAGGGAAGGCCCATATAGGAAAGCCTTGCTCCGTCTGTGCCGCCGCGGATGGGTACGATCACCGGAGTGATACCCAGCTCTTCCATAGCTGCCTTTGCCTCGTCGATCAGGTACATATAGGGCTCGATCTTCTCTTTCATGTTGTAGTAGGAATCTTTTACCTGTACCTCTATAGAACCAGAGCCGTATTTTTTGTTCAGATAGGCAGCTGCTTCCTTAAACAGTTCCTTTTTATCCTCAAATTTCTGCTTATTGTGGTCACGGATAATGTATTCCAGAGAAGCCTCCTCTACACTGCCCTCCATCCGGTCCAGATGGAAGAAGCCTTCATACTCCTCTGTATACATGGGATTTTCAAAGACCGGCAGCAGGGACTGAAATTCCATTCCCATTAAAAGGGCGTTTTTCATCTTTCCCTTAGCGCTGCCGGGATGGATGCTGGCTCCATGGATCTTTACCCGCCCGGATGCCGCATTAAAATTCTCATATTCCAGTTCTCCGATCGCTCCGCCGTCCACGGTGTAGGCCACATCTGCTCCAAAGCCATTTACATCAAAGCGGTCAGCGCCCCGTCCAACCTCTTCATCCGGGGTAAAGGCGATACAGATCTTGCCATGCTTTTCCTCCGGATGGGATAAAAACCAGGCTGCCATGGTCATGATCTCTGCCACACCCGCCTTATCATCTGCCCCTAAAAGGGTGGTGCCGTCAGTGGTGATAAGCGTCTTTCCCTTATAATTTTTCATTTCCGGAAAGTCATTTGCGGAAAGCCAGATGGAGGCGTCCTTATTTAAACAGATATCCTCTCCATCGTAATTTTCAATAATCTGAGGCTTTACGTTTGTGCCTGAAAATGCAGGCGCTGTATCCATATGGGAAATAAAACCCAGAGCAGGTGCCTGATGGCCTTCCTCCAGATTTGAGGGGATCACGCCGTATACATAGCCGTTTTCGTCCTCACGCACATCCGATACGCCCAGCTCTTTCAGTTCCTCTGCCAGCATATGGCCTAAAACCCTTTGCTTTTCTGTACTTGGCATCTGCTCCATATCATCCGCAGACTGGGTGTCTACGGCTGCATAGCGCAGAAAGCGCTCTGTTACCTGTGATCGATTCTGTACCATTGTGTTTCCTCCTTAAATGTACCATTTTCACAAAGTTCAGTTTCTAAAACTGTAAATAAGTATATCACAGGAACCCTATCCTGTCCAATCCGCTTTAGCTTACGTCTCTGCATCCTCCAAACCCTCTCTCAGCTCCAGATCCCTTGCGATCATTTCCAGATAATGCACCAGCATATCCCTGTGAGCTCGGATCCGCCAGGAATGGTCAATTTCATCATAGGTAAAGCTCTTGCGCCCTCCGGCTTCCATCCGGTCCCAAAAGTGCTTTATGGTACGGAAAGGCACATAATATATCTCATCCATCCCCGTATAGTACAGAACAATAAAGGCAATCCCACCCTGAGCCTCAAACTCCTCCATAAAACGGATCTGGTGAGCATGGATGTTCTGCAGAGGAAAAGTAGATGCACTGCATTCCTTGGCATCAAAGCATACGGGAATCCCCTGAACCACTCCGATATAGTCCACGGTACTCTTCTGGTCAAAATAAGCCAGAGTGATGTGCCGGCTGGACTTATCAATCTGGATCGGTGTGATGGGCGTGGGTATTTTCTGTATCAGGGCAAGCTTTTTCTCCCTGTAGCTGTCATTGGTGCGGTTAATCAAATCCTCAAGGGTAGAGCCCCGAAGGCCTCTGGTGTTCCAGGTTCCCATCTTATATCATCTCCTTTATTTCCATAAGTATTGTATCATGAAACCATAAGAAACTCAACGAACCACAAAATCCCATCATTGCCATTTTCCCCCCTTTGTTTTATAATAAAAAAGGAACTGTAAACCCTTACATAAAAAGCAAATGATTACGAGGTGAACCAATGAATCCGTCAAACGTTTATTTCACAGATTTTCACACAATTGCCTTTGGCGACAGTCTTCCTACCAAGTTAAAAAAGCTGATCAAAAAGGCTGGGATTGAAAACCTGGATCTGGATGGAAAATTTGTTGCGATCAAGATGCATTTCGGAGAGCTGGGAAATATCAGCTACCTGCGTCCCAATTATGCCAGGGCCGTTGTTGATGTAGTAAAAGAGCTGGGTGGAAAGCCCTTCCTTACAGACTGTAATACCATGTATCCAGGCAGCAGAAAAAATGCCCTGGAGCATATGGAGTGCGCATGGGAAAACGGCTTTACTCCTTTGACCGTGGGATGTCCCATCATTATCGGAGACGGCCTTAAGGGAACCGATGATGTAGATGTGCCGGTAGAAGGCGGCGAATATGTAAAAGCTGCAAAGATCGGACGGGCAGTGATGGATGCGGACGTATTTATCAGCCTGACCCATTTTAAAGGCCACGAATCTACAGGATTTGGAGGCGCTATCAAAAATATCGGTATGGGCTGCGGCTCCAGAGCCGGAAAGACCGAACAGCACAGCAGCGGAAAACCCCATATTACCCCTGAGCTTTGCAGAGGCTGCCGCAAATGCCAGAAGGAATGTGCCAACAATGGCCTTATCTTCAATGAAGACACCCGCAAGATGGAGGTCAATCTGGACGGCTGCGTAGGCTGCGGACGCTGTCTGGGAGCCTGCAACTTTGACGCCATTGCCTTTAATGACAACGCGGCCAATGCCCTTCTCAACTGCCGCATGGCTGAATACACCAAAGCTGTAATCGACGGACGGCCAAACTTCCATATTTCCCTGATCGTGGATGTATCCCCCAACTGTGACTGCCATGGTGAAAATGATATCCCGATCCTTCCAAATATCGGCATGTTCGCATCCTTTGATCCTCTGGCCTTAGACCAGGCCTGCGTGGACGCCTGTCTGGCAGCTGCTCCCATGCCCGGAAGCCAGCTGGCAAGAAATATGGCAAAGAAGGATTTTGTGGATCACCATGACCATTTCCGCAATTCCACTCCTGAATCCGAGTGGAAAAGCTGCTTAGAGCATGCGGAAAAGATCGGACTGGGAAGCAGGGAATACACCTTGATCAAAATGTAATATGTGATCCGCAAGAAACAACAAAACAGGAGCATATCAGGCTTTTTGCAGCCGGATGTGCTCCTGTTTGACTGTGGTGCGCCTGACGGCACACGTTTCATTTATGCTTCTGACTCGCTCTTAAATCTGGCTGCCTGCTCTGCGATCAGTTCCTTGTCCTCAAAGTAATTGATCTTCATGGCGCGCTTCATCTCTGCCAGTGTTTCTGCTGCCTTTTTCTCAGCTTTGATGCTTCCCTCTTCCAGGATCCTGTATACAGCGGGAATATCCTTTGCAAACTCTTTTCTGCGCTCACGGATGGGGCGAAGCTCATCCTGGATCACATTGTTTAAAAATTTCTTAACTTTTACGTCTCCCAGTCCGCCTCTCATGTAATGAGCCTTTAACTCATCCAGATTTTTGTACTCCGGCAGATACTTTTCAAAGTGAGCGTCCGTACAGAAAGCATCCAGATAGATAAATACAGGATTCCCTTCCACCTGTCCCGGATCCTGAACTCTTAAGTGGTTGGGATCGGTATACATGGACATGATCTTCTTTTTAATCTCCTCCTCAGAATCAGACAGGTAAATGCAGTTTCCAAGGGACTTGCTCATTTTTGCCTTTCCGTCGATTCCCGGCAGACGCAGACATGCCTTATTGTCTGGAAGAAGAATCTCAGGCTCTACCAGACTTCCGTCATAGACGGAGTTGAATTTATGGACGATCTCTCTGGTCTGCTCGATCATGGGCGCCTGGTCTTCTCCTACCGGCACGGTCGTCGCCTTAAAGGCAGTAATGTCCGCAGCCTGGCTGATGGGATAGGTGAAAAAGCCAACCGGAATGCTTGTTTCAAAGTTGCGCATCTGAATCTCAGATTTTACTGTAGGATTTCTCTGGAGACGGGAAACCGTCACAAGATCCATATAGTAGAAGGTCATCTCACAGAGCTCAGGGATCTGGGACTGGATAAACAGAGTAGACTTCTCAGGATCCAGACCGCAGGCCAGGTAATCAAGGGCTACTTCGATGATATTCTGGCGTACTTTTTCCGGATTATCTGCATTGTCTGTCAATGCCTGAGCGTCTGCGATCATAATATATATTTCATCAAACTGACCGGAATTCTGCAGTTCCACTCTGCGTTTTAATGAGCCTACATAATGTCCAACATGAAGGCGGCCTGTAGGACGGTCGCCGGTTAATATGATTTTTCCCATTGTATTTTATCCTCTCATCTCCAGTTAAAAACCGGAGTTTATAATAAATAAGCATACCCCAAAGGTGATATTATGTCAAGCACGGAAGAGGCTGTTTCCAGCCTTGCTTATGCCAGTCCTTCGCCTTTCATAACTCTTAAAAATGACTCGGGAAGAGGCGCTGAAAACTCCTTTTTGCCAAGATAATGAAGAGGCGCAGGAAGATCTTCAGGCATAACCAGACGGAAGGAATGAAGCATCTGGGAGGTGATTTTGTAGTTTGACCGCACACGTTCATTGACCCTTCTGTCACCATACTTAAAATCACCTAAAATAGGATGGCCGATGGAGGCTAAATGGGCCCGGATCTGATGGCTGCGCCCGGTAATCAGCGTTACCTGCAAAAGGGTCACTTTTCCGTTTGATTTAAGGGGAACATACTCCGTCATAATGGGTACGCTGTCTGCTGTCTGCTTTGAATGGATCTCTACTTTGTTGGAAGCTTCATCCTTCTTTAAAAAGCCTGTGATCAGCTGTTTTTCTTTCACCTCTCCTTTAACCAGGCACTGATAATATTTGTGGATGCTCCTGTCTTTGAATATGCGGTTCATCCCCTGGAGTCCTGCCAGTGATACGCCTGCCGCCACAAGTCCGCTGGTATTCCGGTCCAGACGGTTGCAGATAGAGGGCTTAAAGGTACGCAGCTGCTCAACCGGCAGATGGCCGGACTGGATGAGGTAGTTTAAGATATGTTCATTTAGGGAAATATCACTCTCTTTTGCTTTCTGAGAAAGCATGCCGGAGGGCTTGTTGACGATCAAAATATGACTGTCCTCATAGATGATATCCAGCTTTACTGCCTGGGCGCTGTTTTCCTTTCCCGTCTTTTTGCAGCAGACCGTGCTGCTTTCTGATAGCGGCCGACCGTTCAACGTCTGCGGGGTTTTTAAAGCCTGAGGGACTTTTGATGCAGACGGGGCGAAGGATAGATCGGCTGTGGTCTGGGAAAATTTAGCAATCGTCTCATCCGCCAGAAACAGGCGGATCACATCTCCTTCCTCCAGTCTCTCGGCTCCCTCACACTTCTTTCCGTTCAGCGTAATGTTTTTTTTACGCATCATTTTATATAAAAAGCCTTTTCCTGCCTGATTCAGATATTTGGTTAAAAGCTTGTCTAACCGCTGTCCGGCCTCATTTGCCGTGACCTTCAATTCCTGCATGGTCTTTTTCTCCTTATATCCTGATTTAGGATTCCCACCGGCTGCCCTTTGGCGCGTATTCGATCCGTTCCATTACATCCAGGATCAGGCGGTGGGGCAATAGCTTTGTAAGCAGATAGAAAGCCTTCATGGTCCAGCCATAAACAGAAAGCTCACGTCTGGATACACTATCCCGGATGGCTTTTTTTACCACCCGGTCCGGCTTTGCCATCACAAACTGCTTATAAAGGGGGATTTCACCTGTTGTCTGGGCAATATCAAAAAATTCCGTTTTCACAGGTCCGGGGCAGATGGCTGTTACAGAAATCCCCCGATCTTTTAATTCCCGGTTTAAGGCTCTGCTATAGCTTAGTACGTAGGCTTTTGTCGCCGCATAGACCGCAAAGCCCGGCTGTGGCAGAAAGGCGGCGCTGGAGGCAAACTGGAGGATCCGGCTGTTATTTGGCATAAAGGGAAGAACCATAGACGTAACTGCCGTAAGGGCCGTGCAGTTAAGCTCTGCCATTCCTGTCTGGTCTGATACAGAAAGTTCCCTTACACCGCCAATCTTTCCAAAACCGGCGGCATTTACAAGAAATTTTACCTGAGGCCCGGCCTGCGTAAGAGCTGCCTTTAATCGTTCAAGGTCTTTTTCTTCTGTAAGATCCAGATCAAAGGTGCGTACAGGAATACCGATGAAATCCTTTAACTGCTCCAGACGCTCCTTTCTGCGTCCTATGGCCCAAATCTCATCCAGGCCTTTAAACTGCTCCCACAGTTGAATGGCGCATTCTCTCCCCATTCCTGAGGTGGCTCCTGTCACTACAGCAATCATCATAATAAGCCCTACCTTCCCTTCTTTTTATGGATATTGCGAATGGCTTTCTTCTTTCCTGACGGCTGGCCTTTGTCTGTTTTCTGGACAGGCCGGCTGTTTGTCCCCTTTCCTCCCTTTGATCCGCCGGAACTGTTTTTGCTCCTGTAGTCCTTCGTTCCACCCGGACGCACCAGACACTTCTTATCATAGCCGATCAGATCCGTCCTTCCGGCAATCCGCAGCGCCTCTGTCACAAGATCGTAGTTTTTCGGGTCGCGGTACTGGATCAGCGCCCTCTGCATGGCTTTTTCATGTGGATTGACCGGCACATAGACTTTTTCCATGGTACGGCAGTCATAGCCGGTATAGTACATACAGGTGGAAATAGTAGAGGGCGTGGGGTAAAAGTCCTGTACCTGCTCCGGCATATAGCCCAGATCCCGCAGATATTCTGCCAGCTCCACCGCTTCCTTCATGGTAGAACCGGGGTGGGAGGACATCAGATAGGGAACCAGATACTGATCCTTTCCCAGACGCTCATTCATCTCCTTATATTCCTTGACAAACCTGCGGTAGACCGCATTTTTCGGCTTTCCCATACGGTTCAACACAGCATCAGAAACGTGCTCCGGAGCTACTTTTAACTGTCCGCTTACGTGGTATTCGCACAGCTCCTTTAAAAATTTTCTGCTGGTGTCCGCTAGCAGGTAGTCAAAACGGATCCCGGAACGGATAAATACCTTTTTCACCTTCGGAATAGCCCGCAGCTTCCTCAAAAGGGCCACATAATCGGAATGATCTGCTTTCAGATTTTTACATGGCTCAGGAAACAGGCACTGCTTTGAGGGACAGGCTCCCTTCGTAAGCTGCTTTTCACAGGCCGGGAAACGGAAATTAGCCGTAGGCCCGCCTACATCATGGATATAACCCTTAAAATCAGGCTCTTCTGTCAAACGCTTTGCCTCTTCCACTAAGGATTCATGGCTTCTGGCCTGAATGATCCGTCCCTGATGGAAGGTAAGGGCGCAGAAACTGCAGGCGCCAAAGCAGCCCCGGTTGCTGATGAGGCTGAACTTGATCTCACGGATAGCCGGAACACCGCCAAGAGCCTCATAAGAGAGGTGATAGCTTCTCATATACGGCAGAGCATAGACGTCATCCATCTCCTGCTTCGTAAGGGGCTTTGAAGGCGGATTCTGCACCACAAAAAGTTTCCCGTCATAGGGCTCCACCAGACGTTTTCCAGAAAATGGATCTGTATTGCTGTACTGGATAAAAAAGCTTTCCGCATACCTTTTTTTATCACGGACAAGCTCCTCATAATCCGGCAGAAGCTTGTAGTCATAGACATTTTCCAGCTGCTTTGTCTTATAAACCGTACCGTCAATAAAGGTAATATCCTTCACATCCAGACCGCTGTCTAAGGCATCTGCTATCTCTATGATGGAGTGCTCTCCCATTCCATAGGAAATAAGATCCGCCTGGGCGTCTAAAAGGATCGAGCGCTTTAACCGGTTGGACCAGTAGTCATAGTGGGCCAGACGGCGCAGGCTGGCTTCAATGCCTCCGGCGATAATAGGAACATCCTTGTAGACGGAGCGGATCAGGTTGCAGTAAACCACAACCGCATAATCCGGCCGTTTTCCCATGACGCCTCCCGGAGTATAGGCATCCTCTTTCCGGCGCTTTTTCGATACGGAATAATGGTTCACCATGGAGTCCATATTTCCCGCAGAAACTAAAAAGCCCAGCCTGGGGCGTCCGAATGTCTGTATGCTTTCCTTTGTTTTCCAGTCCGGCTGGGAAATGATCCCCACACGGTAGCCGTGGGCCTCCAAAAGCCTTGAAATAATGGCGGTTCCAAAGGAAGGGTGATCTACATAGGCGTCGCCTGTCACATAGACAAAATCACACTGATCCCAGCCTCTTGTTTCCATATCCTGCCGGGTAACCGGCAAATAATCATGTATCATACGCTCTGCTCCTTATAAAAGCTCTCTAAAATCACAGATAAAGCCGTCTGCCAGAGCTTCCTTTTCTTTCCGCATGGCTTTGGAAAATGTATCTTCCACTGCGTACACCGTCATCCCGGCTCTCTTTCCAGCCATGATTCCAGCCGGAACATCCTCAAACACCAGACAGTCCTCCTGCTTTGCTCCCAGCCGTTTCGCTACCTCCAGATAGATATCTGGAGCCGGTTTTCCAAAGGGTACCTCACAGGCCGTTACCACCTCACGGAAATATTTTTCCATATCAAGGGATTTTAATACAGCGGATACCATTTCTCTGCCGTTGCTGGTGGCAATGCCTGCGGGAATCCCTCTGGCTGCAAGCTCCTCCAGAAATTCCCGTGCTCCCGGTTTTAGAGGAACTTCCTTTTCATATTTTTCCAGAGACATGGCAATCCAGGCTTCCTTGATTTCTTCTATAGAGTCAGGAAGTCCGAAGCGCTCCTTAAAATAAACAGCCGTCTCTGTAAAGCTCATGCCTTCAATGGCTTTCTGCAGATCCTCCGGGCAGGACAGGCCGTACCGTCCCAGATATTCGATGTCAATATCCTCCCACATCCACATGGAGTCTACCAGTGTTCCATCCAGGTCGAAAATGACTGCTTTTATGTAATCCAGTATCATATTTCTGATATTTCTCCTTTCAGACCGGCCAGTTCCTTTTGGGTAAGCGGCCTGTATTCTCCTGGCAAAAGCGCCGGATCCAGACAAAGCGTTCCCATGGACAGCCGCTTTAAAAATACGACCCTGCAGCCCAGAGCTTCAAACATCCGCTTTACCTGATGGAATTTCCCCTCATGGATGGTCAGGGTCACAGGAGCCGCTTCTGCAAAGGCTGTCTCCGGCGCACGTCCCAAACGCTGTTCCCCCTCTTCTCTGCTTAAACAGATAAGCTCTGCCGGTCGGGTCTTTACTCCATCCTCTAAAATCACGCCATTCTTCATCTGTTCTGCGGCATCTTTAGGGAGAGTTCCCTCGATATAAGCCAGATAGACCTTATCCACATGTTTTTTCGGGGAAAGCAGTTCATGGGCCAATGCTCCGTCATTGGTAATCAAGAGCAGGCCCTCTGTATCCAGATCCAACCGTCCAACCGGAAAAAGATCTCCCCTGAGGGCATCTTCGATCAGGCTTACTACGGTAGGATAACGGCCATCCTCTGTGGCAGATACGGTTCCCTGAGGCTTATTTAACATAAAATACTCCATCCGGGCATAGCTTACCGGCACACCGTCAAGGAAAATCTCATCCTTTTCCGGATTTACCTTTGTATCTGCTGCCTTTACGGTCTGTCCATTGACCTGGATCCGGCCCTTTCTCGCAAACTCCTTTACCTGGCTGCGGCTTCCCTTTCCCATTTCTGTGAGAAATTTATCCAGACGCATCTGTCCGGTATTCTGTTTTTTCTTCTCTGCCATATGGATTTTACTCCTGTTTTTCTTATCCGCCGCTGGCAGCTTCACAGCTACTGTAAGCGCCAGCCGGGATAGTATTTATTTTTCAGTGTCATATTGTTTCCCTTGGCCCAGCCTAGTGGGAAACCTCTATAGGCCACCAGGCACCAGCCTTTTATGGGGCCTTCCTCCGGCAGCAGGCTGATCGTTTCCCCTTTCAGGTAGCGCGCCACACGCTCATCTTCCTCAGAAAGATTTAAAACCACTGGATATTCCTCTATGCGCAGCGCCATTGCCAGTGCCTGTGAGGGCTCAAAACGGCCCTTTTTCAGTTCTCCGATCAGCAGGCCGGTGCGCAGAAAACGTAAAGGCAGGCCCGTTTCCAGTCCGCAGGGCAGATAGTATACATGTTCCTGATGGATGAACATACGTTCTTTTTTCCAGGAAATCCTGCATGAACGTAAAAATGCTTCCAGCTCCCGAAGGCCTGTATCCTCAGAAGCCGAAGACTTTTTGCCCTGGATCTTTCTGCTTTCGGCTCTGTTGGGATGACGTTCTCCTGGTTTGGCAGGATGACCGACCGGGGTTGGTATCTTTTTTGATCCTTCACTCTTTTTTCTTAAAAGCGCCAGAAAATGGCCTTCCCCCTTCATCCGGTGGGGAAAAAGGCGCATACAGCCGTTCAGTCCGATGCCGTCTGCGGATCCGGGTACAGAGGCAAGATTGAAAGGCACCAGCTCCATTTCCGGGTGCGATTCTAAAAGAAAGTTTACATTATCCTCATCCTCCAGCCTTGAAAAGGTGCAGGTAGAGTAAAGGAGCATACCGCCCGGTTTCAGCATAGCCACGGCCTGCTCTAAGATCCGGCGCTGGATGGGGCTGTAATATTCAGGACCTCTGCTGGTCCAGTCTTTTACCATGTCATCATCCCGCCGGAACATCCCCTCGCCGGAACAGGGAGCATCTACTAAAATTTTATCAAAAAATTCCGGCCAGACCTCTGCCAGCTTTTCCGGGTCCTCGCTGACCACTGCAATATTGGCAGCTCCTGTTAATTCCAGATTTTTAAGCAGGGCTCTTGCCCTGGAATAGCTGATATCATTTGATACCAGAAGGCCCTCTCCCTTAAGCTTTGCCGCCAGCTCCGTACTCTTTCCTCCCGGAGCCGCACATACATCCAATACCTTATCTCCCGGCTCCACTGGAAGCATGGCCGCCGGCGTCATGGCGCTGGGTTCCTGAAGGTAGTACAGCCCTGCAAAATAGGCAGGATGTCTAGATGGCCGGTCCTGGCTGTCATAATAAAACCCATTTTTCGTCCAAGGGACTGGAGAAAGTTTCCAGGGAGAAAATTCTAAAAATTCCTCAGGAGAAAGCTTAAGCGTGTTCACTCTCAGTCCCGGTTTCCATTCTTCCTCATAGCTTTTTATATACTGGTCGTATTCCTTTCCCAAAAGTTCTTTCATCCCGGCAAGAAAGTCTTTTGGGAGCATTTTCACATCTGTCATCTTTTTGACCTTTCAATGTTTTTCCATATTGGTTATATTACTGTACTTCTTCCATATACTGATACAAAACTCCCACCCTCTAAGGTTCTTCATGAAACACTCCCTCGGCAGTTTGGGGGCAGTCTTCTGCCTCATCCTTCTTCTTGCCTGCCCGGCTCTGGCCCTCACAGGAGCCAGAAATGGGCTTCTTCTCTGGGCGGATGTGGTTCTTCCCACCCTTCTGCCCTTTATGATCTGCTCCGGCATGATCGTGGCCCTAAACGGCGTTCCCCTGCTCACAAAGCCCCTTTTCCCTTTTTTATCCCGTTTTATGGGCCTGTCCCAGCCGGGAAGCTTTGTCTTTATCACGGGCCTTCTATGCGGATACCCCATGGGAGCACGGATGGACAGCCGTTTCCTGGAAGAAGGACGGATTGAACTTAATGAAGCCAGAACGCTTCTTGCCGTCAGCAACCACCCCAGCCCCATGTTTATCCTGGGTTATATCTGCGTTCAGGCCGCATCCCTTTTTTCTTCTTCAAATGCCTGTCCGCCCTGGATCTTTCTCACCGCTTTGTATCTGCCCATACTTCCGGTTTCTTTTCTGGCAAAAAAATGTTATCATCTGAATCAGGAAGCGTCTCTTTGCAGACAGGATAACTATAAATCGGAGCATACACGCGTTTCCTTTGACGCCCACTTAATGGACTGTCTGGAAACCATGGAGAAAATCGGCCTTTATATTATGATTTTTTCCATTTTGGCTTTGTATCTGAGTGCACTTCCAGATTCCCTTCTCCCTCTTACGCTAAGATGCGCCCTCTTAGGCGCGGTAGAAATCACTACAGGCATCCAGGCGATCTCAGGCTCTGTTCCCGGCTTTGCCGGAGCCCTTCTTATCACAGCAGCCGGAGCTTTTGGGGGGATTTCCGGGATCTTTCAGACAAAAAGTGTACTAAAAAGTGCCGGACTGTCTATCCGGCACTATATTCTGTGGAAGTTTTTCCACAGCGTCCTTTCCTGCGCGGCCTTTGCTCTGTGCTTTTTCATAAATCAAAGCCTGCAGATCGGTATTTAATCAGCCTGTGTTTCCTGATTCTCCACAGCAGCCGCAGCCTCTGCATTCTCCTCTTTCACAATCCCTCCGGACAGCTCATTGCGGTTGGCAGAAACAATATCATAGCTGGACTGCATGGAACTCATAAATGCGTCAAAACGCCCCTTTGCGTTGTCCATGGTGTGGTTAAGAATGGTCTGCAGGCTGCGGAGCATATCATCCGTATACTGAATGGAGCCCTGTCGGATATTATTGGCGTCATTCACTGCGGCATCTACGATTGCCTGAGCCTGGATATTGGCCTGTGAAATAACCTCCTCCGCATGGCTGTAGGCCCGCTGCATGATCTCATGCTCATTGATCATCTCTGTCGTCTGCTCATTAGCCTGAGCTACCATGGAGTTTGCCTCCTCTGAAGCCTGGCTTACCATGGAATTTGCCTGCTCTGTCGCCTGGGCGATCATGGCATCTGCCTGAGCCTTTGCCTCAGAAAGCATGGCGTCGGACTGGGATCTGGCGTCATTTAAGATGGTCTGCTGCTGACTGATGATCTTCTGATACTTTGTGATTTCATCCGGGATCCGCATACGAAGCTCTACCAAAAGCTCCTCCATCTCCTCTTTGTTCACAATGATCTTGCTTTTGGACAGCGCCTGAGACTTGCAGCTGTCAATATATTCTTCAATCTCGCTTATCAACTGTTCAATTCTGCTCATATTACGATCTCCTTCATCCCTGTACTTTTTTTATCTCTTCCAGCTTTTCTCTTACTCGTCTGGCTGTGGCCGGATGGAGAAAGCCGCTGATATCACCGTCATACTCCGCGATTTCCTTCACAATGCTGGAACTTAAATAGGAGTATTTCAGGTTGGTCGTCAAAAATATGGTATCGATCTCAGGGGCAATGACCCTGTTTGTCTGGGCCATCTGAAGCTCATATTCAAAATCCGTGATGGCGCGAAGACCTCTTACGATCACCTTGGCATCATTTTGGCGGACAAAGTCGATCAGAAGGCCATGGAACGCCTGAACTTCCACATTGGGAATATCTCCTGTCACTTCCTCTAACAACTCTACCCGCTCTCTGGCCGTAAACAGGGGCGATTTTGCCCGATTATTTAATACTCCGATAATTACCTTATCAAACATGGATGCGGTACGCTTAATAATATCCAAATGACCCAGAGTGACCGGATCGAAGCTGCCTGGATATACTGCAATTTTCATTTATTCTCCCTTGCCAGCAAAGATATGCTTGTTGGTCTTGTATATTTTTTCTTTTGTCATATGGTAACCAGCTTCCTCTAACCAGCCAAAATCCGTTTCTTTGGACGCTTCTATTATGATCTGTGTATCCTCTGTTACCATCGGTGAACCCGAAAGATACTCCAGAACCCGTTTTTCAAGTTCCATTCCATAGGGCGGATCCATAAAAATCAGGTCAAAACGATAATTTCTTCCTTCCAGCCGCTTAAGTCCTGCAATTACGTCAGATTCCAAAACAAGAGCCCCCTCTTCCAGGTGGGTACGGCTCAGATTTTCGCGGATACACTCCACCGCTTTTGGATTATTTTCAATAAAGACTGCCTTTCTGGCTCCTCTGCTTAAGGCTTCAATCCCGATGGCACCGCTTCCGGAAAAAAGATCCAGAAAAAAGCATCCGGGAATCTGGGGCTGGAGCATATTAAAAAGTGTCTCTTTGATCCGGTCTGTAGTTGGACGTGTGTCCAGACCTTCTATTGTTTTTAAAAGCAGCCTTCTGGCACTGCCTGCGATAACTCTCATGGAAAAACTCCTGTAATTAAGCAATTTTCATTCCAAACAAGTATAATATGAAATGAGCTGTAATACAAGGTTTTTTTGGAATTTTCTAAAAAGAGCAGACACAGTTTCCCATGTCCGCTCGTTTGCATCTGTTTCTTTCCTATCCTGCCCTCAAAATCAGTACCCGTAAAAGATCTGGGCAATGGGTGAAGTCTTATCAAGGATCAGCGTATTATTTCCGCTCGTAAGAGACGCCTTTGCCGCATCCAGAGAGCGGACAAAATTGTAAAAATCTGCCTTGCTGGCGTCATTATAGGCATTAGATAAAATCTGCATATACTGGGCTTCTCCTTCTGCACGGATGCGTTCCGCCTCAGCGGCCGCCTTGGATTTCATCACAGACACCTCTTTTGTGGTGTCATTTTTAATCTTCTGGGCAGAGGAATTTCCCTGAGCCGTATAGGAAGCGGCAATGTTGTTCCGCTCAGAGATCATACGGTCGTAAACAGACTGCTTATTGTCATCCGGCATATCTAAAGACTTGGTTTCTACCGCCATTACCTGAATGCCATAGCCGTCCAGAGAATCTCCAATTCCGCTGCTGATATCAAGAGCCAGCTTTCCGTCTCTGTTTTCAATGATCTCGGCCTGATCCATGTTGGAAATGACAGATTTCATAGTGGAAAAAACAGAAGCCGCAATACGGGACTGGGCCTGAGCTACCTGTCCGTTTAAATGTCTGGTAAAGAGCACCGGGTCAGAGATCTTCCACAGTACAAAAGCATCGGCGATCATGGTCTTTTTATCCTTTGTAATTACATCCGACTGGGGGATGTCATAGATCTGAAGGGACTTTGGAATGGAAGTCCCTGTCTGAAGAAAAGGCACCTTTAAGCTCACTCCCGGAGTTTCCACTACCCGGACGATCTCGCCGAACTGGCGGATCAGCTTATACTCGTTGGGATAGGTCACCACTAAGGACGCTCCCAGTAAAACCGCAGCAGCCGCCGCAGCAAAACCTGCTATGATACCGACTTTTTTCATTCCTGCGCCTCCTCTATGGTGATCTCTCCGGATGGCTGGCCGGAGGCTGTCTGCTGTTCCATGGCTTCTGCAAAACGATCCAGGGGCAGCAGCTTCTGAGTCCCGCTTTCATCTACAATATAAAGCTTCATATGAGGCAGAACCTCTTCCATAGTCTCATAAAACATACGCTGTCTTGTGATCAGAGGATATTTGGTATATTCCGCATACATCTGTTCAAATCGCGACACCTGGCCCTGGGCCTCATTGATACGGGCTTCCCGTTCTGCCTCTGCATCCTTTATAATCTGGTCGCACTGAGCTTCTGCCTGAGGAATTTTTTCATTTCGGTCCTTATTGGCATTATTGATGGCAGTTTCCTTTCCCTGCTTGGCATTTTCCACGTTTTTAAAGGCATTCAGTACCTCTGTGGTAGGAGGAAAGGCGTCCTGAATGGTAATATTTACCACTGCAAGACCGATATCCTCTTCCATCATACGGTTTGTAAGTTTTTCCTTGATTTCTGATTGGATTTCAGATTTTCCTGTGGTAATTACATCGTCTACATTGTGGGTTCCCACCGTATCGCGGATATAGGACTGGGCCAGCATTTTTAAGGTGGCAACAGGCTCTGAGGATGCGTAGAGATATTTGACCGGGTCATTTACCATATATTCCAAATAGAAATCCGTGTTTACAAAGTTAAAATCCTTGGTGATCATGATAGATTCAGATTCATCACTCGTTCCGGTCTCAGGGTCATAGCCAATCGGCATTCCCTTAATGCCCTTGGATACCCGGCGCACATTCTGGATAAATGGGATTTTAAAATGAAGCCCTGCCTGAGATACTGCCTGGGCACTTCCCAGCGTACTGACAACTGCATAATTTTCTTCATCCAGAATATAGTAGCTGTTCGTACCCAGAAGGATCAGTATAACAGCCGCAGCTGCCACCTTTCCCCCTCTGGCAAAACGGCGTCTTTTTTTCTTCTTTTTTACCGGGTTGCCGTTGGAATCAAAGCGCTCCGGCTCCGGCGTCCCGTCCTTCTCCCCCTGCCCGTCTTCCGGCTTTTTACCGCTGTACTGTCCATTCAGCTGCTGAAAAAGCTTCCGGAAATCAGGGTTTTGTCCCAATGGATGTTTTTTCATGTAACTCCTCCTTATCTGCCCGACATAGGTCACTCATCCCCCGAAAAATATATAAGAGGATTATAACAGATAGAAGGCTGGTTTTCAACCAAAATGACAGTCTTTTACAGATCCAAAGCCAGATTTCTTAGCCATTTTTTCTGACGGTACCGCCAATAGCCCAAAATCATTTTATAGATTTCCTCAGAAAGTACCAGAGCGTATACCAGATAAATCGGAAGATGCCATACAAGCGCTCCCAGAAAAGCCAGCGGAACACCGATGATCCACACGCCGCTGGTGTCCAAAAAGAGGCACATTTTCGTGTCGCCGCCGCTTCTTAAAACACCTACCACATTTACATAGTTAAACATTTTTGCAGGCATATAGAGGGCAAATACCAGCAGGCAAAGATTTACATCCATGGCTACCTGAGGGGTAATGGTATAAATCCCGATGATCTGCCACCGTCCTGCCACCATCACAAGGTCAGCTGCCATAGTTATGATAAACTGCAGGATAAAAAACTGGGTGGCATATTTTTCTGCTCTCTTTATCTTTCCCGCGCCAAGTTCATTTCCAAGAATGACGGCTGTAGCCGCGCTTAAGCCCTGGAACAGCACTACAAAAATATCCTGGATCGTGGTAGCAATGGTAATGGCCGCCACTGCGTCATCTCCCATACGGCCATATGCCAGAGAGTACAGTGTAGTCCCCAGTCCCCACATAAATTCATTTGCAATAACCGGAGCCGATGTATCTGCGAAACGGAGGATAAAATCCCTGCTCCATCCAAACAGGCCTTTAAAGCCGCAGGCCAGAGGAAGCTTTTTGCCGTAAACATATAGGAGCACAAGACTGACCTCAATGCACCGGGCGATCAAAGTCGCGCAGGCAGCGCCTGCCACGCCCATCTGCGGAGCACCGAATTTTCCAAAGATCAGCACATAGTTTAAAACAACATTGATAGCAATTGCAATACAGCTGCATACCACAGGATATACAACCTTATTTACAGCCCGCAGCATGGCGACGTACACATTTGTCATGGCAATAAAAGGGTATGTGAGCACGGCGATCCGAAGATATTTTATGCCCAGTTCAATGCTGCTCTCACTGGTTGTAAAGATCCGCATCACCTGATGGGGCCAGATCAATCCCGGGAGCACAAATACAAGTGCTCCGGCTGCGGCCAGGAGAATAGATAAGCCCAATACTTTCCGTATGCTCTTTACATCTCCATTACCCCAGTACTGGGCCGCTAAAATACCGGCTCCGCTGACAATGCCGAATACCAGCAGTGAAAATACAAAAAAATACTTATTTGCAAGTCCCACGGCGGCAATGGCGCTGGAGCCAAGGCCTCCGATCATCAGAGTATCTACCATATTTACTACTGTATTAAGCATACCCTGCAGTGCCACAGGGCATGCGATCATCAGCGCTTTTTTAAGAAATCTCCGGTCACGGAGCATTTCTCCCGTGCGGATCATCAGCTGTCTCATCGTTCGTTTCCATTCCTTCCTCGTTCATTCTGTTTTTCCTGTCTTCCAGCAGTTTTTTTGCAAGTACGCTTTCAATTTTCTTATTTCCGATCGTTAACACCTGAAAATGCCAGCCGGACTGGTCGATGGAGGGCTTTTCGCCCTCTGCCGGAATCCGGTCTAACCGGGATGTAAGAAAACCGTTTAATGTATCGTACTCCTCCTCGTCCTCTCCCAGGCTGAGTTTTAGCGCCTCTGAAACCTCATCAAAGGGAGCCAGTCCGCTGATAAGCCAGGAACCGTCCTCTCTTTCGGTCATATAGTGCTCTTCCTCGTCATATTCATCCATGATGTTCCCCACGATTTCTTCTAAAATGTCCTCCATGGTCACCAGGCCTGCGGTTTGTCCATACTCGTCTACCACGATTTCCATATGGATCTTTTCCGACTGCATTTCTTTAAAAAGAGAATCAATCTTTTTTGTCTCAGGGATAAAAGCCGCCTCTCTTAAAAGTCCCGGCACTTTACGGATTTCCTGTTCCCTGAATTCTGCTTTGCGGGCCAGCATGGCCGCATCTCTCAGATGAAGGATCCCGATAATATCATCCATATCCTCGCCATATACGGGATACCGTGTATTTATGCCCTCATCCAGCATAAAATCAAGGGCAGCCTCCAGCTTCATGGAACCGTCAAGAGCCGTGATCCCGGTTCGGTGAGTCATAATATCTTCTGCCGTTGTGTCACCAAGCTGGAAAATATTGGATATCATTTCTGTTTCATCTGCTTCCAGCACCCCCTGCTCATGGCCTTCATTGACCATGGTCATAATATCTTCTTCCGTTACATCCTCATAACCGTGTAACTTGATCCCAAAGCGCCTTAAAGCTGCAAAAAGCTTTTTTCCAGGCCCCCAGCTTCCATCCTCCATAGTAAATTCAAAAACTCCTTTCTCGCGTTCCCAGCTCCAGGCTGATCCGCATAGCCTCATCTACCCGTCTCATCATTTCCCCGTCAATATGACAGATTTTTTCTCTCAGCCGCTGTTTATCAATGGTGCGTACCTGCTCCAGTAAAATGACAGAATCCCTGACCAGACTCCGGTTTCTGGCTTTCAGCTCTACATGAGTAGGCAGTTTTGCCTTATTCATACGGGAGGTGATCGCTGCACAGATTACCGTAGGACTATGTCGGTTTCCCACATCATTCTGAATGATCAGCACCGGACGCACACCTCCCTGTTCAGAGCCCACAACCGGGCGAAGATCCGCATAAAAGATATCTCCCCGTCTGATGATCATAGCTTTCCCCTCCCATGTACTGATACACTATCAGCATATGTAGGGGGACAGTCCAGGGAGCGTGTCTGTACCTCTTATAAATATCTTATGGCTCTTCAAACCCTTCGTAGCGGTCATCAAAATAATCCTTTGTTCCTGCAATCGCACCGTCTTTTATATAGACTCGGGGCACCCGCTTTCCAATATCGCAGATGATCTCATAGTGGAAACCACCTGAGCAGGCAGCCATTTCTTCTACTGTGATCTCTTCTTCCCCATCCCTTCCGATCAAAGTAACCTCATCATCCTCTTTTGCCTCAGGGATATCCGTCACATCGACCATAAACTGATCCATGCAGATCCGGCCAAGGATCCTGGCCCGCTTTCCGCGGATAAGGACAAAACCTTTATTGGACAAAGCGCGGTTGTAACCGTCCGCATATCCGGTAGGAATGGTTGCCACCCGCATAGTCTTATCTGATACAAAGGTGCTGCCGTAGCTTACTGGCGTTTTTGGTCCTATTTCCTTAATATAGGTGATAAAGCTCTTAATTTCCATTATAGGCGTCAGTCGAATCCGGCTTCGATCCACTTCATCCGATGGATAAAGACCATAAATACAGATTCCGGCACGGACCATATCCATATGGTTTGAATCCAGATCTTCTACGATCCCGGCGCTGTTGGAACAGTGGCGGATGGGAATATTGACCCCATATTCCTCCAGATAACCTAAAAAGGCCAGATATTTGTCATACTGCTCCCTGTAAAAGGTCTTGTCTGTCTCATCTGCTCTTGCAAAATGGGTAAAAAGCCCCTCGATTTCAATGCCCGGAAGGGACGCCATCCCGGCTGCCTCCTTTGCAGCATCCCTGCTGGGAGCCATGCCGATCCGGCTCATGCCTGTATCAAGGGCCAGATGGATTTTGGCCGTAAGGCCTCTTTCCTTTGCCAGACAGGATAATTCCTTGGCTTCTTTTAAACGGAACATAGCCGGGGTGATCTTGTACTGCAAAAGCTCCTCAAACCGCTGTCTGTGGGTCACACCTAAAATCAGGATCGGTTTTTGGATCCCATGGCGGCGCAGATTGATCCCTTCGTCTATATTAGATACCGCATAACCTTCCACATACGGATCCATGGCCCAGGCCACCGGAACTGCTCCATGGCCGTAGCCGTCTGCCTTTACGACACCCATAATGGCTGTAGAGGCCGGAAGGGCCTCTCTCATAGCTTTCATATTAGAAACAACGGCATCCAGATTTACCGTTGCATATACTCTGCTGTAAGGTCTCATTTTGTTTTGATTTCCTCCTTCTGCCGATCCATAAAGGCCCCGGCTGCCTCAGCAATCTCTGATGCAAGCAGGCTGTGAAGCTTATTTCCGGCTGCACGCTCTCCTGCCAGCCCATGAATATAAACGCCCAAAGCGGCTGCTTCCTCTTCCTCCATTCCCAGGGCCATCAGCCCGGCCAGGATGCCGGTAAGCACATCTCCGGATCCGGCCTTTGCCATAGCGCTGCTTCCGCTGGTATTGATATATAAAGTCCCCTCTTTTCCTGCGGTCACGGCTGCCGCATCTTTAAGAACGCAGGTAATCCCGTAGTGGGATGCATAGGAAAATGCCGCAGCCGGAAGATCGGCCTGAATTTCACTGATTTTCTGGCTTGTAAGCCGCGCCATTTCCCCCAAATGGGGAGTGATCACAATATTTTCCGTATAGTAGGAGGTCAGATAGGGGTGAGATGCAATGGTATTTAAGCCGTCCGCATCAATGATCACAGGCACAAAGGCGCTTGTAAGGATATCCTCTACCAGATATTCCACATAAGGCTCGCTTCCAAGACCAGGGCCTAAAACCACCACATCTGCCCAGTTCATCTCAGCCTCGATCCGTTCCTTAAAATCCTCTCTCCCGCCTAAAAGCTCTTCCGGACGATAAGAAGAAATAATGGCTTCCGGAAGAAGGGTCTGTAAAACCGTCCTGTTTTCTTCCACGGTCAGGATTTTTACAAGTCCAGCTCCGGCCCTGTAGGCTCCAAGAGCGCTAAGATAAGCTGCTCCGCTCATGTTTTTAGAGCCTGCTGCGATCAGCACGCGGCCAAAGGTCCCTTTATTTGAATAGGCTTTCCGCTCCGGTACCCGGTTTAAATCGCTTTCCTCGCAGGCATACGCCATAGAGATCGGATCCTCCTCTTCCGGCTCTGCCCTTAAGGCCTCCTCAGGAAAACCGATGTCTGCAACCGTAACATTTCCCGCATAGTCCCTTCCCGGATATACGGCAGTTCCAATCTTCTCCCAGCCAAAGGCTACGGTTTCATCTGCTTTCAGAGCAATCCCCATCACCGCTCCCGTACCGGAATGGATCCCGGAAGGAATATCGACAGCAATGCACCATGGCTTTGTTTTTCCATTCCCTTTAAGAATCTCTGCTGCAAGCTCCATACAGGCTCTGTATTCTCCCTGGATTTCCCGGCTTAATCCCACACCGAAAAGGCCGTCGAAAAGAATCCCGCAGTTTTCTGCTTCCTCTTTCATAAGTTCCCATTTTTTTACAGGTATCCCCAGCTTCCTGGCAATGGAAAGCTGGAGCTTTAATTCTTCTGTCGCCTTTTCCTCTGAACTGGCCAGAAAAATAACTGCAGGAAGTCCTTTTAAATAAACCATCCGGGCTGCCGCCGCTGCATCCGCTCCATTATTTCCCACACCGCACAGCGCCCAGACCGGACTGTGTGCGGCAAATGCTCGGGCTGCCTTTAATGCGCAGTCTGCGACCGCCAAAGCTGCCCGCTCCATTAAAACCAGGGAAGGAATCCCGACCTCATGGATGGTGTAATGATCCACTGCTTTCATCTTTCTACCTGTCAGAAGGGTTCTCATATCATGTTCTCCTCTCTGCGGACGTTTCCTTTTCGCCCACTGCAAATGCCATGGCAAAATCCTCTGTATTGGAGATAGACACATGGATCTGTGTCAGCCCCATTTCCTCAGATCGCTTTTTAGCGCCGCCGTAAAGATTGACATAGGGTTTTCCAAGCTCATCCCGAAGCACCTCGATATCTCCGGGCATAAATCCCCGGAACCCGGTGCCGAACATCTTTGCCACGGCCTCCTTCACAGCAAAAGAGCCGGCCAGCTTAGAGGCAGACCCCTTCGCTTGCCGGCTTTCCGTCTCCGTAAATGTGCGAGCGACAAAATGAGGCCTCCTGCAGGCCTTTTCCATGCGCTTTATTTCGATCAGATCGGTTCCAACTCCCAGTATCATCCTACTTGCTTCCTGTGCGTTCGTTTTTTTCATCCCGGTCCAGCATACTGCATACCCGGTAGGACAGCCGCATCAGACTTTCAGACAGATGCACATTTTCCACAACTACATCCTCCGGTACAACAAGATCCGTATGGGCGAAATTCCAGATTGCCTTGATTCCTGCTGCTACCAGACGATCCGCAATCTCGGGAGCCTTTGTCTTTGGTATGGTAAGAGCCGCGATCTGGATCTCATTCTCTTTTATAAAGCTTTCCAGATCGTCCACGGACCGGATTTCAATCCCGCGGATCACCAGACCGATCAGCTTGGGATTGATATCAAACATCCCTTTGATCACAAAACCTCTCCGTTCAAAATTTGTATAATTGGCGATTGCCTGTCCCAGATTTCCGGCTCCGATGATGATCAGATTGTGCTGCTGGTCGATTCCCAGAATCTTTGCAATTTCCGAGTACAGATATTTTACATTATAGCCATAGCCCTGCTGTCCGAAGCCGCCGAAATTATTCAGATCCTGGCGGATCTGAGAAGCTGTAACCTTCATGCGGTTGCTCAGTTCATTGGAAGAGATACGCTCCACTCCTTCTTCAATCAGCTCCCCCAGATAGCGGTAATAGCGGGGCAGTCTCGAAATAACCGCTTTCGATATTTCCTTGCGTTCCATCCTGTGCCACCCTCTCCTTATATGATTCAATCTAATGCTTTCTATTATAATCGGGCGTTAAAAAAATGTCAAATCACTTTCAGGATGTTCTTGAAAAAAATATGTTCCTATATTATACTGATTGGTGCATATTATGCAAAAAACATAGAATTTATGCTAAAAAAGGAGTTTTGAAATGATCCTGTCATGCAGCAACATCAGCCGGTCCTTTGGAGATAACCATATCCTCAAACGGGTCTCATTTCATATAGAGGAACATGAAAAAGCCGCTGTCGTAGGGATTAACGGCGCGGGAAAATCCACTCTTTTAAAGATCATCATCGGTGATCTGGCACCAGATGAGGGAAGTGTAACCTGGGCCAAGGGCGCTTCCATCGGATATCTGGCCCAGCATCAGGATCTGGAGGGCGCTGAGACCATTTATGACGCTCTTTTAGAGGTAAAGCGGCCTATCCTTGAAATGGAGGAGCGTCTACGAAACCTTGAACAGTCCATGAAATCTGCCTCCGGTGAAGAACTGGAGGCTATGCTTTCCGAATACAGCCGCTTAAACCACGCGTTCGAGCTGGAAAACGGCTACGCCTGCCGCAGTGAAATTACGGGGGTATTAAAGGGTCTGGGATTTTCAGAGGATGAATTTTCAAAGCCCATCCAGGCGCTCTCCGGCGGCCAGAAAACCCGTGTATCCTTAGGCAAGCTTCTCTTAACCAAACCCGATATCCTGCTTCTGGACGAGCCCACCAACCATCTGGATATGGAGTCTATTGCATGGCTGGAAACCTATTTAAAGGGCTATTCAGGAAGCGTGATCATCGTGGCCCACGACCGGTATTTCCTGGACCGTGTGGTTACAAAGGTCATCGAGCTGGACAATGGCACCGCCACTGTTTTTTCCGGCAATTACTCCGCCTACAGCGATAAAAAAGCCATGCTCAGAGACGCACAGATCCGTGCTTACTTAAATCAGCAGCAGGAAATCCGCCATCAGGAAGCGGTCATTGCCAAATTAAAATCATTTAACCGTGAAAAATCCATCCGAAGGGCAGAAAGCCGGGAAAAGATGCTGGATAAAATCGAGCGTCTGGAAAAGCCAGTGGAAATCAACGATTCCATGGATATCCGTCTGGAACCGGACGTAGTCAGCGGAAATGATGTACTCACCGTCACAGACTTAAGCAAGTCCTTTGATACTCAGACATTATTTACACATGGCAGCTTTGAAATCAAACGTGGGGAACGGATTGCGGTTATCGGAAATAACGGTACCGGAAAGACCACGCTTCTTAAGATCATAAACGGCCTGATCCCTGCTGATGCCGGAGAAATCCGCCTGGGCGCCAAGGTTCATATCGGCTACTACGATCAGGAGCATCAGGTCCTCCACATGGATAAAACCCTGTTTCAGGAAATCCAGGATACCTATCCCAATATGAACAACACTCAGATCCGCAATACCCTTGCTTCTTTCCTCTTTACCGGTGATGATGTGTTTAAGCTGATCAAGGATTTAAGCGGCGGCGAACGGGGCCGCGTTTCACTTGCAAAGCTTATGCTTTCTGACGCCAATTTCCTGCTCCTTGACGAGCCCACCAACCATCTGGACATTACCTCAAAGGAGATTCTGGAAAGTGCATTAAACCGATATACAGGAACGGTGCTTTACGTGTCCCATGACCGCTATTTCATCAACCGCACCGCTACCCGGATTCTGGATCTGACCGGACAGTCCTTTATAAATTATATTGGCAATTATGATTATTATCTGGAGAAAAAGGAGGATGTGGAGGCTGCATTTTTTGCAGGACGAGGCTCTGAGGCTCCAAAATCAGCTTTAGGCCGTCCGGCTGATGCCGGAACGGGAGCTTCTTCCGGTACCGCTGCCTCCTCTTCTGCTTCAGATACAGGGGCCAAGCTTGACTGGAAGGCTCAGAAGGAAGAGCAGGCCAGGATCCGCAAACGTCAGAATGAACTTAAAAAGACCGAAGACGCCATCCACCAGTTAGAAACAAGAGACAGCGAGATCAATGAGCTGCTGGCGTTGGAAGAAGTCTATACCGATGTGTCCAGACTGATGGAGCTGAACAAAGAAAAGGATTCCATCAGTGAAAAACTGGAAAAACTTTACGAATTATGGGAGGCGCTGGCAGAGGAATGAAATTAAAACGTATTCTGGCTCTTCTTGGAGTCCTTCTCCTTGCAGGGCTTGTTCTCCTGTTTTTTATTCTGGCTCTTACCGGGGCTTCCAAAAATACACTGATGGCTGTGGCTTTTTCGATCCTCTTCTTTTCCGTCCTGTTTTATGCTATGGCGCTGATGGCAAGGGTATTAAAGCATGGGGACGATCCAGGTCAGGAAGAGGATGAACGAAAAAAAACATTGTAGGTTATTGATAAAGCGGGAACCTCCCGGGAGTATGTCTTCATAGGCTGCGGTCATGAAAATGACCGCAGTTTCCTTTTTTACGATAGGATCTGAATTTCTGCTGTCAACCTCTGCAGTTCATTCCGTGTAAATCTTACTAATTTTTTTCTCTATGAAATCCCCTTAATGGCTGCTTCCCCATCGGATGAATACCATCTTCTGTTTCACGGACAGGGTATTGTCCTGCCAGCTGCTCTAAATATTTCTTTCATTTTTTCAGAAGGCTACCGTAATATTCTTCCTGTGTCAACTATACATCCCACACATTTACTGGATTTCTTTTTTATTTTCATTATCGGGTTTTTCTCCCATTCCCGGTTTATTGTCCATTTCTCCGGGTCTTTTACCATTCTCCGCTGGTTCCCTTTCCATGGGCGCTCTCCCGCCTGTGGGAACTTCGCCGTTCTCAGGCCCCCTACCGCCTTTAGGAGTCTCACTGCCAACGGGAGCCTTTCCATTTTCAGGAATATCGGCGCCGTAAACAAGACTGTCCATAGTAATCATTTTCTCCTCCGTACCGGCTGTTAATGAATAGCTTTCTCCCTGTCTGATATCCGGGCTGCTAATGAGGACAGATGAATATTCTTTTTCTGCTTTCCAGGATAAAAGCTCTGTGCCGTCACTGTTTTTCAGGGCGATCTGCGTTCCGGCTTCCTGCGGATTCAAAGTAACCATTATTATCCCCTGGGTAGAAGATAGATCAAAGTTTTGTGCCATACCGGATGCGCCTGATGAAGCAAAAATTCCTCCTGTGACCACTGCTTTTCCATTATAATCCAATGAACTATTTCCACCATTGACCGGTCCGGATAAATAGGTTTCTCCACCGGAAATCATAAGATCTCCATTTGAATCAATCCCATCTCCTGACGCGTTGATTCTCAGACTGCCGCCTGAAATTGAAATATAGGCTCCTTCCATAGATACAAACGGATCTTGTCCTTTTTCCATACTGCTTCCGTCTCTGCCTCCGGCAGCATTCACACCGTCGTCAGATGCTGTAATATCGATCTGTCCTCCTGTAATATCGATCGTCAAACCTTCTATTCCTTCGTAGCTTTCTGAAATCTTAATACTGCCTCCGGAAATGGCAGCTCCGTCATCTGCATGGATTCCATCATCTCTGGAAGACAGAGTGTAATCTCCTCCGGTGATAAAAACATCTCCATTAGAGTGGATTGAATCATCTTCTGTATCCAAACAATACGTTCCCTCTTTCAAAAGCATTTGTGCTCCGGCCTTTATACCTTTCGCACTTTTTTCCTGCTCCTCCTGTTTGTGTTGTTCCAGACTGTTTTTTTCTTCTGCGGAAACGCCTCCCTGTCCTGTAGTTATTTCATAGGTTCCATTTTCTGCCAGCAGCCAGTTTCCAGCGCTGATCCCGTCACCCTGGGATTGGATTTTAAATATTCCATCCTTCAGATAGATAAATCCAAGAGTTTCATCTTCATCATTCTCAGAGTGAATTCCATCTTTTCCTGAAAGGATTTCATACGTTCCCTCAGCAATGCGCACACTGTCTTTTCCTTCAATCCCATGCTCAGCCGCCGAAATCTCATAGCTGCCATCAGCAAAGATCAGATCGGCTTTTGACACAATCCCGTGTCCGGCTGCTGCGGTTACTATAAGTTTTCCCGTTCCGTTGAACAACAGATCGGCTTTTGAGAAGATTGCCCCATCGATCGTATCCTCATCAATGTCTGCGTAGACGCCTCCATTTGATACGGCGTTTTCTGTACCATCTGCCAGCGTAAGAAACACTTTATCGGCAGACGCAATATAGACCGCCGCCGAATCCTGATTGGAAATGGCTGCCTGGTTAAATACCAGATGTACTTCATCTGTAGTTTCGGCATTTACAATGAGCATACCGTCTGACAGGCTTCCGGAAAGAAGATAGGTTCC
Organism: Enterocloster sp. HCN-30185; assembly: GCF_037890305.1. Classification (NCBI taxonomy): domain Bacteria; kingdom Bacillati; phylum Bacillota; class Clostridia; order Lachnospirales; family Lachnospiraceae; genus Enterocloster; species Enterocloster sp. HCN-30185. The sequence continues at coordinate 255,348 of NZ_JBBKBT010000004.1, forward strand.
TTCATCCGTAATCGTTACCGTATTCTGATCGATCACAACGGTGTCCGTATCACAGAAGGAACCTTCATCGGACAGCTGGATGATTGTACTTTCCGCTTCATTATATTCCACATTTCTGTCGCTGTCAGAAAACATATCGGATGTATCTATTTCAAAAGATGTGGTTTTTTCGGAATTTTCCCCTGTTTCCATGCTTTCATTCGTCGGATCATTTTCGGCTGTCCGGGTTTCATCTGCACTTTGTACTGTGCCTGGTTCCGTGCTGCTTCTGGCGCATCCGGATAATAAAATAATACCTGTAATAAAAATACCTGCGATTTGCTTTTTTCTCATTCTTCTGCCTCCTATGTAAGTTTAAATAAGCTCCCCATATTTGTGGTTTTCACCTGCTGAAGTTCATAGTATGCCATACAAGTTCCTCCTGATATTTTTGATTTTCTTACTATAAGGAGCAGACCTTAACTCAACTTAAAAAAGCTTTTAAAAAATAAAAAATCCGCACAGATAAACTTGTGCGGAGTGCCGATAAGGCCTTATGCCGGAAATAAGATTGAAATCTGTAAGGATTTTTCATCCTTTGTTTCAGCTGTGATCTTCCCTCCATGGGCTGCCACGGTTGAAGCTGCGATGGATAATCCCAGCCCGTATCCTCCCGTTTCAGAATTTCTGGAGCTGTCTGTACGGTAAAAACGGTCAAATAAATGAGAAATCTGTTCTCTGGAAATAGATTTTGTCGTATTAAAAACGGATAGCCGGATCCTGTTTTTCTTTTTCTCAAGGGTCACAAGGATAGTTCCGTCTTCATCCGAATATTTTACAGCATTATCCAGCAAAATCGTGAGCAGACTATGGATTGACTTCTGTTCCCACTTCATGGATACCATGGGAGAGATGGAACTATAGCAATCCATCAAATTACCGCACATAATTGCACGAACAAACCCCCCCTAAACAATCTGAAACTCGAACGGTCGAAAATGCCCTTTCGATTGCTGCTGGAAGTTCTGATGCGACTCGGACTTTTTCTTTCCTTTATTTATACACCATCAGTCCTTCACCTCTCGGCTACTATGACCTCTGCTGACTTCTGTGCGTTCAGCATTGCTTTATGTAATGGTTACCTCTTTCAAGGCGTGCCGCACAGACCTCCCTAGGTACCACACGTTTCTTCCTCTCCATCCATCTGCCTCATCTATCATGCATGATTCCGTGTAGTTATTGGGCTTCGACTTGGATGGCAGCCTTACCCTCATGCATGACCTCATATGAGATTTCTGTTCATCAGACCAGAGATTTGCCCGTGAGTTAGTATGTCCCTCACATCCAGCTTCCTTCAGATCCCACCTCACGATGGACACCCTTGCCTTCGGCTATATCCTTCCCACTACCGGGCGGATTCGGGACTTTAACCTGTTAGAAACGTGCGCCGCTAGGCGCACCATCCATAAAACAGGGTGTGCAGATATAAAAACTGCACACCCGATCGCAACATCCTTCTGCACTTATATCTTCCCATATGCAGCCAATGCCTCTCCAGCCCTTACTCCCAGAGCTGTGGTATGATATAAGACAACTCCATCGAATTTTGCCGGAATCTCCATTCTTTCCCCGGCCGGAAAGGATTCAAAAACTCCCAGCTTTTCCCCACAGCATACCCGCTTCCCCGCTGTAATAGAGGGATACCAAAAACCGTCAGAGACTGCCTCCTCATAAACGGCTTCTTTTATATCTGCCTGCGATGTTTTTTCATATGAACCCTGTTTTATCCCAAGAAATGCCATAATGCGGTGCATATCCTCCATACACCGCTCCACTTCATTCTCCGACCACAGACCGCCTGAACCCCGTTCGATCAAAAGAGACGGAATCCCCTTCTGTACGGCCCAGCTGTATAATCCATTTTTCGCCTGAGAGCTTACCCTGTAAGGTACGGATAATACTTTGGCTGCCTGTAATGCTTTATCATTAACCGCCTTCTCTCCCTTTGTGGGATAAAAAACAAGAGGAATCAAATCTTCATTGCTGTCTCCGCTGTGAAGATCAATCAGAAAATCTACACAGGGATAGATATATTCTTCCATGGTATAAGCAATCCGTTCAGAAATCGTTCCATTCGATTTTCCAGGGAAAACCCTGTTTAAATTTTTTTCATCCTCCGGAACCACCTGCTTTCTGCCGTCAAAAAATCCGCATCTGTTTACGAGAGGGATCAATATCACGTTTCCCGCCAATTCCATGGGGTCAAGAAACTCAGCCATTCGCTTCGCTGCTTCTATCCCCACATACTCGCAGCCGTGAACTCCTGCCGTTATGACCAGAGTTTTCCCCTGATTTTTTCCACAGATACAAATTCCTTCCATTGCCTCCGCCTGTAAGACGGGAATTTTTATATGTTTCTTTTCCCCCGCCTGTATCTCGTATCCGCAAACGATCATGATGCCTCCTCTGTGTCAAAAACGATAATAGATTCTAAAAGCTTTCTGGCATAGATATCCTTTGCTTCGCTTAGCTGCTTTACCGGAAGATACTCTGTCACCCTTCCCTGGTACAAAAACAGCACATCATCACAAAGATAGGTTATAGATGTAAGATCATGGGTAATGAAAATATAGGTCAATCCAAGCTTTTCCTTTAAATCAAGCAAAAGATCCATGATCTGAACCTGGGTATGGGCATCTAGTGAGGAAATCGCCTCATCAAATAAGATCAACTCCGGATTACACGCAACCGCCCGGGCAATGCAGATCCGCTGAAGCTGGCCTCCTGACAGTTCATGGGGAAACCGACCGGCAAAGTCATAGGACAGGCCTACCAGCTCAAGCAGCCGGCGGATCTCCTTTTCCTGATTCAGCTTTTTCCTCTCTCGTCTTTGACGGACAAAGAGGCCTTCCTTCAAAATATCCGCCACTCTGAAACGGGGATTGGCTGAGGTTGTATAGTCCTGAAAAACAATACTTAACCGATCCTGCAGATTCTTACGTCCCTGTTTTGAACCGTATACGGAAACTCCATTGAGGAATACGGTTCCCGAATCCGGTTTTAAAAGTCCGCATAACACCCTGCCCATAGTAGATTTTCCACTTCCGGATTCTCCCAGAATCCCCAGGCAGGTTCCTTTTTTCACCTCCGCTGATACATCAAATAAAACCTGCTGTTTTGTATGTCCAAACAGCTTGTCCTGGCATTCCCTGCGGAAGCTGACGCATATCTTATCCAGCTTGAGCATGACTGCACTCTCCTCCTTCCAGCGCCTGTCTGTATTTTCTCATAACATCCGTCCGTTTTTCAATCAACAGCCTTGTATACGGATCTGCCGCATGGTGGATAATGTGATGGAAATCCCCCTGATCCACTACTGTTCCCTGGTTCAGAACCACAATTTTATCTGCTATCTGCGAAACAGCATTAAGGTCGTGAGAAATAAAGATCATCGCGGTCTTATGCTTTTGTTTAATGACTGCAAATTCATTTAAAATATCAAACTGTGTAATAGCATCGATTGCAGTGGTAGGCTCATCTGCAATCAGCAGAGACGGCTCCATGGACATGGCAATTCCAATCATAATACGCTGCAGCATTCCGCCGGAAAGCTGGTGTGGATATTTTTCCAGTGCCTCCTCTGGATTTCGGATCTGCATTTTATCTAACATTTCAATGGATCTCTCTTTTATTTCTCCGGCATCCCATTTTTGATGAGCTGCAAATGTTTCTGCAATCTGGTTTCCGATACGGTACAGAGGATCGAAACAGGTCATGGGATTTTGCAGTACGATTCCAACCTGCCCGCCTCTCAGCCTGCGCAGCTGCTCTGCATTTTTCCCAACCAGCTCATCTCCCTGAAATTTCGCGCTTCCGGAAACAACAAAATTCTTATCAAGAAGCCCCATGGCTGCCTTAATTGACATGGATTTTCCGCTTCCTGATTCCCCCAAAATTCCCAGGCACTCCCCCTGCTTTACCGAAAAAGAGACGCCTTTCACTAAATCCGTATTCCTTTTTTTGCCTCGCAGGGATACCTGAAGATGATTCAATTCAAATACTGGTGTCACTTTGCCACCTCCTTTGGATCAAGAACGTCCCGCATCGCATCTCCCAGCAGATTAAAGCAGCACACAAGGGCAACGATTGCAATTCCTGGCGCAAGCATCTGAGTTGGGTTGCTGGTCAGAACCTCCTTAGCCTCATTTAACATAGCGCCCCATTCTGGTGTGGGTGCCTGAACTCCCAGTCCCAAAAAAGATAATGTAGAGATGTTAATAATCGCCCATCCAATGTCCAGAGAAGCCAGAACTGCCAGATCAGAAGTGATGGACGGCAGCAAATGACGGAACAGGATAAAACGCTCTGGCATGCCTACGCACCTGGAAAACTGTACAAAATTTTTATCCCTGTACTGCATAACTCCGGTACGGATCATGCGGGCATACCAGGCCCATTTTATAAACACATTGGCAATGATCACATTCTGGACACTGACTCCCAGCAGGGCCACCACTGCAAATACCATGATCTGGCTGGGAAAGGAGAGCATCACATCTACGATCCGCATAATAATCTCCTCTGCAATCCCTCTGAAATATCCGGCTATAATGCCCAGGACTGCCCCAATCCCAATGGTTCCTGCCATAGTAAGAGCTGCCAGCCCCAAGGTGGGGCGGATTCCAAAGATCATGCGGGAAAGCACACATCTGCCCAGCTGATCCGTTCCAAGGGGGTACTGGACGCTGTAGGAAGCAAACTTATTGATAATATTGGTTTCATAGGGATCGTTCGGGGCAATAACCGGAGCAAAAATCCCAATAAGAGCAATGAGCAAAACTGCAAACGTTGTAAAAACTGCCGTTCTGTTCTGAAAAAAACGCTTTGCCATGTTCTCTAATCCTCCTTTCTCAGCCGTGGGTCAGACACTGTCTGCAAAATATCAAATATCAAATTAAATACTACAAAAAGAACACCGATCAGCAAAACATAGGTCTGAATAACTGGATAATCCCTGTTAAAAATAGAACTGATGCACAGAGTTCCAAGTCCCGGCCATGAAAATACATTTTCTACAACAATGGTACCTGATATCAGCTGAGGGATACTCATTCCCATTGCAACAATGCAGGTATGCATGGAATTTTTCAGAACATGCTTTACCCAGATCGATTTTGGAGATAATCCTCTGACATTGGCATAAAGGACATAATCCTGTTTCATATTCTCCAGCATATTATTGCGTATCAGCCGGATATAGGTCGATATATAGCTTAATGCCACTGTAAATGCAGGAAGGATCAAATGCTTCCATGTTCCGTTTCCATTGGTAGGCAGCCATCCAAATTTTACACCGATTGCCCACATCAGCAGCAGTCCAACCCAGTAAGGCGGCATGGCAGTGGTAACAAAGACAATGCTTCTCATCATCTTATCAAACCATCCATCCTTGTATACTGCACACAAAAATCCGATTGGAATACTCAAAAGCAATACGATCACAAAGGAAGCTCCCGCAAGCTGCAGGGTGGCCGGAAGACATCTTAAAATTTCTCCGGCTACGGTTCTTTTGGGATTCACATAGCTGATTCCAAAGTCTACCTGCAGGCATCCTGCAAGCCAGTCAAAATACCGGATCAAAAACGGCTTATTCAGACCAAGCATTTCCTCCATCCTGGCAATGGCCTCTTCTGTTATCACAGGCATTTGCTGTACCCTTAGGGCAACCTCTGCGGGATTAGATGGAATCAGATTGATAAACAGAAAACAGATAAAGGAAATCGCAAGCAGCAATGGAACAGCCATCATCAGACGGCGAATGACATATCGTTTCACAGCTTTTCCCCTCTTTCTTATAGATTTTCAGGTCTTATCTTTTAAAAAGCCGCTTCTCAGAAGAAACGGCTTTTCCTGATTATTCAAAATACATGTCGGAAAACGGAACATCATACTGGTCTGTTCCAAAATGAACGCCTTGTAAATTCTTTGTATAAAGCGCCTTGTTGCATTCAAAAGTCAGAGGAATATATACGGCATCCTCGTGGAGACGGGTGAGAACGAACCGGTACAGTTCCTGACGTTCCTCTTCATCTGTGGTAGTCAGGATATCCGTAATTGCCTGATCAATTTCTTTCTTATCTGCCAGTCCCTGCTGTGCCGCAAAATCTCCGTAAACCGGTGCTCTCATTGCCGCCAGCGAAGACTGTGGATCGTAAGGCATACCCCAGCAGATGTTGAATACCATATCAAAATTACCTGCTTTCATATTGTCCCTGTAGGACTGCTCCTCCTCACCATGTATGTTGAGGGAAATTCCAAGCTTCAGGTATTCGCTCTGCAGATATTCAGAAATGGTTTTTTCCGTTACACTATCGCTGTTATACAATAAATCCAGTTCCAGTTTTTTTCCGCCTTTCTCCCTGATGCCACTGCTTCCCATAATCCATCCTGCTTCATCCAGCATACTGGATGCGGTTTCTGTACTATATTCGTATGGTGTCAGTTCTACATCACAGTAAGGAACCGTAGCTGCGTAAAGCGTATCTGCCGGCTGCTCCAGCCCATAAAAAATACCTTCCGAAATTGCCGTTCTGTTGGTCGCATGCTGCAGTGCCTGACGGACAGCCGTATCACTGAGAATCTCATTCGTCGTGTTTAATACAATATGTCTTGTAGAGGTAGGATTGGAAAGGGCAACTTCAAATTTATCACTGTCCACATACTGACTGATGGCATCTGCATCCAGCATATTTTTACCAAAAATCAGATCGATCTCTCCAGACTCCAGCGCCATAATACGGGTCTGGTTATCAGGAATTACTTTTACGGTAATCCTTTCAATTTTAGGCTTTTCTCCCCAGTAATTTTCATTGCGCTCAAATACGGCATATTGATCTGTCTCGAAATCAGTAAGCACATAAGGACCGGTTCCGATATACCCGCTCACTCCGTCTTTTGTACTTCCGTTAATCATGCAATTGGGAGAAATCATGGCAAAAGGACGGATACAACCTAATTCCGTAAGCATTGGATAATAGGCTTCACTCAATTCTATTACAAATGTATGGTCATCCGGAGCCGATACCCCAACCAGCAGGTTCATCATCTCCAGCCATGTATGACGATTTTTATTCTCAATAATTGCATTAAAATTCGCTAAGATTGCATTGGCATCGCAAACGGTTCCATCCGAAAAAGTAACTCCATTGCGGATTTTAAATGTATATATTTTTCCATCCTCGCTGATGGTCCAGCTTTCTGCCAGGCATCCCTCATATCCGTCTTCTGTAATGCTCACCAGAGTATCGTACAAAATGCTCTGGGCATACATTTCTCCTGCATACAGATGTGGATTTAAATCCCGGATATCCCGATAATTTACAAAAACCAGTTCCTGGTCGGAACCGTTGACTGCAGCGGCCGGTTCCGATGCTGCTGTTGAAACCGATGATGCAGCTTCTTTCTGTCCGCATCCGCTTAAAAGACCAAGCGCCAGGATTCCTCCCAGAACCAGTGCCGGAAATCTTTTTTTCATAGTGCTTACCTCCAGTAATTTTTATAGCTTTATCTGACCTGCATTATTGTATCAGAGTTAGTTCAGCCTTACTAGATGGTAATTTGTTCTGCCACTCCATAACAGATTGTTATAGCATTTGCTGAAATTTTTCCAGAATCCATTCTGCCTGTCTGGAAAGAATGCGGGCTGGATCTTTTACATAACCGACCTGTAAAAATGGTTCACAGCCATTGATAGGAAGGGCTTTTAAATCATACTGGGAATAGGGCTCATACATAAAATCAAGTCCCAGACTGCATACATCCGTATATAAAAGAAGGTTGACAGTCAGATGGTCACTGTTTGTGTAGGCCGCATGGTTCAGGTTTTTTGTATCGATCAGACCCATGCTGACTGTTTCCAGATGGTGCTCCATAGAAAAAAAATCTCTTACTCCGCGGACAAATTTCAGCTCCTGGAGCTCAGAAAAGTCTACGCTTTGCTCATAGTACAGAGGATGGCAGGGACCCACATACAGGCAGATTTTCTTCGTCTTTAACGGTATGAATTCCAGGTTTTTATGGGACAGAATGTGCTGGAAGGTCTGAACCTGATGCTGTGCCACATAAACGATCCCTATCTCAGAAATCCCCTGATGTACCTGTTCCGTAATGTCCTCTACCGTTCCTTCATGGTGCTCTATGGAATACACATGTCCCCATTCTTTATAAAAATCTGTCAGAAGCCTTGCGATCATATTGCTTGGATAAGTGGAAATCCGGATACTGTTTTTCATATCCGGAACCGCTAGAGAGGAAATGGTCGCCGTTGCTTTCAGTATCATTTTTGCATATTCCAGAACGGTTTCTCCATAAACCGTTGGAGAAACGCCTTTTCCGCTGCGTTCAAGCAGCGGCCTTCCCAACTCACGCTCCAGAGAACGGATCGTTTTGCTCACATTTGGCTGGGAAGTATATAAACAAATGGCCGCCTGAGACAGGCTTCCCCGTTCACAGGCGGTCACAAAAAACTCCAGTTGCTTGATATCCATTTAATCTTCCTCCCACGTCGTTTATTTAAGTCTGTGGTTAGTTTACACTAATTTTTATTTACAGTCAATATCACTGTTTTAACATCTACCCCTTTACAGTATCCGAAAGGCAGTCTGCAGGCAGCATTTTCCGCTGCATACTGTTGTAGTACACAAACATTACATAGCTGCCTGCCCCAATCCATGCAAGAGGTGTGGCAATACATACTCCTGTGTATCCCCACAGGGAACAGATAAACAATGTGCTTCCAATACGCATCACCAGTTCAATCATACAGGCGATAAAAGGTGCCGCTGTATTCTGCATACTCTGAACGGCACAGCGGTAGATACTGAGCGCTCCCAGTATCAGATAGCAGGGGGCCACCCAATTCAGATAACCATTTGAATACCAGATAACCTCTTTAGGCGGATTGGCAAGAAACATTTCCACAATAGGACGGCGCAGAAGGAGGATTCCCACTCCCATCATAAGATTCAGGCACTGGGTCTGGATGAGTGCGGCATGTACTCCCTGACGAATGCGTTTCCATTTTCCAGCTCCATAATTTTGAGAAACATATGCAGACAAAGCGGACGCAGTTGCATTATTGACAAGCACAGAAACCTGATCCGCTTTCGTAGCCGCCGTATAACCGGCCACAGCCATACTTCCAAATCCGTTAACCGCACTTTGCATGGCAAGCTGGCCTATACACATAACGGACATCTGAAATCCCATAGGAAACCCGATTTTGAGTTCCCGGATACAGACCCTCCTTAGTCCGGAAAAATCCCTTCGTGACAGCCTCAGCTCCTCATATCTCCTTACACCTGAAACGGCACATAATAAAGAAGCCAGAAGCTGGGACAAAACAGTAGCCCATGCAGCACCTGCAACACCGCCCTTAAAAGGCACAATAAACAGGATATCCAGAACAATATTCAGCAGAGAGGAAAATACCAGATAGTACAGGGGCGTCCGGCTGTCTCCAAGAGCCCGCAGTATATTGGATATCATATTGTAAAAAAAGGTGGCTCCGCTTCCTAAAAGAACAATAAACATATATTCGTATGCCTCATTACAAGTACATACACTCATTCCCGGACAGGCGATTGTGATCAATTCCGATGTCCCTCACAGTGCAGTTCCCATAAAAAACAGTCATGTAATGATCGACACGATCATTATTCAGACAGCATTTCTTTCTAAGACACCGGGAAATGATATTGATCGAAACTGCCTCTCCCCCTTTTTCCATAATACAGATCTCCCCTGTATTCCTCTCCTTCTCGAAAATGAAATACAGAATGAAATTGTAAAAAACCTGATTCAGCTTGTCCACCTGTTTGATTCTAAATCTGACTTTTTTGAATTGAAGGTCAAAAGCCTGATACTTGACTGCTTTTATCAATTGCTTTTAGAAAACAAAAATAAATTTAAAAACCATTGCCCATCCAGCCAGGAAGCTCTTCGCAGGCTCCGGATTATGCGGGACTATATCCATGAACATTTCAACCAGCCTTTTTCTCTGACCGGGCTCGCAAATCATACACTGCTGTCCAGGGAATCCTGCTGTCGGATTTTCAAACAGATGACAGGTGTGACAATCAGCCAGTATATGACTGAATACAGAGTTATGCGGAGTCTGCCCTATCTGGCGGATGGAAAATACTCGATCGCAGAGGTTTCTGCTCTTTGCGGCTTCAGCAGCCAGAGCCGGTTTGCCGCTGCTTTTCGTTCCAAAATGGGGTGTAATCCAAATCAATATCTGCATTCCAATTTTGACATTATACGGAACTCCTGAAGAAAAATCTATTCATATTTACGATTTTTTCATACAGATATTGATGATGAATTAAGAAACGATGTCCAGTTGAAAAAGAAACTTCCCGTAAAAAAGCCAGTCGTATTTCCCGCCCAAAGGGCAATGTAATACCACTGGCTTTTTATTGTTTTTATCGGGCAAGCAGCTTCACAAGCCGCCCGGCTGCCTCTTTCGTATCCTCCGGCGAGCCAAAGGTAGAAAAACGGAAATATCCCTCGCCGCAGGCTCCAAAGCCTTCTCCCGGAGTTCCCACCACCTGGATTTCATGAAGCAGATAATCGAAAAATTCCCAGCTTCCCATTCCATTCGGACACTTCATCCAGATATAAGGAGCATTTTTTCCGCCGCAATACCAGATTCCCAGCTGATCAAGGGCATCCATCAATACCTTCGCATTATTTTTATAAACCTGTATTCTTTCACGGATCTGCCTCTGTCCTTCTTCCGTAAAAACAGCGGCTCCTCCCTTTTGGATAATGTAAGATACCCCGTTGGTTTTCGTTGTACGGTTGCGTATCCACATCTCATTTAAGCTCATCCCGTTTCGTTTCAGCGCTCCGGGAATCACTGTATAGCCCAATCTGGTGCCAGTGAAGCCCGCTGTTTTAGACAGGGAACATATTTCGATCGCACAGTTTTTTGCCCCCTCTATTTCAAAAATACTGTGGGGAACATCCTCATCTTCAATAAACGCCTCATATGCGGCGTCAAACAAAAGGACAGCGTCCGTGCGGTTGGCATAATCTACCCACTGCTTTAATTTGTCATAATTGAAAACGGCTCCTGTAGGGTTATTGGGGGAGCAGATGTAAATGACATCCGCTGTAACGCTTTCATCCGGCAGCGGAAGAAATCCCTCCTTCTCTCCCGATGGGATGTGAATGATTTTATTCCCTGCGATTATATTGGCGTCTACATAAGCCGGATAGGCCGGTTCCATGATCATAACCGTTTTATCCCTGCCAAACAGATCGAGAATATCTCCCAGCTCGTCACTTGCCCCGCTGGAAATAAATACTTCCTCCTGTGAAAGCCCTACGCCTCTTTTTTTATAATATTCGGCAATTATCTTTCTCAGTTCAGGGTCTCCGCACTCCGGCATATAGCCGTGAAAACGGCTCTTTTCCCCCTGATCGTCGACTGCTTTGTGAAGCGCTTTGATCACCTCGCCGCAGAGAGGAAGGGATACGTCTCCGATTCCCATACGATACAGATGCGCCTCCGGATGCTCTTCCAGATAAAGCTTTGTTTTCTGGGCAATATGATAAAACAGATAGGATTCCTTCAAATTATTGTAATTGGTATTCGGTATCATAGATTTTATTCCTTTCTACTGATTGTTTCTCTCAGACAGCTTTCTTTCAAATCGGTCTTTCCGAAGATCCGTTGGTATTTTCGTAGGATATTGTCCATGAAAACAGGCTGCGCAATAGTCATTGCTGTCAATCAGCCTGTTCAGCTGATCCACCTGCAGATATCCCAGAGAATCGACTCCGATCAACTTCGCGATTTCCGCTGTACTGTGATGGCTGGCAATCAGATTTTCTTCTGAATCAATATCTGTTCCATAGTAGCAGGGATGCAGGAAGGGAGGCGCGGAAATCCTCATATGGATCTCCTTTGCTCCCGCTTCGCGCAAAAGCTTTACGATACGCCTGCTGGTCGTTCCTCTGACAATGGAATCATCGATCAGAACCACATTTTTCCCCTCAATCACACTTTTTACAGGAGAAAGCTTGATTTTTACCTGATCCAGACGTTCGCTCTGCCCCGGAGATATAAACGTCCGTCCAATATATTTGTTTTTAATCAGTCCTATGCCATAGGGAATGCCGGATTTTTTCGCAAAGCCCAGGGCAGCGTCCAGACCGCTGTCCGGAACTCCGATCACAATATCCGCGTCTGCCGGATAGGTCTCCGCCAGCAGTTCCCCAGCCCTTATCCGCGATTCATGGACAGATACTCCGTCTATCACAGAATCCGGTCTGGCAAAATAGATATACTCAAAAATACAGGTTTTTTTCTTCTGTTTTCCGCAATGCTCTCTTCTGGATTCCACACCATCCGGATGAAAAACCAGGATTTCTCCCGGCAGTACGTCTCTGATAAACTCTGCCCCCACTGCTGACAATGCGCAGCTTTCTGAAGCCACAACATAAGCGCCGTCCGGCATCTTTCCATAGCACAGGGGTCTGAAGCCATAGGGGTCGCGGGCGGCGATCATCTTCGTGGAAGACATAAGAACCAGGGAATAGGCCCCTTCCAGCGACTCCATCGCATTGCTTACAGCTTCTTCAATACTGGGTGTCTTCAGCCGTTCTCTGGTAATAATATATGCGATGGTTTCCGTATCGCTGGTGGTATGAAAAATAGCTCCTGACAACTCCAGCCTGTCGCGAAGCTCCAGAGCATTGCTCAGATTTCCATTGTGAGCCAGAGCCATTTTCCCCTTCTGGTGATTGACTTCAATGGGCTGGCAGTTGCTTCTCGTGTTTCCTCCTGTGGTTCCATATCTTACATGTCCCACAGCTATGGTTCCCTCCGGCAGATGGGATAGTGTATCTTTAGAAAATACTTCGCTTACAAGCCCAAGGTCTTTATAGGAAGAAAATACTCCGTCGTCATTGACAACGATCCCGCAGCTTTCCTGTCCTCTGTGCTGCAATGCATAGAGTCCGTAATAAACCAGCTCTGCCACAGGCTCCTTTTTTTTGTTCATTACTCCAAATACGCCGCATTCCTCATGAATTCCCATCCCGTTATTTCCTCCTACTGATCTTTCCTTACTCTACCGTAACCGATTTTGCCAGATTCCTCGGTTTATCAATATCACAACCGCAACGCCTGCCGAATCATATCCTCTGTATTCCAGCCGTTTTAAACCGTCCAACAGTACGGAAACCGCCTCTGTATTTCCTGCGAATCCGATAATTCCACACATATTTCTACTCCTATTTTTCTTCTGTCTGCTTTAATGCCGCAGAAATAAAGCCTTTAAACAGGGGATGAGGCTGATTGGGGCGGCTCTTAAATTCGGGATGAAACTGTACGCCTATAAAAAATGGATGCTCCGGCAGCTCTATGGTTTCAACCAGCCTGCCGTCTGGAGAAGTTCCGCTTATGACCAGTCCAGCTTTCTCCAGCTCCCCGCGATATTCATTATTAAACTCATAACGGTGGCGGTGACGCTCATGGATCTGTTCTGATCCGTAGCACTCTTCCATTTTCGTCCCGGCCTTGATGCAGCAGGGATAGCTTCCCAGACGCAGCGTGCCTCCCTTATCAATCTCCCCGCTCTGTCCCGGCATAAAATCAATTACCCTGTGGGCGCACTGCTCATCAAATTCTCCTGAATGGGCATCCGTAAGCCCCAGAACATGCCGTGCAAATTCGATAACAGCAATCTGCATTCCAAGGCAGATGCCAAAATAAGGTATCCTGTTTTCACGGGCATACTTTGCAGACAGGATCATGCCTTCAATTCCCCGGCTTCCAAAACCGCCGGGAACGATAATTCCATCCAGTCCATGCAGAACATCATTTACAGTTTCCCTGGTAATCCCTTCGGAATCGATCCAGTGGATTTTTACAAATGCATTCTCTTCATATCCGGCATGATTCATTGCTTCTGCTACAGACAGATAGGCGTCGTGAAGCTTTACATACTTTCCAACCAGGCCAATGTGTACTTCTTCAGAACGATTGTGGATCCGTTCTACCATCGCCGTCCAGTCTGTCAGATCCGGCTCTGGCGCCTCAATGTGAAGCTCCCTGCACACCACATCGGAAAAACCGGATTTTTCCAGCATCAGCGGCGCTTCATAGAGATTTGGCAGCGTTATGTTTTCAATCACACAGTCTTCCCTGACATTGCAGAACAGGGAAATCTTCCGAAAAACAGATTCCTCTAATGGCCTGTCAGAACGAAGGACAATAATACCGGGATTGATCCCCATTCCGCGAAGCTCCTTAACTGAGTGCTGTGTCGGCTTTGACTTATGCTCCTCTGAACCGCTCAGATAAGGAACAAGCGTCACATGGATAAACAGGCTGTTTTCCTGTCCAACCTCCAGCGAAATCTGGCGTACCGCCTCTAAAAACGGTTGGGATTCAATATCGCCGATGGTTCCACCGATTTCCGTAATCACCACATCCGCATCCGTCTTTTTTCCTACGCGGTACACAAATTCTTTAATCTCATTGGTAATATGAGGGATCACCTGAACCGTCGATCCCAGATATTCTCCTCGCCGTTCCTTATTCAGAACGTTCCAGTACACCTTTCCTGTTGTCAGATTGGAATACTGATTCAGATCTTCATCGATGAACCGCTCATAATGTCCCAGATCCAGATCGGTTTCCGCCCCGTCTTCCGTCACATACACTTCCCCATGCTGATAAGGGCTCATCGTACCGGGATCTACGTTAATATAGGGATCCAGCTTCTGGGCTGCAACCTTTAACCCCCTTGCCTTTAAAAGCCGTCCAAGAGAAGCAGCTGTAATTCCTTTTCCCAGGCCGGACACCACTCCTCCGGTCACAAAAATGTATTTTGTCATTGTCTTTCCTCCATTTTTGAACGCAAAAAGGGCAAAGAGGCCTTTAAGTTTATCTAAACTTAAAGACGCCTTTGCCTTTATGGACGCTATTCTACCTCTTAAGCCATATCTTGTCAATCCGTTTTTTCTGAAATTCGCTCAGCCCTATCGCTTCGGATATTCTGTCCCATCAGGTCTGAAAGAGTAATATGATCAACGTAGTCATTTGCCATATGGTAAAACTCTTTCCACATATCTCCTTATCCTATTGTACTGCGTGACGCTCCAGCCACAGGGACAGGGTTTCGAATCTGTATTTTGATAATAATTACAGAACTTTAGCGATAATACAGAAAAAAGAGTGGTTATTTTATTTTCCGCTGTCTCCGTAGTTAGAAAGCACACGCGCAGATGGGTCATTTACGTTACATCCCTTCCACGTTTTGTTTGGCATCCAAAAATCAACTACCATCTCTGCCTGTCCCGGATAGAAAGTTTCAAAAATCTCCCTGTATAATAATGACTCTTTTGTAAAAGGACGGGCATACGTATAACGTTCACATCTGCTTTTAAATTCTTCATCCGTATATTGGCTTTCTGCATATTCCTTCAGATAATCAACCATGGAATGGCCTACTGCATCTGAAAAGGCAGCTTTCTCTCTCCAAAGGATTGTGTCCGGAAGATAACCGCCCTGTTCGAAGGCATGGCGGAGCAGATATTTTCCCTTTCCGTAGGTATTCAGTTTCAATTCCGGATCCAGCGCCATCACATACTTTACGAAATCAAGATCTCCAAAAGGAACCCTTGCCTCCAGGGAGTTTACGGAAATACAGCGGTCTGCACGCAGTACATCGTACATATGCAGTTCATGGATCCGTTTCTGGGATTCTTCCTGAAAAGCTTTCCCGTCCGGTGCAAAGTCCGTATATTTATAGCCGAACAGCTCGTCTGAGATCTCTCCAGTTAAAAGAACTCGGATATCTGTCTGGTTATGGATTGCCTTACACACTAGATACATTCCTATGGATGCGCGGATTGTGGTTATATCATAGGTTCCTAACAGCTGAACCACAGTCTTCAGAGAGGACAGTACCTCATCCGGCGTCATGTAAACCTCTGTATGGTCGCTTCCTATATAATCTGCCACCTGCCTTGCATATTTTAAGTCGATGGCATCTTCGCTCATTCCGATGGCAAAGGTCTTGATCGGCTCGCTGCTTTTCTTTGCTGCAATCGCACACACCAAGGACGAATCCAGGCCGCCGGAAAGCAGGAATCCCACCTTTGCATCTGCTATCAGACGTTTCTCTACGCCTGCCACCAGCTTATCATGAATCTTCCCGCAGGCAGTTTCCAGATCGTCATAACAGACCCTATGGACTTTGGCTATATCGCAGTAACAGATAAACTGTCCCTTTTTATAATAATGTCCCGGAGGAAACGGCATGATCCTGTCCGTAAGCCCTGTCAGATTTTTGGGTTCACTGGCAAATATGATCGCATGATCTTTATCATATCCATAATACAGTGGGCGGATTCCAATGGGATCTCTTGCTGCGATAAACTCCCCTGCTTCCCCGTCGTAAAGGATGCAGGCAAATTCGGCATCCAGCATGGCAAACATATCTGTGCCGTATTCCCGATACATTGGCAGCAGAATTTCACAATCCGAATTGCTTTCAAACGTATATTTTACTGACAGCTCTTTTTTCAGCTTCTCAAATCCATAAATTTCTCCATTACAGACTACATAACTGTTTCCGAGCCGGAAGGGCTGCATTCCCGACGGAGTCAGGCCCATAATGGCTAATCGGTGGAATCCAAGAATTCCATCGCCCGTTTCAACCACTCTGCTGTCATCCGGCCCCCTTGATATGGTTTTTTGAAATCCTTCCATAAAACTGCTCAGAACCGCATTGCGGCTGCAATAACCCATGATGGAACACATAGGAACATACCTCCAAAATCTTAAGTTTCCTTTTTTATTCTACGTCCTGCAGGGCGTCAAAGCCCTCTTCTCCGGTTCTTACCTTTACTACATTTTCCACATCATAAACAAAAATCTTGCCGTCTCCAATATGGCCGGTATAAAGAACCTTCTTTGCCGTTTCAATCACCTTACGAACCGGAACCGCACTGACTACGATCTCCACCTGTACCTTCGGGAGCAGGCTGGCTTCTACCTGTACTCCACGGTAATACTCCGGTTTCCCTTTCTGTGCGCCGCAGCCTAATACATGTGATACGGTCATACCGGTAATACCGAGTTTCATCATTGCATTCTTCAGCGCTTCAAATTTGGATTCCCTGCATACGATCTCAATTTTCGTAAATTTAGGGGTTCCTTCTTCAAAAGACGGCACTTTTTTAACCGGAATCGCTTCTGCAGCCGGAACATCTCCGGTTACTGCAGCCGGAACAGCCTCACCCTCTGCCGCAATATCCGGCTGCATTGCAAAGCCTGCATAGGCAGTTAAAAGACCGTGTTCTGATACATCCAGTCCGGCAATCTCATCCTCTGCGTCGGCCCGGAGCCCAATGGTATATTTGATCGCCAGAAATACAATCGTAATAACAACCGCCACATATACCGCCACAGAGACGACGCCTGCTGCCTGAACTGCCAGCAGATGGACTCCGCCGCCATAAAAAAGACCTGCTTCTGTCGTTACGCCTGTTGCAAACAGGCCGGTGAGTATGGTTCCTGTCGCGCCGCACACGCAGTGAACGGACACAGCGCCCACAGGGTCGTCAATTTTGGCGATCTTATCAAAAAACTCTACTGCCAGAACAATAAGGATTCCGCATATGATCCCAATAACAGCTGCCCCAACCGGACTTACCGCGTCACATCCGGCCGTAATTCCGACAAGACCTGCCAGCGCCGCGTTATACGTCATGGAAACATCCGGCTTTTTATAACGGATCCATGTGAACAGCAGGGTCGTACAGCAGGCTACGGCTGCCGCCATATTTGTATTGAAAAATACCCGTCCCGCCGTATCCATCAGCGCGTCACTGTCCATGCCTACCGTAGACGCGCCGTTAAATCCGAACCAGCAGAACCAGAGAATAAACACTCCAAGGGCTGCAAAGGAAAGATTATGTCCCAGAATTGCCTGCGGTTTTCCGTTTTTATCATATTTTCCAATACGGGGACCAAGAATTTTGGCGCCGATCAAAGCGCAGACACCGCCTACCATATGTACTGCCGTAGAACCTGCAAAATCATGAAAGCTCATCTGCGCAATCCAGCCGCCTCCCCAGATCCAGTGACCGGAAACCGGATAGATCAGCAATGAGATCGCAGCGGAATAAATGCAGTAAGCGCTGAATTTTGTTCTCTCTGCCATTGCTCCGGAAACGATTGTGGCTGATGTGGCGCAGAATACAGTTTGAAATATCACAAACGCCCAAAGGGGGACGCCGGCAGGCAGGATGTGGCTGTAATCTCCTCCGATCAGGGGATCAAAGGTTCCTATGACGCCGGAACCTGCGCCGAACATAAGTCCAAAGCCTACCAGCCAGAAGGCAGGAGTGCCAATGCAAAAGTCCATCAGATTCTTCATCAGGATATTTCCGGTATTTTTTGCTCTGGTAAAACCTGCTTCACACATAGAAAAACCTGCCTGCATGAAAAATACCATTGCTGCTCCAAACAGTACCCAGATTGTGTTAACCGCACTGTACGTCATAAACATTCCTTCTTTCTGTTGTTGTATGATCCAGAGTTTCCGCCGAAACTTATCTTACGCTGAATAATAAATCTCCGTAAGTCGGGAAGGGCCAGAATTTCTTTGCGGTCATGGTTTCTGCACTGTCGCAGGCGATCCGCAGCTCTCCCATTTTACTTAAAACGCTGTCCCTGATCATGCAGGATTCCTCAGTGATATCCGTAATATCCTGAACCTTAAGCACTGCATCCTCCAATTCCTCTGCCTTGATCATGATCTGATCCTCCAGAATTGCCAGCTTCTTCAGCAGTCCGGTTTCATAATTGCAGGAAATCGAACTCTCTGCCGCTTTCTTTGCAGCCGCTGTTTTTGCAAGCTCCAGCACGTATTCGCTTACAGCCGGGGCAATTTCGGTTTTTGCCATATCGATCATGGTATTTGCCTCGATCAGAACGGTCTTACAATAGTTGTCCAGCATGATCTCGCATCTGGATTTTAATTCTGCCTCTGAAAATACTTTATGGGAGGTAAGCATCCGTACATTTTTTTCATCCAGAAGATGAGGCATGCAGTCCGGCGTGGTCCGGTAGTTGAGAAGTCCCCTCTTCTCCGTAGCTTCCTTAATCCATGTATCATCATATCCATTTCCATTAAAGATAATATGCTTATGGTCTTTGATGGTCTTTCGGATCATTTCATGTAAAGCGCTTTCAAAATCCTCTGCTTTTTCCAGTCGGTCTGCATAGATTTTCAGGCTTTCGGCTACTGCGCTGTTTAACATGATATTGGCGCAGGCAATACTGTTGGATGAGCCCAGCATACGGAACTCGAACTTATTTCCGGTAAATGCAAAGGGTGAAGTACGGTTGCGGTCCGTGGTATCCCTGTTAAATTTGGGAAGCACATTTACCCCCAGCTTCATCTGGGTTTTTTCTGTGCCCGCATATGGGGTATCGTTCTCTATTGCCTCCAGAACCCCGTTTAATTCATCTCCAAGGAAGATGGATACCACTGCGGGAGGCGCTTCATTTGCTCCAAGCCGGTGATCATTTCCTGCCGTTGCCACGGAAAGGCGGAGCAGATCCTGATAATCATCTACCGCTTTGATCACTGCACACAGGAATAATAAAAACTGTGCGTTCTCATAGGGTGTTTCACCCGGCGAAAGCAGGTTTACGCCCTTATCCGTTGCCAGGGACCAGTTGTTGTGCTTACCGCTTCCATTGACTCCTGCAAAAGGCTTTTCGTGGAGAAGGCATACCAGACCATGCTTTGCCGCTACCTTCTGCATTATTTCCATAGTAAGCTGATTGTGATCGGTTGCAATATTGGTTGTGGTATAGATGGGGGCAAGCTCGTGCTGTGCCGGAGCTACTTCGTTATGCTCTGTTTTTGCAAGAATCCCCAGCTTCCAGAGTTCTTCATTCAGCTCATCCATATAGGCGGCTACTCTCGGCTTAATTACGCCAAAATAATGATCATCCATCTCCTGCCCCTTTGGCGGCTTCGCGCCGAAAAGGGTACGCCCTGTAAAACGGATATCCTTTCTCTGCTCATACATTTCCTCTGTAATAAGGAAATACTCCTGCTCCGGACCGACCGAGGTGCGGACGCATTTCACATCCTCATTTCCAAAAAGATGGAGGATACGCATAGCCTGTCTGTTTAAGGCTTCCATGGAGCGGAGAAGGGGAGTTTTTTTATCAAGCGCCTCTCCCCCATAAGAACAGAATGCAGTGGGGATGCACAGTGACTTCCCTTTAATAAATGCGTATGAGGTAGGATCCCATGCCGTATATCCCCTTGCCTCAAAGGTAGCCCTAAGGCCGCCGGACGGAAAAGAAGATGCGTCAGGTTCTCCCTTGATCAGTTCTTTTCCTGAAAATTCCATAATCACACCGCCATCCGGCGACGGGGAAATAAAACTGTCATGCTTTTCTGCCGTTACGCCGGTAAGGGGCTGAAACCAGTGTGTATAATGTGTCGCTCCATTTTCAACCGCCCAATCTTTCATGGCTGCCGCAACGGCATTCGCCACACTGATATCAAGCTTTGCGCCTTCATCAATGGTTTTTCTCAGCGACTGATATACCTTTGATGACAGTCTTGCTTTCATTACTCTGTCGTCAAATACCTTACATCCAAAATAATCTGATACCTTTTTCATAACAATCTCCTCTCCAGCAGCATATTTTTAATACAAAAAGCAAGGATGTCCTTCACAGCACCTTTCCTGTGCTGCAAAAGACATCCTTGCCTTTATGTGTGGCATAATACACCCCGAAAAATCATTTGTCAAGCACTTTTTTCTCCTGACAAACCTCTTGACAAACCCTGTTCAGAGCTGTATAAATAGTGAATATGAGCAAGGGCGTTCATTTTTAAATCAGAGAAAATTCTGCTTAAAAATGAATGTCCCTGCTTTTTTATTTATTGAAAGGAAGGTACAAAATGTATGAAGATCGAAGGTCAGGTGAGAATCCCTTCAGGCTGTGCAATCTCGGCAGTAATTTCCAAAGATGGAAATAAGATGTCCGGCGAAAGTATCACAAATTCCATGAAGCCTATGCATGACCGCTCCAACGGATTGGGCGGCGGCTTTGCAGGCTACGGCATTTATCCTGAATATAAAGAATTTTACGCACTGCATATGTTTTTTGACACCCGCGATACAAGAAAGAAATGCGAAGCTTTTTTTAAGGAACAATTTGAGATCGTTCAATCCGAAGTTATCCCCACCCGTAAGCTCCCGGCGATCACAGATGAACCTATTATATGGAGATATTTCGTCGCACCCTTAAAATCGGTTCTGGCCTCGCTGCAGCTGGATGAAAAAGAATTTGTTGCCCAGACGGTTATGAAAATCAATGCGGAAATGTCCGGAGCATATGTTTTCTCCAGCGGAAAAAACATGGGTACATTTAAAGCAGTCGGATTTCCCGAGGATGTAGGCGTCTTTTATAAACTGGAAGAATATGAAGGTTACTCATGGACTGCCCATGGACGTTATCCCACAAACACCCCGGGATGGTGGGGCGGAGCGCACCCCTTTACATTACTGGATTATTCCATCGTACATAACGGTGAAATCTCCTCTTATGACGCTAACCGCCGCTTTATCGAAATGTTCGGCTATAAATGCACCCTTCAGACAGACACAGAAGTAATTACCTATATCATGGAT
The DNA here is from genome assembly GCF_037890305.1 of Enterocloster sp. HCN-30185. Classification (NCBI taxonomy): domain Bacteria; kingdom Bacillati; phylum Bacillota; class Clostridia; order Lachnospirales; family Lachnospiraceae; genus Enterocloster; species Enterocloster sp. HCN-30185. The sequence continues at coordinate 277,080 of NZ_JBBKBT010000004.1, forward strand.
TATCTGCTCCGCGTACAGGGACTTACCCTCGGTGAAGCCGCAAGCGTCATTGCGGCGCCTTTTTGGAGTACCATCGCTTCAAAAACAGATCTGGAGGATCAGAAAAAACATACCTATTTAAGAACCATGTTTTCCAGCCTGCTGATCACCGGCCCGTTCTCTATCGTTTTAGGCTTTAACGGCGGACTGATGGCTCTCAATGACCGCTTGAAGCTCCGCTCCATGGTAATCGGAGAAAAAGATGATAAGGTTTTTATTGCCAGTGAGGAAGCCGCGATCCGGACCATGGAACCAAATGCAGAAAATATCTGGTCTCCCGCCGGCGGAGAGCCTGTTATTGTAAAAGTAAAGGAAGGTGCGTTTTAATGGGTATCGAATTTATCTATCCAGAATTTGAAGTAATCCGAAACGAAGACCGCTGCACGGTCTGTCGTGCGTGCGAACGGCAATGTGCCAATGAGGTTCACAGCTATGATGAGGAACTGGGAGTCATGAAGTGTGACGAATCAAAATGCGTAAACTGCCAGCGGTGCGTTTCCTTCTGTCCAACCAGAGCGCTGAAGATCGTAAAAACCGACTGCTCTCTCAGGGAAAACTCCAACTGGCAGAACAATACGATTAAAGAGATCTATAAGCAGGCAAACAGCGGAGGCGTTCTTCTTTCTTCTATGGGCAATCCCAAGCCCTTCCCCGTTTACTGGGATAAAATACTGATCAATGCCTCCCAGGTAACAAATCCCTCCATTGATCCTCTGCGGGAACCAATGGAAACCAGAACCTATCTGGGAAAAAAGCCACAGAGAGTAAGCCGCAATGCAGAAGGAAAGCTGGACTGCCAGCTTCCTCCCCAGCTGGATCTTTCCATGCCCGTTATGTTTTCTGCCATGAGCTATGGTTCCATCAGCTACAATGCCCACAAATCCCTTGCCCTGGCAGCCACAGAACTGGGAATCCTTTACAATACCGGCGAAGGCGGTCTCCACGAGGATTTTTACTGTTATGGTGAAAATACCATCGTCCAGGTCGCTTCCGGACGTTTCGGCGTCCATGAAAAGTATTTAAATGCCGGAGCTGCCATTGAAATCAAAATGGGACAGGGCGCAAAGCCCGGGATCGGAGGCCATCTTCCCGGGGCAAAAATTGTGGGAGACGTCTCACGCACGCGAATGATCCCGGAAGGCTCTGACGCCATCTCTCCGGCCCCCCATCACGATATCTATTCCATCGAGGATTTGCGTCAGCTTGTTTTCTCCCTGAAAGAAGCTTCGGAATACAAAAAACCGGTTATCGTTAAGGTTGCCGCAGTACATAATATCGCAGCAATCGCAAGCGGAATCGCAAGAAGCGGCGCCGACATCATTGCCATCGACGGTTTCCGCGGCGGCACAGGCGCTGCTCCCACCAGGATCAGGGACAATGTGGGAATTCCCATAGAGCTTGCCCTGGCGGCTGTTGATCAGCGTCTGCGTGACGAAGGCATCCGCAACGATGTATCTCTGGTAGTCGGAGGAAGCATCCGGAGCGCTTCCGATGTTATAAAGGCCGTTGCGCTGGGGGCAGACGCCTGCTATGTGGGTACTGCCGCACTGCTGGCTCTTGGATGCCACCTGTGCCAGAGCTGTCAGACCGGTAAGTGCAACTGGGGCATCGCCACTCAGCGTCCGGAGCTGGTAAAACGGCTGAACCCGGAAACAGGAAAAAAGCGGCTGGTCAACCTGATGACTGCGTGGAATCATGAAATAAAAGAACTGATGGGAGGAATGGGGATCAACTCCATCGAGGTACTGCGCGGAAACCGTCTGATGCTGAGGGGAATAGGGCTTACGGCAAAAGAACTTGAAATACTGGGAATCTCTCATGCAGGAGAATAATATTTCTGCAAAAAAACGTAAACATTTTTTTGGAGGTATGGTACAATATGCTAATCATCGATGCTGCAAATTCAGATTATAAAGCTGTAAATGAAAAGCTCCGCAATACGGATGAGGACTGTACGATCGAGGGCTGCTGCGGACAGCGTTTTATCGCCGCCGGTATGTCTGGAAAAAACGTCACGATCCACGGAATCCCCGGAAATGCACTGGGCGCATACTTAAATGATTCTCATATTACTGTAAACGGAAATGCCCAGGACGCCGTAGGCGATACCATGAATGAAGGGAAAATACTGATTTATGGAAACATCGGAGACGCTGCCGGTTATGCCATGAGGGGCGGAAAAATCTATGTACAGGGCAATGCCGGATACCGCGCCGGAATCCATATGAAGGCTTACAAAGAAAAAATCCCCGTTATGATCATCGGCGGATGCGCGGGAAGCTTTCTGGGAGAATACCAGGCCGGCGGTATTATCATAGTTCTTGGACTTCACAAAAACGGCAAAAGCATTGTGGGAAATTTTCCATGTACCGGTATGCACGGCGGAAAAATGTTTCTGCGCGGAGACTGCGGAAACATACGCTTTTCAGAGCAGGTAACTGCAAAAACAGCCGGGGATGAGGATCTGGAGGAAATCCGTGAATATCTGTCGGAATATTGCGCGGACTTTGGGTATTCTCTTGACGGGATTTTATCTGAACCCTTTACAGTTATCACGCCAGACAGCAAAAATCCGTACAAACAGATGTACGTGGCAAATTAAAACAGAAAGCAGGTAAGGTTATGAAATATTCAAAAGAAGAGGTGCTCCAGTATATGCAGGAAGAGGATGTGAAATTTATCCGCCTGGCATTTTGCGATGTGTTCGGCAGACAAAAAAATATTTCCATTATGCCCCAGGAGCTTTGCCGGGCGTTTGAACATGGCATTGCCATTGATGCATCCGCTGTCGCCGGTTTTGGGGACGAAAGCCATTCTGATCTCTTCCTGCATCCGGATCCGGATACGCTGATGCCTCTTCCCTGGAGACCGGAGCACGGGAGGGTGGTAAGGATGTTCTGCAGTATTACCTATCCCGACGGAACCATATTTGAATGTGATACGCGCTCTCTTTTAAAGAAAGCGGTTCATGAGGCAGAGCAGGCCGGATATCAGTTCTTCTTTGGCGCAGAGCAGGAATTTTATCTGTTCCATCTGGATGAAAATGGAAACCCCACAAAAATCCCCTATGATCATGCAAGCTACATGGATATGGCTCCTGAAGATAAGGGTGAAAATATCCGCCGGGAAGTCTGCCTGACCCTGGAACAGATGGGGATTTTTCCAGAAAGCTCACATCATGAGGAAGGACCGGGACAGAATGAAATTGATTTTCGTTATTCCGATCCTCTGGCAGCCGCGGACAATTCCATGACCTTTCAGACCGTAGTAAAGACCATCGCCGGACTGAATGGGATTTTTGCGGATTTCAGTCCTAAGCCACTGGAAAATGAAGCGGGAAATGGCTTCCACATCAATATGTCTGTGAAATCCTCTGACGGCACAGACCATATGGACAGCATGATTGCCGGTATTCTGGATAAAATTTCTGATATGACTGTATTTTTAAACCCCACCGCTGATTCCTACAGGCGCTTCGGCTGCAATAAGGCTCCCAAATATATTTCCTGGTCCAGTGAGAACCGTTCCCAGCTGATCCGTGTTCCGGCGGCAATCGGAAGGTACCGGCGTGTGGAACTGCGTTCGCCTGACCCATCTGCAAATACATATCTGGCGTTTGCTCTTATGATCTATGCTGTTCTGGAAGGCGTACAAAACAATCTGGCGCTTCCGCCTGCTGCAGACATCAATTTATACCGGGCAGAAGCTTCTGTCCTTTCAGGCTTTGGTCAGCTTCCAAAAAACTTTGAAGCTGCCTGTGATGCTGCGGCGCACAGTGATTTCATTCTGAAATATATACCAAAGACCATATTGGATATCTACTGCGGACAATAGATTTTTAACAGGAGGGGTGAAAATGAGTTTAAAAGAGCGAACCTACAGTATCCTCATTGTGTCGGCAACGGATGTACTCACCTCTGCCTTTGCCGGCCTGCTTCCTGAAACCAGATATTCTCCTGTTCATGCTGTTTCAAGTATCAATGCCGCCAGACGTACGCTTACAGAAAAGACGTATGATTTTATTATCATTAATGCTCCTTTGCACGATGATATGGGCGTTCGTCTTGCTATTGATATTTCCAGCAGCAAGCAGTCAGTTGTCCTTCTTCTGGTAAAAAGCGATATTCATAACGAAATCCATGACCAGGCCGCAGAATATGGTGTATTTACCCTGTCAAAGCCAATCTCAAAGGCAACGATGACCTATGCCTTCAGCTGGCTGGAAAGCGCCAGGGAGCGCCTGAGGCAATTTGAAAAAAAATCTTTGTCCATTGAAGAAAAAATGGCCGAAATCCGCCTTGTCAATAAGGCAAAGTGGATTCTGATCAGCCAGCTTTCCATGAGCGAACCAGAATCCCACCGCTACATAGAAAAACAGGCAATGGACCGCTGTGTTACCAGGCGGTCCATTGCCGAAGAAATCATCAGAACCTATTCTTAAACTTTATTTTCTGAAAATAATATCCTCACGCCCGGGACCATTGGAAACCATGGTAATGGGCGTTTCAATTTCTTTTTCGATAAATTCAATATACCTGCGGCAGTTTTCGGGAAGCTCCTCGTAGTTTTTAATACCGCGGATGTCGCATTTCCAGCCCGGAAGCCTGGTAAACACCGGTTTTGCCTTCTCCAGCTTTGCAGTGGTCGGGAACTCTCTTGTGACCTCTCCATCGATTTCATAACCGATGCATACGGGAATCTCATCCAAATATCCCAATACGTCCAGTACGGTAAATGCAGCCTCTGTGGTGCCCTGAATGCGGCAGCCGTATCTTGTCGCCACTGCGTCAAACCAGCCTACTCTTCTTGGGCGTCCCGTAGTGGCTCCGTATTCGCCGCCATCGCCGCCCCGATGCCGTAACTCTTCCGCTTCCTCTCCAAAGATTTCGCTGACAAAGGCGCCTGCGCCTACTGCGCTGGAATATGCCTTCACAACGGTTGTGATATTTTTAATCTCATAGGGTGCAATGCCTGCACCGATCGCGCCATAGGCAGCCAGGGTTGAGGAAGAGGTAACCATGGGGTAAATTCCATGATCCGGATCCTTTAAGGAACCAAGCTGTCCCTCTAACAGAATGTTTTTTCCTTCTTTGATGGCATGATACAAATAGGAGGATACGTCGCATACATAGGGGCGGATCATCTCCCGGTAGCTGATCAGCTCATCAAACAGTTCATCCGCATTCAGGAGGGGTTTATGGTAAAGATGCTCCAGAAGCACGTTTTTGATTTCACACACTCTCTGGCATTTTTCTCTTAACAGTTCCTCATCGAACAGCTCGCTGACCTGAAAGCCAATCTTTGCATATTTATCCGAATAAAAGGGAGCAATGCCGGACTTAGTGGAACCAAAGGATTTTCCAGCCAGGCGGGCCTCCTCATAAGTATCAAACAGCACATGGTAGGGCATCAGGATCTGTGCACGGTCTGAAACCAGGATATGGGGCTTCGGCACTCCCCGGTCTACAAGGGACTGGATTTCCTTGATCAGATACGGAATATTTAATGCTACTCCGTTTCCGATGATACTTGTAGTATGCTGGTAAAACACGCCGGAAGGAAGCAGGTGAAGGGCAAATTTTCCATATTCATTGATAATGGTATGACCTGCATTGCTTCCGCCCTGAAAGCGTATGATAATGTCAGACTCTTTCGCCAGCATATCCGTTATTTTTCCTTTTCCCTCGTCTCCCCAGTTAGCTCCTACGATTGCTCTAACCATTGCTTCAATCCTCCTTGGGCTGCTGCCCTGATTTAAATATCCCGCAGCATAGCGGGATCTCACATAAGTTCTCTTTTACTCTACTACAAGCTTTCACATAAGTAAAATGATTATTTATTATGTGCGGCATAAGTAAACCTTATACCATTTAGGAAGATTCTGCCATTTCGTCAAACAGATTTAAAAGCTTCCTGCCTGCCAGAGAAATCAGGCTGTTCTCACCCGTAACAACACAGATGTGGCGCAGAGGCATTTTCTCCTTAAAATCCAGCTCAAACACTTCTCCTTTTGCTATGGCATCCTTTGCAAATCCGTCCATGACGCAGCCTACGCCCATATTCCGCTTTGCAAACTGAACGATCATATCGCTGGTAGCAAGCTCAAACTCTGGCGTCAGTTCCATTCCTTTTGCAGAAAGAAACGCGTCCATAAAGGCTCTGGTACTCGTGTTTTTTTCCAGAAAAATACAGGGCATACTTCCAAGAATACTGTAATCCAGCTTTTTTCCTTTCAGTTCGCCAAAGCTGTCTCCTGCAATAAAAACCGTTCCAATCGGTTTTACCATCATCGAATGAATGGTACTTTTGCAGGAAAAAGGCGTTGTCACTACGCCAAAGTCAATTTTTCCTTCCTCCAGGCTGCAGATGGTTTCTGGTGTGGGGGCATTGGTTACGGTAACTTTGATCCGTGGGTACTCTTTGTGAAACTGCTCCAAAAAAGGCAGAAGAAAAAACTGAAGTGTCATATCGCTGGCTCCGATCCGAACCTCTCCCATATCCATATCCAGCATTCTCTCCAGCATCCTGCCGCCTTCCAGAAGCTGTTCCACGCCCGTTTTCACATAACGGAATAAAAGCTCTCCTTCCCTTGTCAGCCGGATGCCCTTGGAGGTACGCAAAAAAAGCCGTGTGCCGGCCTCTTTTTCCAGCTGGCGCACGGCCTGGCTTACCGCAGGCTGGGAAATACACAGCTTTTGGGCAGCCGCTGTCAGGCTGCCCGCTGTGCATACATAATAAAATACTTTGTAATATTCCAGATTGATATTCATGGTCTTTGAAGCATTTTTATACATTGATCTCCGCAGTCATACCAAGTGCTTCTTTATTGGCCTCCAGTACAGGACGGATCACTTCCTCAAGGAATTCTTCCACCTGTCTTGGTGCACGGCCTACATACCGGGAAGGTTCCATGGCCTTTTTAAGATCCTCTAAGGACAATCCGAATGCAGGATCTGCTGCAATCAACTCTAACAGGTTGTTGTCTCCGCCCTGCTCTTTTACATTCTTTCCTGCCTCCATGGAAAGCTGACGGATGCGCTCATGGAGCTCCTGTCGGTCTCCTCCTGCCTTTACAGCGTCCATCATAATGTTTTCCGTAGCCATAAAGGGCAGCTCTGCCATCAGATGCTTTTCGATGACCTTAGGATATACCACCAGTCCATCCACTACATTTAAGTACAGATCCAGGATTCCGTCCACCGCCAGAAAGCCCTCTGGAATGGACAGACGCTTATTGGCAGAATCGTCCAGCGTACGCTCAAACCACTGGGTAGAAGCTACCAGCATAGGATTCATCATATCGCTCATTACATAGTTTGCAAGAGAAGCAATCCGTTCGCTGCGCATGGGATTCCTCTTATAAGCCATGGCGGAGGAACCAATCTGATTCTTCTCAAAGGGCTCTTCCACTTCTTTTAAGTGCTGCAGCAGACGGATATCATTGGAAAACTTGTGGGCGCTCTGGGCAATGCCGGCCAGTACGCTTAAGACACGGCTGTCTACCTTTCTGGAATAAGTCTGTCCGGATACGGGATAGCAGCCCTCAAAGCCCATCTTTTCCGCGATCCGCTGATCCAGTCTGCGGCAGCGCTCATGATCGCCGTCAAAGAGTTCCAGAAAACTGGCCTGTGTGCCTGTAGTTCCCTTGGAGCCTAACAGGCGCATGGATCCGATAAGATAATCCAGATCGTCCAGATCCAGCTTTAACTCCATCATCCAGAGGGCTGCCCTTTTTCCTACAGTAGTAGGCTGAGCCGGCTGGAAATGGGTAAATGCCAGAGTGGGCAGATTCTTATATTTATCCGCAAACGCTGCCAGCTCCGCCAGTACATTCAGCAGCTTTCTGCGGACCAGCTTTAATGCCTCTGTCATAATGATCACATCGGTATTATCTCCTACATAGCAGGAGGTAGCTCCCAGATGGATGATGCCCTTTGCCTTCGGGCACTGGGTGCCATATGCGTACACATGGCTCATCACATCATGGCGCACTTCTTTCTCACGGGCCTTTGCCACATCATAGTTGATTTCATCTGCATGGGCCTTCAGCTCATCAATCTGCTCCTGGGTAATATTAAGGCCTAGCTCCTTTTCTGTCTCAGCCAGAGCAATCCACAAGCGTCTCCATGTCTTAAATTTCATATCCGGTGAAAAAATATACTGCATCTCCCTGCTGGCATAACGCTCTGAAAGCGGGCTTACATACGTATCATGATTGCTCATGTCTTATCCTCCATCTGTTTGTTATAAGTTTTATATATAAATATGCTATGATTCAGAAGAAATTATAATACTTTCTTATTTTGAACACAAGACAGACAGTCATTAAAATTCCTAATAAATCATCTCTGCCCTTCTAATCATCACAGGCTTCCTCGTGAATCCGAAAAAATACTATGCGCCCTTCTTTTAAAAACAGGGAAATCCCCTGCTCTGTCCGGCTGGCGTTCTCTTTCTCCCTGCGAAATTCTTCTTCATAAAAGGGATGGATTTCTATGAATGCGGGCAGGCTGTCTATACGGATTTCTGCTGTGCGGTTTCCAGACTGCCAGTCCTTTGCCGAGGCCGTCTCCAGACAGATACAGACAAATATAAGCATCCGAACCCCCAAACGCCCTTTTTTGTCTTTTTCCTGCCGCTTTTCGCGCTGCCTGTTTTTTCTTACAGCTTTCCATCTGTATACGGCCTTTTTACGTCTTCTTTTTAAACAGCGGTTCCGTTCTCTTTTGTTCATGGTTTCCTTTCCCACGCACTCCTGACTGCATTATAGACGTAAATCCGCCTGACTGCAACAAAAAAATCTCCCTGAAGCTTCGAAAGCTGTATCTGCTCTCCAAATGCTCAGGGAGATTTTCCGTCTGTCCTCCGGTTTTAAATGATTTTATTTACCGGTTTTGTGTCTCGGCTGTGGACTCAGATTCAGTTGTATCCATTATATCCCTTTTTATGTCCTCTACGCCTTTTCTCACATCATCTGCAATCCCGTCCATGACCCCTTCCCCGGTGGTATCTGTTTCAGACCGGGATGTGGCGTCCGTATTTTCAGTTTCATTTGCGGCTGCGCCCTGGTCTGTCTCTGTGCTGTAGGAGGCAGAGGTTCCCGGTGTTCCCGAAGAAGCTGTAGGCTGCTTGGAATCTCTGCTGCCGCATGCTGTAAGGGATGATGCAAGCACGGCAATCAACAGTACCATCATAACAGGTCGGATCTTTTTCATCATACATTCTCCTTTCGTGCTCCAGGCATCGTTTTCTGTCCGGTGCCCTATTAAAAAAGTGTATCCAAACCTTACGTTCAGATACACTTAGTATAAGCTCCCAAAAAAGTTTTATTCCTGTTTACAGACCGATCACATCTGTCATGGTATAAAGTCCCGGCTGTTTTCCGGCCAGAAACTTTGCCGCCTCTAAAGCTCCTTTTGCAAAAATGGCTTTTGAATAGGCCGTATGGCTGATCGTAATAACTTCATCCTTTCCGGCATAGATCATATCATGTTCTCCTACGATCGAGCCTCCCCGTACAGAGGAAATACCGATTTCTTTTCCATCTCTTTTTTCGTGGATACTGCTTCTGTCTGTTACGAAATGATACAGACCGCCCATGGCTTCATTCACCGCTTCTGCCATCGCAAGAGCAGTTCCGCTGGGAGCATCCTTTTTCTGGTTATGGTGCTTCTCTACGATTTCCATATCAAAGCCCGCATTTCCCAATACCTTTGCCGCGTCCTGAATCAGCTTTAAAAGCAGATTTACACCAAGAGACATATTGGCAGAGCGAAGAACCGGAATCCTTTTGCTGGCATCCTCTGCCCTTTTTAACTGTTCTTCTGTAAGTCCTGTGGTACACAGCACCAGAGGAAGCTCTTTTTCCAGACAGTAATCCAAAAGTTCGTCCACTGCCTTTGCAGAAGCAAAATCCACCACTGCGTCCGCAGCCTCTGTACACTCTCCCAAAGAGGCATATACCGGATAATCATAATTTTTTTCCGTATTCAGATCAACGCCCGCAGCGATCCGGATTCCGTCCATTTCCTGTGCCATGGCGGAAATCACCCGTCCCATAGCGCCGTTGCAGCCGTGCATGATAAGATTGATCATTTTCTGTGGTATCCTTTCTTTACTGAGTCTTCTTTTGGCAAGGCCCAGGACTCTTTTCAAACGTTTTATGCCAGAATGCCGTATTCCTTCATGGCCTTTTTAAGAATTTCCTGATGCTCCGGCTCCATCTCGGTCAGAGGCATGCGCAGCGGTCCTACTTCTTTTCCCATCAGGTTCATGGCGGCCTTTACGGGGATAGGATTTACCTCACAGAACAGGGCGTTAATTAAAGGAATCGCCTCTAACTGCATCCGGGCGCTCTTTTTTACATCTCCTGCAAAATAGGAGGCACAGATTTCATGAGCCTGTGAAGGAGCCACATTGGAGAGAACAGAGATAACGCCCTTTCCGCCTAAAGATAAAAGAGGCACGATCTGATCGTCATTTCCTGAATATACGTCGCAGTTTCCATCGGTCAGGTTCATCAGCTGGGCAATACCGGAAAAATTGCCGGTAGCTTCCTTTACACCCACTATATTGTCTACTTCACGGCAAAGAGAAGCAATGGTCTCAGGCTGGATATTTACACCGGTTCTTCCGGGAATATTGTAAAGGATCATGGGTATTTTTACTGCATCTGCCACAGCAGTAAAATGAGCCTTGAGTCCCTTCTGGGTCGCCTTGTTGTAATAGGGAGATACAACCAGGATACCGTCTGCCCCCCTTTCCTCGGCCTCCTTTGACAGGTAAATGGCGGTCTGTGTACAGTTTGAGCCTGTTCCTGCCACAACCGGAATTCTCTTTTTGGTCACATCACAGATAAAGCCGATCACATCCAGATGCTCTTCATGGGTCATGGTAGATGCCTCTCCTGTGGTTCCGCAGGCAATGATCGCATCGGTACCGCCTGCGATCTGCTCCTCTACGATCTCCTCCAGCTTATCGTAATTTACTTCTCCGTTTTCCTTAAAAGGCGTAATCAGCGCAACGCCAGCTCCTTCAAAAACAGCCATGCTTATCTTCTCCTTTTTTACAGTCTTATTTACCATCAGTAAATGCGCATGATAAACAAAGTGTACATATCCCGCACCGGTTTTCGCCCCCGTACCAGCGAAAAAAGAAGGGCTGAGGTAAATGTTTCAGCCCTTCCCATACAAACCCGTTCTTACTGCGGATACATATCTTCTGGTAGCTCTCCATCCACCTGGATGACAGTCACAGGATTCTTCATCCTGCACCCAGAAACGATCCTGCAGGATAACCGCTCCTTCGGCGCTTTTCCCTTTCACGGCTTTTCTTCTGTGCCTGCCACATCCAAACCGATATTCATGATCAGCGCAGCCTCTACTCTGTCTATAGTCTTATCCTATCATCATTAAAAATAGATGTCAACAGGGAACTTACTCAAATCGCGTCTGAAGCTTCGTCACCTCATCCACCCATTCATCCAAAGCCGCCGGATAAACGGTTCCTGTCATGATCAGCTCGGCCTCCGACTGTCTTGCCTGGCCGATCAGGGCGCACAGCTCCTCCAGGGTGAGAATCCCTTCATCCAGGATCCCCAGGATCTCATCCAGGATCAGGATATCGCATTCTCCGGTTACAAGAACCTTTTTTGAAAAATTCAGCCCATTGCGGATATTGATCCTGGCTTCCTCTTTTTCCTCTTCAGAAAGCTGATCAAAAACCACAGGAGATTTTTCAAAACGGAACAGTTTAAATTCCGGTTCCAGACGTTTTAATACTTCCATGTTGTCGGAATCCATAGAACCCTTTAAAAACTGAACCATGATCACATTTTTTCCATGGATCAGGGCGCTGATCCCTCTTCCCAGAGCGCTGGCCGTTTTCCCCTTACCCGGTCCGCAGATCACCTGTATCGTACTGTCTTTCATCATCATGCACCTCATACTGCCTTCCGGACACCTTCCCTATGTGTGTCTGGAACATCAATTCACAACACACACTCTAGCACAATATAAGAAATAATGCAAATATTTCTTATATTTTCCGTAAGGAAATCGTAAGAGAATTTATTGATCCGACTCCTCGCCGCATTCCAGCTTGCTGATAGAAACCTCGTATGCCACCCTCTTTTCACACTCTGTCTCGCTGAGCTTTTTTGTATATTCCCTGCTCTGGACTCTTCCCCAGATACGGACTCGGGTGCCTACCGTAAAGCCGGAGGCAAAGCGGGCATTTCTTCCCCAGCTGATACAAGGTATGTAATCTGATTTTCCATAAGGACGGTTAACTGCCAGCAGAAGATCTGCAATCTCTCGTCCAAGAGGGGTTTTTCGGTAGATCGGAGGCTTGCATATGTAACCGTCCAGGAAGATCTGGTTGGTTCTGGTGTAATCCGTAAATTCATCCAGAAAACGAATCTCTCTGGCAAAAACAGACAGCATCAGGCGGTTTTTTACACCCTCATGGCGGTTATAGGACCGGAACTGCCCCACTGCCTCGATGGTGCTCCCCCGCAGATCCTTATGGACATCCATAAGACGTTCCGACACCATAAGCGGAATTACATCGGCCTGTTCGCTGAGACGGTTTACCGACAGATCCACCATGTAAAACCCTTCGCCAAATACCTCGTGGCTGAAGGAGAACTCCGATACGATTTCTCCGATCACGCTCACCCTATTGTTTTCAATCATTTTTTCTGCCATTGTACTTCTCCTCTTCTTTTCCAATTTCACTCCGGGTTACAATTTTCCCGTATGCACATAATCAATCTATGCAATTATAACCAGAAATAGACGGAAAACAAAGGCCTATTCGTCGCATCAATTCGACAATTCAGGAAAATAACGTCGATTTTAGCAAAAAAATCTGTAAAACGCAAAAAATCTCCCGGACTCTGGAAGAATATTCCAAAAATTCCGGGAGAACTGTCATATTTTATTTAAAAAATAAATTTTATTTTTTGAAGGAAGCTCTCTTTCGTAAAAGAGGATCCAGGATCTTTTTACGGATACGCAGGCTCTCCGGGGTTACCTCCAAAAGCTCGTCTGTATCAATAAAGTCCAGGCTCTGCTCTAAACTCATGATCTTTGGCGGAGTCAGCTTTAAGGCCTCATCTGCACTGGAGGAACGGGTATTGGTCAGCTTCTTTGTCTTGCAGACATTGATCTCAATATCCTCTGCCTTGGGGCTCTGTCCCACAACCATACCGGAATATACCTTTACGCCCGGCCCGATAAAGAGGGTTCCTCTCTCCTGAGCATTAAACAGGCCGTAGGTAATGGCCTCACCGGCCTCAAAGGCGATCAGAGAGCCGGTAGGACGGTAGGATAAGTCGCCCTTGTACTCTGCATAGCCGTCAAAAATTGTATTTAAGATACCATTTCCCTTGGTATCCGTCATAAAGTCGCCGCGGTAACCGATCAGGCCTCTGGACGGGATAGAAAATTCCAGTCTGGAATAGCCTCCGGCTGCCTGGCTCATGCCCTGCAGGGCGCCCTTTCTGGCTGTCAGCTTCTGGATCACCACGCCGGTATACTCCTCAGGAACATCAATATAAGCAAGCTCCATGGGCTCTAATCTGCGGTTGCGCTCATCATAGTGATAAAGCACCTCTGCTTTACTTACCGCAAACTCATAGCCCTCGCGGCGCATATTTTCGATCAGGACCGACAGATGAAGTTCACCGCGTCCTGATACCTTAAAGCAGTCTGCAGAGTCTGTTTCCTCTACACGGAGGCTCACGTCTGTATTCAGCTCGCGGAACAGACGGTCTCTTAAATGACGGGAGGTGATATACTTTCCTTCCTGTCCGGCAAGGGGACTGTCATTTACCATGAAGTACATAGCAATAGTAGGCTCAGAAATCTTCTGGAAGGGGATTGCCTCCGGGTTCTGTGGAGAGCAGATGGTATCCCCGATATGGATATCCGCAATACCGGAAATGGCAACGATGGAGCCGATTTTTGCCTCCTGAACCTCCACACGCTTTAAGCCGTCAAATTCATAAAGCTTACCGATCTTGATTTTTTTAAATTTGTCAGGATCGTGATGGTTTACCAGCACACACTCCTGATTCACCTTAAGGCCGCCGTTTTCCACCTTGCCGATACCGATACGGCCTACAAACTCATTATAGTCAATGGTACTGATCAATACCTGGGTGTCCGCATCCGGGTCGCCTTCCGGTGCGGGAATGTGGTTTACAATGGTCTCAAAGAGAGGTCCCATATCCACCTCTGGATCGTCAATATTAAATTTTGCAAAACCGGCTCTTGCAGAAGCATAGATAAAGGGGCAGTCCAGCTGTTCATCGGAAGCATCCAGATCCATCATAAGCTCCAGCGTTTCGTCGATCACCTCTTCCGGACGTGCTTCCGGACGGTCGATCTTATTGATGCACACGATTACGGACAGATTTAACTCCAATGCTTTCTGAAGCACAAACTTGGTCTGGGGCATGGGGCCTTCGTAGGCATCCACAACCAGAACAACGCCGTTTACCATCTTAAGCACACGTTCTACCTCGCCGCCGAAATCGGCATGTCCGGGAGTGTCGATAATATTGATCTTTGTATCCTTATAAAATACAGCTGTATTTTTTGACAGAATGGTGATGCCTCGCTCACGCTCAATGTCATTGGAGTCCATGACGCGCTCCTGAACCTCCTGATTGGCTCTGAATACGCCGCTCTGCTTTAACAGCTGATCCACCAGAGTGGTTTTGCCATGGTCTACATGGGCGATAATGGCAATATTTCTTACATCTTCTCTTTTCATCTTCATAGTGATCATTCTTCCTTATTTATGCAGAAAACTTATAGATTTAGTCACGGTTTTATAGTATAGCATTGGTATCTTAAGATTGCAAGACCCAAATCCAGGTGCATTTTAAAATACGATCAGCTCTCCCCGGTTCATGCCGTAGTACAGTTCTTTTCCGGTGCGTATCCTCGCCCGGCCGTTGGTCCCTTCTGTGATCTTGGCCTGGAAGCAGTCCTTTACGGCAACCGGTACCAGAAAATCAAACTCTGCCTTATCGGAATACCTGCTTTCCAGAGTATCGATCCCCTCCTGGGCCGCAATATACTGGATCTTTCCCACGCTGTTGTAGTCGGCTGTGACCTCCAGCTGCACTCCCAGCTTTTTTTCTACAACCGAACAGTTTAAAAGCGCTTCTTTTACAGCACCGGAATAAGCTCTTACAAGGCCCCCTGTCCCTAAAAGTGTACCTCCGAAATACCGGGTAACTACTGCACATACATCGTGGAGTCCCTCTCCTGCCAGCACATCCATCATGGGCTTTCCCGCCGTCTGGGAGGGCTCGCCGTCATCGCTGCACCGAGCCGTCTGAGCCCGTTCTCCTATAATATAGGCGTAGCAGTGGTGCCTTGCATCCCAGTATTTCTTACGGACCTCCTCAATAAAGGCAAAGGCTTCTTCCTCCGAAGCCACGGGACGGATCTGGGCAATAAACCGGGACTTTTTTTCCACCAGCTCCCCATCTGCGCCCTCATATACGATCTTGTAGCTTTCTACCACTTTTCTCTCTCCTTTTCCCTTTTTTTCAGAAACTGCACCCACATTTTCCTTATTTTTCTTCTGTTTTTTATCATAATATAGTTAGGCTTTCATGGCAAGCCATATTTATGCCTTTTCAATTCCATAAAACTGTTGTATAATTTAATCGTCTGCCAAATGCCTCAGGGCTTTGTCATACGGGGGGAACTTGTTGTAAAGGAGAAACTATGAATTACGGAACACATGAGTCTGAGCGCAGGCTTAGGGCTCTCCAGTCAAAATCGGCCAAATATACCTCAAAGCTGTTTTTTAACATCTTTAAGGCTTTTTTTGTATTGTTTCTTTTTCTGGCCATCGCAGGCACTGCCATCGGTTTCGGCATGGTAAAGGGGATTATCGACAGCGCCCCTTCCGTAGACCTTATGAACATCCAGCCGGATCGCTTTGCCACTACCGTTTATGACATAGGCGGCAATCTCACCGACACAATTGTAACCAGCGGTTCCAACCGTGAATCTGCTGCCTATGAGGAACTGCCCCAGGATCTGATCGATGCCTTTGTAGCCATTGAGGATTCCCGTTTCTGGTCCCATAACGGTATCGATATCCGTTCCATCGCCAGAGCGGTCAACGGCCTGATCAGCGACGACTATGCCGGTGGCGGAAGCACCATCACACAGCAGCTTATCAAAAACAATATCTTTGCCGGCGGTATGGAAACCAGCTGGGGAGCCCGTATTGAACGAAAGCTCCAGGAGCAGTATCTTGCCGTACATCTGGAAAAAAATTCCGGCATGTCCAAGGAAGAAACAAAAAAAGTCATTATTACCAATTATCTCAACACCATTAACCTGGGCTATAATACTCTGGGTGTAAAGGTGGCCGCACGGCGGTATTTTAATAAAGAAGTATCTGATCTTACCCTTTCCGAATGTGCGGTTCTCGCCTCCATCACGAAAAATCCCTCCCGTCTCAATCCGATCTCCGGCGCCGAGGCTAATGCCGAACGCCGCAGCATTGTCCTTCAATATATGTATGATCAGGATTATATCGACAAACAGGAGCTGGAAGAGGCGCTGGCAGACAATGTGTATGAGCGGATCCAAAACGTAAATACAGCCGCACAGGAAACAAACTCCCATTTCAGTTATTTTACCGATGAGCTGGTCGAACAGGTCATTGCCGCTCTTATGGGGGAGCTTGGATATTCGGAAAGCCAGGCGAGAAATCTTCTTTATGCGGGAGGACTTAAAATTTATACCACACAGGATCCCAAGCTTCAGGCCATTGTGGATGAGGAGATCAACAATCCGGAAAATTATACTGCTGCCAAGTATTCCGTAGAATACCGTCTTTCCATCACACATACGGATGGGACAACCGAGCATTTTTCAGAAGAAAATTTAAAATCCTACCACAAGTCTGTATTGGGAGATACGGGCTATGATGGCCTTTATCCAAGCAAAGAAGCAGTCCAGGAGGATATCGAACGCTACAAAGCATGGCTGATCAAGGATGGCGACACCATTATCGGAGAACGCCAGAACCTGATTTTACAGCCTCAGGCGTCCTTTGTACTGATGGATCAGCGTACCGGTGAGGTACGGGCCCTTTCCGGAGGACGCGGTGAAAAGACCGCCAGCCTGACCTTGAACCGTGCCAGCAATGTATACCGCCAGCCCGGTTCTGCATTTAAGGTAATCACTGCCTTCGCTCCAGCTCTTGACACCTGCGGAGCCACCCTGGGAACGGTTTATTATGACGCTCCTTATACGATTGGAACAAAAACCTTCCGTAACTGGTGGGGTTCCGGGAAAGGCTTTGTAGGCTATTCTAATATCCGTGAAGGCATCATTTACTCCATGAATATCGTAGCAGTGCGGGCCCTGATGGAAACCGTAACGCCCCAGCTTGGCATGGAATACGCTGAAAAAATGGGAATTACTTCCATGACAAAAAATGATCTCGGCGCTGCCCAGGCTCTGGGCGGACTCACAAAGGGCGTTTCCAACTTAGAGCTCACTGCCGCCTATGCCTCCATCGCAAACGGCGGTGTGTATACAAAACCCCGGTTCTTTACAAAGATCCTGGATCATGACGGGAATGTGCTCATCAACAATGAGCCTGAAACACGGCAGGTATTAAAGGATTCCACTGCCTTTCTGCTTACAGATGCCATGGCGGATTCCATGAAAGCAAACCGGAAATTTGCGCGTTCCGGCGTATCCATCAATTCCACCAGTACCAGAGCAGCCCTGTCTGGAATGTCTGCAGCCGGCAAGAGCGGCACTACCACCGGAAATAATGATATCTGGTTTGTAGGTTTTACTCCCTACTATACAGCCGGTGTCTGGGGCGGCTGTGACAGCAACCAGAAACTCTCTGCCGGAAACGGAGGTACCTCTTTCCATAAGGATATCTGGCGCAATATCATGAACCGAGTCCATGAGGGGCTTTCTGATCCCGGATTTCCCGTTCCAGACAGCGTGGAAACGGCCGAAATCTGCCGCAAATCCGGCAAACGGGCAGTACCCGGCGTCTGCGATCACGACCCAAGAGGCAGCGCCGTATATACGGAATACTTTGCTAAAGGAACCGCTCCGTCCGAGGTCTGCGACAAGCATGTGGCTGTAACCGTCTGCGCCCAGTCCGGCCTGCGCCCCACTCCGTACTGCACGGAAAAGACAACAAAGGTATGCATGGTACTGCCTGAGGGAGAGGAAAATCTGGCAACGGATGATTCCGTATTTTCCATACCAGGTACCTGCACCATTCATTCCGGCAATTCTACCATTATCGCACCTTCCTTTGGCTCGGATGAGACTGGTGGCTCCGGCGAAAATGTAACCATCTCTCCCATCGGCCCCGGTTATGAGCCTCAAACCCGGCCGCAGTGGGAAAATTCGGGGCCCGGCGTCCGACAGAACTGATATTTAAAGAGAATAAAAAGAATCTGTGAATACAGCTGTATTTTACATACTGTTTCACAGATTCTTTTTTTGCAGCGTCAAGCTGGCCCTATAGGATCTTCCGCCGTCTTACTCTGCAATATAATATCCGTCCCGCCCCTGTTCCTTCGCCTTATAAAGCGCCCGGTCCGCTCTTTCATAAAGATCTCTAAAACCCATCCCCTTTTCTGCTTCTGTAATTCCCACAGAGGCACCATGATCATGATCTGGCTGGTATCCTGCCGGCCGCTGGTAAACACATCAGAAACATAAGCTCTCCCCTTTTCCATAGCAGCCAAAAGCTCACTGTCATCTATCTGCCAGCGGTTTCCCGTATCGTCTATGGTATTCCCTTCCTGATCCATAATGCCTATCTGTGCAAATCCCGCCCTGCTCCTGATTTCCTGAAGTTGTTTTACGATTTCCGCGGAAGTCATTTTCTCTAGTACGCTGAAATTTTCCTCACCTATATTTAAAATCTCTGTACAATGCCTCATCTCACTTCGTATAATCTTTACAATATAGTCAGATAAAAGGGAAATCTGCTCCATATTACGGTTAAGAATTTCATTATGTATACGGTTGGAATAGTGAAAAAACAGCGAAAAAATATTGATAACGGAAAAAGAAACAATACCAGCGATCAAAAGAATCCAGGCTGCAGTTTTATAGCGGTTTGATCTCTTGTCTTTCATATATCTGCCTCATATAATATTTTAAAAATACGTTTTTCTAAAAAGAACCCGCCAGTTCTCTCCCGGCGGGATTTTTTCCAATTATACCAGATTGCCAGGGACATATGCAATAGTTTTAAAGTATTAAACTTCCCCTCACTTCATCTTGGGCTTAAAAAGTACGGAAGCTGAATACCCGAATATGAGAGCCCCGGTGATTCCGGCAGATGCGGCGGTCAGCCCACCTTTAAATAATCCCAATACTCCTTCCTCTGCCAGCGCAGTTTTTACTCCCTTAAAAAGCGTATTTCCAAAGCCCAGAAGGGGAATGCTGGCTCCGGCTCCGGCCCAGGAAAGAAAGGGCTCATAAATCCCTACCGCCCCCAGAATGGCTCCTGAAACGACTAACAGTACCATGATCCGTCCCGGCATCAGTTTCGTCTTTTCCATCAGGATCTGAACCAGAGCACAGATAATGCCTCCTGTAACAAATGCTTTTATATAATCCATATATCTGCTCCTTATTTATGCTGGATCCGGCCTTTAGGGCCTCCCCCATTATTCCAAATGCTCTATTACCACCCCATGGGCAATTCCCGGGATGGTCTGTCCTTCGTTGTAACTTACCGTAGAAAGAAGAGCGCCTGTAGGCACAAAAAGAACACGTTTCCAGATTCCCTCCCGGATTTTTGGAAGGATCGCCGCGCACAGCGTAACCGCAGAACAGCCGCAGCCGCTTCCTCCTGCATGGGTATCCTGGGTTTCTTTGCTGTAAATCTCAACGCCGCAGTCCATATGGCGTTCCTTCAGGCTGCGCCCCTTTTTCTCCATCAGATCCAACAGGATCTGCGTTCCTACCTCTCCCAGGTCTCCGGTGATGATCCTGTCATACCAGGTCTCATCCGTTCCAAGATCCTCCAGATTCTGTTCGATTGTATGAAATGCCGCCGGAGCCATGGCAGCTCCCATATTCATAGAATCTCTGGCTCCAATATCGATCGCTTTTCCGGCAGTAAATGCCGTGATCTTTGCCAGTCCCGGCTGCCCCTCTTTCCCAATGACGACTGCCCCGCACCCAGTCACCGTCCAGGTAGAAGACATAGGGCGCTGGTTCCCGTAGGCAAGAGGAAAACGGAACTGTTTTTCTGCGGTGGCAAAATGGCTGGACGCCATGGATAGCACATGATCCGCATAGCCTGCATTTACCATCATTGCTCCCAGGCTCATGGCCTCTCCCATGGTGGAACAGGCCCCGTAAAGCCCAAAGAGGGGAATTTCCAGATCTACGGTTCCAAAAGAGGTGGCAATCAGCTGTCCCAGCAGATCTCCTGCAAAAAGATAACGGATATCATCCCGTTTCAGTCCGGCTTTTGTAATGGACAGATCTGCAGCCGCCTTCTGCATGGAGCTCTCTGCCTGCTCCCAGTTTTCCATCCCCTTTCCATCATCCATGATATGACGGTCAAAAAACGGTCCTAAGGGCCCTTCACTTTCCTTCTTTCCAACTATACTGGCTGCTCCGCAGATAACCGGAGGCCGTGCAAACGCTACCGTCGCTTTTCCTTTCTTCTGTTCCATCTGCTATGTGCTCCTTTCCCATATCCGACCGTATTTTCCATTGAAAACATCCGGCGATTGGAAATATTATGCGTAAACAGATGTGATTTTATGCAAATGACAGAAAAAGCATCCTGTTAAAAAATACCTTCATTGACAGATCACAGTCCCGACTTTATACTAAAAACAGCATAGGGAGGTGCTATACTTATGGATCTTAGTAATAATTTTTCAGTCTGGAACCACCTGACCCCGGCCCAGCAGGAGCTTATATCCACCCATCTTATCTGCCGGGATGTGAAAAAAGGCACTGTTTTGTATAATGGAAGCTCTGACTGCCTGGGACTCGTACTTATAAAAAAAGGCCAGCTGCGGGTCTATATGATTTCCGAGGAAGGACGTGAGGTCACGCTGTACCGGCTTTTGGAGCGGGATATCTGTCTTTTTTCTGCTTCCTGCATTATGAAAAATATCCAGTTTGACATTACGATCGAGGCGGAAAAGGATTCTAACATCTGCATCATACCAGCAGTGATCTACAAACGTCTCATGGAGGAATCTGCTGCTGTCTCCAATTATACAAATGAGATCATGGCAGCCCGCTTTTCTGAGGTGATGTGGCTCATTGAACAGATCATGTGGAAAACCTTTGACCGGAGACTGGCCTCCTTTCTTTTAGAGGAAATGGCTCTGGAAGGAAGTTCCGGATTAAAAATCACCCATGAAACCATTGCAGGCCATCTGGGTACTGCCAGAGAGGTAGTAACTCGGATGCTGCGTTACTTCCAGGAGGAAGGCATGGTAAAACTCAGCCGGGGGATGATTAACATTACCGATGAAAAACGACTTAGAAAACTGGCCGAATCATAAAATAAGCCAGACGCAGGTAATACGAACGCGTCTGGCTTTTCGATCACAGATATCTATTTTTTACCATTTTTCCCTTTGCAGATCAGCTGGGTCATGGTTCCCATGGGACAGTATACGCACCAGCTGCGGGGCTTAAACAGCACCATGGTAATGAGTCCTAATATGGTAGAGGTCAGCATCACGCTGTAAAATCCAAAGGCAAACTGGGCTGTGCCGGGATGGAACAGGGTTCCGTGGTAGGCCCAGTGCCATGGAAGCTTAAATATCCACAAGAGCGTCACAACCTGCTTTAAATCAGAGGCTCCTGTAAATACCAGAACCGTATTCCACAGCATCTGGCAGAACATAATGAGGAAGAATACCAGAAAGCCGTATCGAAACGCCCTGCTTTTCATCCATCCCGGAATGTCCTTTTTCCTGGAAAGCCCCAGCCGGCCGCCTAACAGCCCAAAAAGCTGCCCCCTGCCACAGTAGCGGTTACAGTAGCCTTTATTCCCCTGCACCAATGCAATGATCAGGGGGATAAAAAAGCATAAAAGTCCCAGCCATGCAAACATAATATTGAAAAATCCCAGGATCAGATAGATCAGGGACAAAATCCACATATAATCATACCAGTGTTTTTTCATCATCCCACCTCCCTGATCTCAATCACGGAAGCCGGGCATTCTTTTGCACATTTTCCGCAGCCTACGCATTTTTCCAAATTCACCTGAGCCCACATTCCATCTGCCACATAGATTGCCCCTAAGGGACAAACCTTTACGCAGCAGCCGCAGGCCACGCACAGGCGGCTGTCTACGGATGCTTTCCTTTTCTTTCTAACTCCCGTTGCCATATTCTTCCTCCGCTCTCAGTTTCTATCGGCCGCCGGCCAATACCGAAACGGCTTAATTTTATATCGAGTATAGCGGATTGCGGGAAATATGTCTGTAATTAAGTCACATATAACACACCCCCAGCTCAGACACCAGGATTTTATTTAACTTTCTTCTGTTTCGTGGCTATT
This sequence comes from Enterocloster sp. HCN-30185, assembly GCF_037890305.1. Lineage (NCBI taxonomy): Bacteria > Bacillati > Bacillota > Clostridia > Lachnospirales > Lachnospiraceae > Enterocloster > Enterocloster sp. HCN-30185. The sequence goes on from NZ_JBBKBT010000004.1 coordinate 299,699, forward strand.
TCCATTCTTTCCATATATCCGGTTCATAGCCTATGGCTGCCTGTTTTCCATTACGGACGATCGGCACCTTAAGGATCTTCTGATTTTCCAGAATCTTTTCTGCTCTGTCTTCCTCTGCAATATACCGGATCAGAGCCAACAGATCCTTATCCCTGCAGTCCGGATCAATAAGCTTTTCATAACCTCCCACAGCCTGGCATACAGCGTTAAATTCTCCTTTGCTGAGCCCTTTTTCCTTCATATCTATAAATTGGTATTTAATCCCCCGCTCCTTAAAATACCGCTCTGCTTTTTTACTGTCAAAGCTCTTTTTCGTTCCAAAAATCTGTATATTCATGCGTATCCTTTCACCTTTTTATCTTCTCCCAAACCGTTCTGCGATCCGGCCGTCACGGTAGGCCTTTAACAGCTGTTCCAGATCTGCGATTTTTTCCTTCAGCTGCTGTCCCGTGTCCGTATCTCCTACCAGCTTCCGGCTGGCTGTCCGTTTTACAATAATATCCTCCGAATAGATATCGCTTTCCTGTTCAATGGCGGCTGCCCTGGACTCAAAGGGTTCATGAGCTGCCAGGATCAGGCCGTAGGAATTATAAATCAGGGTATATCCGGCGATTCCCGTCTCTTTCTGGTAAGCTCTGGAAAAGCCGCCGTCAATTACCAGAACCTTTCCGCCGCATTTAACCGGATTTTCCCCATTTTTCGACTTGACAGGAACATGGCCATTGATGATATGGCTCTCCTCTCCGCCCAGCCCAAATTCTCCCAGGATCATATCTACGGTTTTTTCATTTTCAAGCATCCGGTAATAGGGATTTTTCTTTTCTTTATGGCTTTCCTCATCTTCCAGAAAATACCGTTCAAAGGTAGCCATCTTATCCTTTCCAAAAAGCGGGGAATTTTCTCCCAGCCATATGTACCACATGATGTCCCGGCCCCTTTTTCGTTCCGTCTCATCCTCCGCCATAAAGCCTCTGCGGATATAGCTTTCCAGCACATCATAAAGTCCCCTGCCTTTATAGCGCTTTCCGTAAACAGACGTTTCCTTTAAGCTTCCGTCCTCACAAAGGGGAACGCAGCCGTGATAGAGGAGGTTTTGATTATATACCTTATACAGGCTTCCCTTTGCCAGAAGAAACCGCATATGCTGCTGAAGCTTTTCACAGTTTAAAAATGCCTTTTCCAGCCGTTCCATAATGGACTCTTCCTCAGGAGAAAGCCGGTAGGGATCTGCATGATCCACCGTAGGGAAATGCATATCCTTCATGGGCAGACGTCTTCCATCCAGAACAATGGTGCCATTTTCATAATTGATCCGGTGAAGAAGGAGGCGGCGTTCCAGACCAAACTCCGGATACTCCTTGATCAGCTGGCCTTCTACCTTAAACTGGATAATGGAAATGGCCTTGTGCATACGCAGATTCAGTTCCTTTTCTCCGGGACTGCATGGATGGCTTCCCTTTAAGGCAAAGCAGATGCAGGGATCATCCCCATAGGTTTCCAGGGCAAAGGTAGCAAGAGGAAGCAGATTGATGCCATAACCGTCTTCTAAAATATCCAGATTCCCATATCTGGCGCAGATACGGATCACATTTGCTATACAGCCCCTCTGCCCTGCAGCCGCTCCCATCCAGAGCACATCATGGTTGCCCCACTGGATATCCAGAGAGTGATACTGCATCAGCTTATCCATGATCAGGTGCGGACCGGGGCCGCGGTCATAAATATCCCCCAATATGTGCAGATGGTCAACGACCAGGCGCTGGATCAGCTCACAGAGAGCTCTTATAAACTCCTCCGCCCGGCCCACCCGTATAATCGTGGCGATAATGGCGGTGTAATAGGATTCTTTGTCTCGGATATCTGCCTTTTCCGTCATCAGCTCTTCAATGACATAGGCAAATTCCGGCGGCAGCGCCTTGCGCACCTTAGAACGGGTGTATTTGCTGCCGGAACGCTTGCTGACCTCTATAAGACGGTAAAGAGTAATCTTATACCAGTCCTCCTTATTTGCCGTGTGCTCTAAAATCTGCGCCATTTTCTCTCTGGGATAATAGATTAGCGTTGCCAGACTGCGCTTATCTTCTCTGCACAGCGTATTCCCAAACACGTCATTTACCTTGCGCCGCACTGCGCCGGAACCATTTTTCAGCACATGGGAAAATGCCTCTGCTTCCCCGTGGATATCCGTAAGGAAATGCTCCGTTCCCTTAGGAAGATTTAAAATGGCCTCAAGGTTAATAACTTCCGTAGAAGCCGCAGCTACTGTAGGATAAAGCTCTGCAAGCCGTTCCAGATATCGGGTTTGAAGATCTGCCATGAATACCCTCCTTTTGATGGATCCGTTATTTTTCCGTATGCTCTATAAATGTTCCCTCTATGGGATCTATATGGTCTAATTCCCTGTAATCATCTGTACGGGCAGAAAGCTTTTTTCTTCTGAGCATCCCGCAGATATATTCAGAGATCAAACGATAAAATACTGCAAATACCGGTACCGCTATGATCATTCCGACAAAGCCGAAGAGTCCTCCGAACAGCAGGATGGAAAACAGCACCCAGAAACTGGGAAGGCCGGTGGAATCTCCCAGGATCTTCGGCCCTAAAATATTTCCGTCAAACTGCTGCAGCACCAGAATAAAGATCAGGAAATACAGACATTTTAAAGGGCTTACAAGCAGGATCAGAAATGCGCTGGGAATGGCTCCGATAAACGGACCGAAAAAGGGGATCACATTTGTAAAACCAATAATAACGCTGATCAAAAGCACATAGGGCATTTTTAGAAACCGCATTCCGAAAAAGCACATAATGCCGATGATCAGAGAATCCAGAAGCTTTCCTGTAATGAAACCGCCAAACACATGGTGGGCAAAGCGGATCTCATTAATCAGCCGGTTTGCCATGCGAACACTGAACAGGCCATAGATTATTTTCTTAAACTGAGCGCAAAGTGTCCACTTTAAATTCAGCAGATAGATCATTACGATCAGACCGATCAAAATATTTTTCACCACTGTAACCGCATTGATCACTCCGGCAGATACATGATCCAGGATCAAATAAATACTTGGCACCAGATCTGTCGTCATCCAGTGCTGAAATTCCATGGCCGCCTCATTAAAATGAGGCATCACGATTTCTTCCAGTTCCGGATTATCTTCAAGAAGCTGTGACAGCCATAATGTGAGGTTATTGATATATTCGGCCAGGCTTTCCTGAAATCCGAGAATGCTCTCCATGATCTGTGGGATAATCATCCAGACCAAGCCGCAGACCAATATAAGCAGAAACAGCAGACTGGCAATTGTAGCTGCTGTTTTTCCCGCTCTGCTTCTGACTTTTTCTGTGGTAAACAGCTTTTTCGTATTACGGCAGACAAAGAAATAGACCGAATTATAGACAGGAAGCATCAAGTATGCGAGAACGCCTCCATAAATAATAGGCATCAGAATCTGAATGATCTCTCCGATCACTCCAAAAATAGTCTGAACTTTCATCAGGGAAAAAGCCAGAAAAACACTGCAGGCAATAACAGCCAATGCTGTAAGCCCCCAGTTGATATACAGCCGGAATCTTTGGTTTTTCATAATCGTATACTCCTGTAATAAAATTTAAACGGTTCCTGCTGGAAAATGCAGGAACTCCATTCAAATTTAGTATACCATGGTTCCCAGGTTCCCACAATGCAGCGGGAAACTTTCTTGAAAATTTAGCAGAATTTTTATATTTCTGAAACGAAAGGCGGCTTTCCATGATATAATGGAGCAAAAAAGGAAGGAACTGAATATGTCATACATCATAAAAATGGCCCTGGATATCAAGGCCGGCTTTGAGCCCCCGGCTCAGATGTCCTCTCCCATCGAGGCCTACTGCGCCATAGGGACCGTTGCAAAGGCCATGAGGCTTGACCTCCCGGCGCGAAGAGACACACTCTTTGAAATGCGTGAAGATTTAAAGAATGAGATAGATGGCAAGGACTTTCCGGAACCCCGGATTGAAAAAATCTGCCATATTCTTATGAGCTTTATCCGTAATGAGACCACTACGGACCGGATGATGGAGTATATGGTGTACGGGTATGAGAATGAACCGATATAAATGCGGCATTCCGCCATGGGGAATCTATCCTTAGAGGGTATCAGCCTCACCGTGGAAAACAATTCCCGTCTGACGTCTTACCTCTTCAATAATACCTATCTGGACCGCTGTCTGCTTCTGATACCATTCCGCTCTCTGGAAATCTCTGTTTTCCAGAATGGAGGCCAACACTTTTGCCTCCTCATAAAGGGGATTCGGATCCTTCGTCAATCTGAATACCTGCTCCTTTTGATTCCTGAGCTTCAGAGTGATCCTGGAAGGTTCTGATATCATATCCACAAGGATGTTTCCTTTCTCTCCCTGGATCTGGCTTTCCCCTATGGTATCCGTAATCTTGGAATAAAGGATCTCACTGATCATACCCGGATAACGGGCAAGAATGGTACCGATCCCCTCCATTCCGTTGGACAGTTTTACATTGAGTCCTCTGATCTCTTCCGGCTTTCCGAACAGACGTACCAGCCCGTACACTGCGTACACCCCAATATCCATCACAGCCGCATTGGCCAAAGAAGGATTGAATGCGTTAAGAATCTCTCCATTTAAAAACGCATCATAACGTGAGGAATACTTTCCATATTCCAAAGTTGCCCTGCGCACCGCTCCGATCAGAGGGATCAACTCCTCCAGTTTTTTCAGGCCGGGATCAAATGCAGTACGCATAGCCTCCATCAGGATCACCTGATGCTTTTTTGCCTCTTCCAACAGCTCCTGAAGTTCTCTCACGGAAGGAACCACCGGCTTCTCACAGATCACATGCTTTCCTCCCCTGAGCATCATCATAGACTGGCTGAAATGGCAGCTATTGGGACTGGCAATGTATACCGCATCCACATCCTTCATTTCTGCCAGCTCCTCAAGAGACACTGTCACCTGAGAAATTCCGTACTCTTTTGCAAATGCCTTTCCTCTCTCTTTATCTCTGGAACAGACAGCTTCCAGACGATAATTTCCGCTCTTTAAAGCCGCCTGGGCAAACATATGAACAATTTTGCCGGTTCCGATCATTCCTAAGCGAATCATGTATGTTCTCCTCCTGATACCTGAAATACTTCCATACCCTTCATCCTGACAGGCAGCCCGTACGTCATTATCCATAAGAGCACAGTAGTAAATAAATGAAAAACAGACCACCGAAAACCGATCGTCTGCTTTACAAGCTTCCAGCCGGACTCGAACCGGCGACCCCTTCATTACGAGTGAAGTGCGCTACCAACTGCGCTATGGAAGCATACAACTATTAAATTTTAGATGTAAATCAATATCCACAAAGATGAAAAATGGCTGTTGCAATGCAACAACCATCCCATCAGTGACCTGACCGGGAATCGAACCCGGGTTTACGCCGTGAGAGGGCGTCGTCTTGACCGCTTGACCATCAGGCCTTAAAAAATCGAGGCGACGTGATTCGAACACGCGGCCTCTGCGTCCCGAACGCAGCGCTCTACCAAACTGAGCCACGCCTCGATTACGTACGTAAGTATAATACACTTTTCAGGAAATGTCAACCATAAATTTTCATAATTTTTAAAATAATTTAAACAACTGGAAACATTGCCATTTTAGAGATTAAAACAGGCCTGTGCATCTGTCTGCACAGGCCCCAAATGCCAGAGGATGTTTTCCTCTATGAATTATCCAATATAACCTTCAATCAAAATAAACAGCACAATCAGAGGAAGGATATAGGACACATAGACTCTGGCCCAGGTCGGGAAAGCAATCCCCTCTCCTTCATTTGCCTCATTTACAAAGTTTTTAAAGCCCCATCCATACCGGCTGGTACAGAACAGCAGATACAGCACACTTCCGATGGGGAGAAGGTTATTGCTGACAATAAAGTCTTCCAGATCCTGAATGGTGGTTCCCGGTCCCAGAGGCTGAATACCGCTCAGGACGTTAAAGCCCAGAACACACGGCATGGACAGCAGGATGATTACGATCACATTCCAGAACACAGCCTTTTTAACGGAACAGCCGGTCAGGTCTGTGGCAAAGGAAATGATATTCTGGAACACGGCGATTACCGTAGACAGGGCCGCAAAGGTCATAAATACAAAGAACAGAGCGCCCCACAGCTGTCCCCCTGCCATATGGTTAAATACATTTGGAAGGGTAATGAAGATAAGGGACGGACCGGATGTAGGCTCGATCCCATAAGCAAAGCAGGCTGGGAAAATGATAAGACCGGACATAAAAGCAACTGAGGTATCTAACAGAGTAATGCTGATGGCCTCTCCGGTAAGTCTCTTTTCCTTGCCGATATAGCTTCCGAAAATCGCAAGAGCGCCGATTCCGATACTTAAGGTAAAGAAGGACTGGCCCATAGCTGCAAAGATTGCTTCTCCCAGTCCGGCCTCCTTCATCTTTCCAAAATCCGGCTTTAAATAAAACTCAAGACCCGGAGCACCGCCCTCCAACAGTACCGAATGAACGGCCAATACCACCATTAAAAGGAACAAAAGGAGCATCATGATCTTTGTGATACGCTCTACGCCAGATACAAGTCCCTGCGCGCAGATGGTAAAGCATACCAGAACAATGACAACCATAAATACCGTCATGATCACCGGATCAGCCAGCATTTTGCTGAATTCCTCTGCCGTACCGGCAGAATCAAGTCCATTAAAGTCGCCCCGGAGCATTTTAAAAAAGTACAGAAGCATCCAACCGGCTACTGTCGTGTAAAACATCATCAGCATATAGTTTCCGGCCATTGCTATATATTTTGTCAGGTGCCATTTGCTTCCCTTGGGTTCCAGCAGATCAAAGGACAGAGCCGCACTCTTTTTGCTGGCCCGGCCCACGGCAAACTCCATCACTACAATAGGAAGTCCCAGGACCAGAAGAAAAGCAAGGTAGATCAGCACAAAGGCGGCTCCACCGTATTTTCCCACAATATAGGGAAAACGCCATACATTGCCCAGACCGATGGCGCATCCTGCTGAAATCAGGATAAAGCCCAGCCTGGAAGAAAACTTTTCACGTTCCATTTCTCATATCTCCCGTAATTTTTTTGTATTCCGGCCCTTATGCATTCCCCCGCAAAGCCGGAAAAGAGCTTTTTATAAAAAAAGCTCTTCCGTATCATAACACAGATTAAATAAAATGGCAACGGCTGTCTTTTTTACAGATCAAACAGAGAAAGCTGATTGGACTGGGGCAGATCCTTTAAAAGTCCCAGATCCGACATCAGGGCACAGATCGTTCCGTTTACGCGGGTACGGCTTGAAAAATCCTCCACAGACAGGAATGGGCCGTCCTTTACCGCATCAACGACCGCATCCGCTGCCTTTTCTCCCAGACCGTCAATACTGCTTAAAGAAGGCATCAGCTTACCATCAATGATCTGGAAATCCCTTGCCTTTGCCCAGTAGATATCAAGAGGCATAAAATCAAAGCCTCTGGCGTACATTTCCTGAACAATCCTCATATCTCTTAATGTATCCTGTTCCTTTTTTGACAGGGTATCTGCCCGTTTTTTATAATCTGCCAGATAGTACTCCAGCTTGTCCCGGCCCTGGCACATGATTTCATAGGAAAATGCATTAGCGCGGATACTGAAAAAGGCTGCATAGTAGGCTAACGGATAAAAAATCTTGCAGTAGGCGATCCGCCACGCCATCATAACGTAAGCTGCCGCATGGGCCTTGGGGAACATGTATTTAATCTTTTTACAGGACCAGATATACCAGTCAGGCACCCCGTGGGCTTTCATTTCCTCTTCCCATTCAGGTTTTAATCCCTTTCCCTTCCGCACACTCTCCATGATCGTAAAGGAAAGCCCCTGCTCCATCCCTCTGGCGATCAGATAAACCATAATATCATCTCGGGTACAGATGGCGGTCTGAATGGTTGCCTTCCCCTCCTGGATTAACGTCTGGGCATTTCCCAGCCATACATCCGTACCGTGAGCCAGTCCTGCGATCCGGACCAGGTCGGAAAAGTACTTCGGCTTTGTATCAAGGAGCATCTGCATGGCAAAATCCGTACCAAACTCAGGTACGCCCAATGCTCCCAGCGGACAACCGCCGATATCGTCCGGAGTGATCCCCAGCGCCTCAGTGCTCTGAAACAGGCTCATAACCTCCGGACTGTCCAGAGGGATATCCTTAACCGGGTCAAGACCAGTCAGATCCTGGAGCATTCGTATCATGGTGGGATCATCGTGTCCCAGAATATCCAGCTTTAACAGGTTGTGGTCAATGGAATGATAGTCAAAGTGGGTCGTTATGGTGGAGGTCGTCATATCGTTGGCCGGGTGCTGCACCGGAGTAAAGGAATAAATCTCCTCTCCCAGCGGAAGCACGATAATGCCTCCGGGATGCTGGCCTGTGGTACGGCGCACGCCTACGCAGCCCTGGACGATCCGGTTGATCTCACAGTTGCGCTTTCTGGTTCCCCTTTCCTCATAATATTTTTTTACATAGCCAAAGGCCGTCTTATCTGCCAGAGTACCGATGGTACCTGCCCGGAAGGTCTGACCTTTTCCAAAAATAACCTCTGTGTAATCATGAGCCTTACTCTGGTACTCACCGGAAAAGTTTAAGTCAATATCAGGCTCCTTATCGCCCTTAAAGCCAAGGAATGTCTCAAAGGGAATATCAAATCCGTCCTTTTCAAGAGGCGTACCGCAAACCGGGCAGGCCTTATCGGGCATATCGCAGCCCGCCATACCGGAAAATGACTTTACCTCCTCTGAATCAAAATCATAGTAGCGGCACTTGGGACAGTGGTAATGGGGACTTAGCGGGTTTACCTCCGTAATACCGGACATGGTTGCCACAAAGGAGGAACCGACAGAACCTCGCGAACCTACCAGATATCCGTCCTCATTGGATTTCCATACCAGCTTCTGTGCAATAATATACATTACCGCAAAACCGTTTGTAATAATAGAATGAAGTTCCCGCTCCAGACGGTCTACTACGATCTGAGGCAGATCATCCCCATACATTTCATGGGCTCTGTCATAGCAGATCTTTGTCAGCGTCTTATCGGAATCCGGGATGACCGGAGGACATTTATCCGGCCGCACCGGAGCGATCTTTTCACACATCTGTGAGATTTTGCGTGTATTTGTCACCACTACCTCATAGGCCTTATCCGGCCCCAGATAGGCAAATTCTTCCAGCATTTCCTCTGTGGTCCTTAAATACAGAGGCGCCTGATCGTCTGAGTCCTTAAAGCCCTGCCCCGCCATGATGATCCGGCGGTATACCTCATCCTGAGGGTCCAGAAAATGCACATCGCAGGTAGCGCAGACCAGCTTGCCAAACTGTGCGCCCAAATCTACGATCCGTTTGTTGATCTCGATCAGATCGTCCCTCGTCTTTACTGTGCTTTTTTCGTCCCGGAGCATAAACGCATTATTTCCAAGAGGCTGGATTTCCAGATAATCATAAAAATTTACCAGCCTGGCAATCTCTGCATCCGGCGCTCCTCTCAAAAGAGCCTGGTACAGCTCTCCTGCCTCACAGGCAGAGCCGATAATAAGTCCTTCTCTGTGTGCGTTTAAAACGCTTTTGGGGATTCTGGGACGTCTGGAAAAATAATCCAGATGCGACCAGCTCACCAGACGATACAGGTTAATGCGGCCGATATCATTTTTTGCCAGAATGATCACGTGGTTGGTGGGAAGCTTCATAATGGTATGGGCATCCATGGCGCTCAGGCGGTTGAGCTGATCCAGATTTTCGATATCACGATCCCGGAGCATCTTTACAAAGGCCGCAAAGATCTCTGCCGTGGCTTCTGCATCATCCACGGCCCGGTGATGATTTTCCAGTGAAATGTTCAGAGCTTTTGCCACTGTATCCAGCTTAAAACGGTTCAGATTCGGCAGAAGCAGTCTGGCTAAGGATACCGTATCCAGAACCGTTGGCTGAAAGGGAAGTCCCTGTTCCTCCGCATAATGGCTGATAAAGCCCACGTCAAAGCCTGCATTGTGAGCTACCAGGGCGGAATCTCCTACAAATTCCAGAAACTGGGGTAGGATAACGTCAATGGGCGGATAGGGGAGCACCATTGCGTCATTGATGCCTGTGAGCTTTTCTATATCAAAGGGAATGGGAACATCCGGGTTTACAAAGGTGGAAAAGCGCTCTGTGATAGCTCCGTCCACTACCTTTACCGCCCCGATCTCAATGATCTTATTTTTCAGCGGGCTGAAGCCGGTGGTTTCTATGTCAAAAACCACATAGGAATCCTTAAAGCTCTGTCCTTTTGAATTTTCCACCAGCTGCTTTGTATCGTCTACCAGATACCCCTCTACCCCGTAGATGACCTTAAAGGGATCTCCCTTATCCAACGCATGGTTTGCATCCGGAAAGGCCTGGACACAGCCGTGATCCGTCACCGCGATTGAGGTCATTCCCCATTTCTTAGCTCTCTTAATGATATCCTTTACCTCAGAGACACCGTCCATATCGCTCATCTTGGTATGGCAGTGAAGCTCCACACGCTTTTCAATGCTGGTATCCATACGCTTGCTGGTAAAGTCCTCGCCCTTTTTGATTCCCACAATCGAACCTAAGGTCAGTTCGCCGTCAAATTTATCAATGGTGGTTACGCCTTTGATCTTAAGGAACATTCCCTTCTGTATTACATTTTTTACCTCGTCAAAAATCTCCGGACGGATGAACATTTTAGCTGTAATGGTATCTGTAAAATCCGTAATATCAAAGGTCAGGATAAATTTGCCGCTTCGAAGCTCCCGGCTTTCGCAGGTAAGTACCTGCCCTCTTAAGGTAACCTCTCCAATCTCACCGTCAATCGTCTCAATTTCCAGAAATTCATCTTCAAAATCACGGCCATAGAGCACATCGGGATTATTCGAACGCTTGACAGAAAACTTTTTATCCTCTCCAAAGCCATTATCCCGGCCCCAGCCCTTTCTCCCTTTATTTAACTGGGGACGCTTTTCCTTTCCGGGAGAGTTGTTTCCGGTTCCGGTACTTCCAGACCCGGCATTTCCTGCTGGAACAGCCTGAAGGGACGCTTCCTCTCCGCTTCCCACCTCTCCTGAAGCTGCCTGTGCCATAAGCATATCCCAGGGGGCGCCGTCCTGAGGAGCTTCCATCAGAGCATCCTGAGGGCCGGCCGTCTGCTTTAAAAGCTCTTTTCCCTCCAGGCCCTCTGCCGAAAAGCCTCCCATGGCTTCCAGCTCTTCCCTGTGGTTGCGCCAGTAGATAGCCTGTGCCTCCTTTTCAATCTTTCGCTCAAGCTGTTTTCTGCGCTCTCCGCCGGAAGGGGGAATATAGGCAAAGCGCACCTCTACCGGAAGGCCGCAGCGCTCTGCAAAAACCTTTTCCAGTACCCGTTTTAACTCCCCGGTCCGGTCCCGGTTCACCATGGTATCCTCTACGGTCAGTACCATCAGATCCTCCTGTTCAAACCGGATCTGTGATTTTCTGAACATGGAGTATTCGATGATGCTGTAATGCTTCAGTTCCAAAAGCAGGCTGTCCTTATAGATCTTTAACAGCTTTTCCGGCGTATACTGACCGGAAAGACGGTATCTTTCCTGGATTTTTACTGTTACCTGCTTGTCAGGAAAAAGCTGATCCTTTATTCCCTTTTCCAGATCGTAAATATTCTGTTTGTGTATGAGCCGCGGGCTTTTCACATAAACGCGAATAGAGCTTCTATCTCTGGTAGAGGTAACCTTTTCTACCTCTGTCAGAGCTAAAAGCTCTCTAAGCGGCTCTGCAATATTCAGTGAAGGAAATACCTCCAGAAAATTCTTCGCCATAAAATTACTTCTTTCTTTCCACTGCCATTGCTGTTAATTCCTCTTTCAGCACATTTAACAGCTGTTCCTCCGGCACCTTTCGGACAATTTCGCCTTTTTTGATCAAAAGCCCCTCTCCGATTCCGCCTGCAATCCCGATATCTGCTTCTTTTGCCTCGCCCGGTCCGTTTACCACACAGCCCATAACAGCAACCTTTACACCATCCAGTCCCTCAAGACCGGTAACCATGGTTTCTACCCGGTTGGCCAGTCCGATCAGATCAATGCGCGTGCGGCCACAGGTGGGACAGGAAACAACCTCTACTCCGCCTTTTCTTAAGCCCAGAGTCTTTAAAATCCGCCTGGCAGACTTGATTTCCTCCACCGGATCGCCTGTAAGGGATACCCGGATCGTGTCTCCGATTCCCTGGTACAGAATAATCCCCAGACCTACCGCGGACTTAATATTTCCGGACATAAGAGTACCGGATTCTGTGATGCCTACATGAAGCGGATAATCGGTCTTTTTGGCAATCTCCTCATGGGCTTTCACGCACATCATTACGTCTGAGGATTTAATGCTGATCACCAGATGATCGTAATCCATGTCTTCTATCATTTTCACCTTATCCAGCGCACTTTCTACAATCCCCTGTGCAGTCACACCCCCGTACTTTGCAATCAGATCCTTTTCCAGAGAACCGCTGTTTACGCCTACACGGATGGGAATCCGGCGCGCCTTTGCAGCATCTACCACAGCCTTCACGCGTTCCCTGCTTCCGATATTTCCGGGATTGATACGGATCTTATCCACTCCGTTTTCTATGGCTGCCACCGCAAGGCGATAATCAAAATGGATATCTGCCACCAGGGGAATATGGATCTCCTTTTTTATCTGTTTCAGGGCCTCTGCCGCCTCCATCGTTGGCACAGCCACCCGGATGATCTCGCATCCGGCCTCCTCCAGTTTAAGGATCTGAGCCACTGTAGCCGCCACATCCTCTGTTTTTGTATTGCACATGGACTGGATCAGTACCGGATTTCCTCCTCCGATCACCCGGTCTCCGATCCTGACCACCCGTGTATCGTTTCTTGTCATCTTAACGTTTCCTCCTGTTAAAACAGCTTTCTCACATCGTTAAACAGAATAAATACCATAAACGCCAGTAAAAGCGCCATTCCCGCTGTATGGATCATGGCTTCCTTTTCCTGGTCAACAGGCTTTCCTCGAAGAGCCTCCAAAAACAGGAAAAACAGCCTTCCGCCATCCAGGGCCGGAAAAGGGATCAGGTTCATCACACCCAGATTGGCGCTTAAAAGAACGCCGAAATTTACCAGAGTCATCGCCACAGCCCCGGCTCCCGCCTGTGACGCCTCATCCACGGTCTGATCGATGGTGCTTACGATTCCAACCGGGCCGCTGATATCATCAACCGATACGGCTCCATGAAACATCATATAAAAGGTATCAAATACATATCGGATCCAGAACTGTACCTCATATACCGACTGGCGCATCAGCTCCAAAAGTGTATCTGCCGGTTCAATCCCAGGCTGAAACTGTACGCCAATGAGCTGCTGTCCATTTTCTGTAAGCACAGGCGTCACAGAAGCGCTCAGTTTTTCCTTTTTTCCATCTTCTCCTTCCCTTTTCCAGGTGAGCTTAAGCTCCTTTCCCGGATGGGTAAACACATAGGTTGTAAAATCCCGGTAGGAATGGATGGAACGGCCATTGACATGGGTAATCACATCTCCTGGTAAAAGACCGGCCTCCTTTGCAGGAAAGCCCTCCTCTACTCCCAAAACCTCAGGAACCGTATAGCCGCCGGAAACGCCCACCAAGATCATTGCCAGAAAAAATGCCAGTATAAAATTAAATACAGGGCCTCCGGCCACGACGGCAATTCTGGCCCAGACCGATTTATTTCCAAAGGCGCTCTCCTCATCCGCTTCCTCATCTTCTCCCAACATGGCACAGGAACCGCCAAAAGGAAAGGCCTTGATGGAATACTTGGTTTCCCCCATCTCCACACTGAACAATCTGGGCCCCATACCCAGAGAAAACTCCACTACCCCGATTCCACAAACCTTTGCCATCAGAAAATGGCCCAGTTCATGGATCAGAATAATGGCCCCCAGGATCAGTATTGATAAAATGATATTCATCTGGCTAAATGCGTTCCTTTCTTAATGTCTCTCTGATAAAGTCATATGCCTCCTGCTCCGCTGCCAGAATCTGATCCACATTCGGAGCCGCTTTTCTCTTATGGTTTTCCATCGCGCCCTGGATCAGATCTGTGATGGCTAGATAGGGGATTTTTTTCTCCAGAAACAATGAAACCGCCAGTTCATTGGCCGCGTTAAACACGGTAGGCAGGGAGCCTCCGGCTTTTCCGGCCTCGTAAGCCAGCTTTAAGCCCCGGAAGGTTTCCATATCCGGCTCATCAAACGTAATCTCTTTTAACTTTGTAAAATCCAGACGGTCTCCCGGAAGGAAACGGCGCTCCGGATAGTAAAGAGCGTACTGAATGGGCAGCTTCATATCCGGTGTGCCAAGCTGTGCGATCACGGCTCCATCCTCATATTCGATCATGGAGTGGATCACGCTGGCAGGCTGGATCACTACCTGAACCTGATCCATATCCACATCAAAGAGCCAGTGGGCCTCCATAACCTCCAGTCCCTTATTTACCATAGTAGAAGAATCAATGGTAATCTTGCGCCCCATGGACCAGTTGGGATGCTTTAAGGCATCCTCCGGCTGTACACCGGCCAGCTGTTCTCTGGAGCGGCCTCTGAATGGGCCTCCGGAAGCCGTCAGAAGAATCTTGTGGATCCGGTTCTCTCCCGCTCCCTGAAGGCATTGGAAAATAGCAGAATGTTCCGAATCTACAGGAAGAATCTTTACTCCCTTTTCCTTTGCCAGAGGCATAATGATATGGCCTGCCGTCACAAGGGTTTCCTTATTTGCCAGGGCAATATCCTTTCCCGCCTCCATGGCCGCTATGGTAGGGCGGATACCGATCATGCCTACTACAGCAGTCACCACAATCTGAGCCTCCGGCTCACAGGCTGCCTCCATCAAGCCTTCCATCCCGCTTACCACCTTCACATCCAGATCCCTGATCCGGCGTTTAAGCTCTCTGGCCGCCTCTTCTTTCCAGAGGCAGGCGATTTTGGGATGAAATTCCCGTACCTGCTTTTCCAAAAGCTCCACATTGGAACCTGCCGCCAGCGCAGTGATCCCAATGTCCTGATTGTATCTTGCAATTTCCAGTGTCTGAGTACCGATGGAACCCGTAGAACCCAGAACTGAGATCTTCTTTATCATAACTTATATTCTCCTCATTTTACGAAAATACACATTTTTCACAAAATCGTTTATCCTAAAAAGGTAAGAACAAAATAAATCGCCGGAGCGGTAAAGATCATACTGTCAAACCGGTCGAGAATCCCTCCGTGCCCCGGTATGATATGACCGTAGTCTTTTACTTTGTGATTACGTTTAATGGCAGATGCCGCCAGATCTCCGATCTGGGAAATAACAGCCGCAATGGCACAGGCTACGGTACAAGCAATCACGGGTTCTTCAATCCCGTGCATTCTGGAACCAAAGATCCATGCATAAATGAGACCTAAAATCGCAGAACCAAGAGTACCGCCTATTGCTCCCTCTATGGATTTTTTAGGGCTTAACACAGGAGCCAGCTTATGTTTTCCAAGAAGCATCCCACTGCAGTAAGCGCAGGTATCACAGCCCCAGGAACTTAAAAAGATCAGCCACACCAGATAAACTCCGTCCTGCATTTCCCTGGTCTGATACAAAAAGGAAAGCATCACCGGAACATAGCATACACCGAAAAAAGCCCCTGTAATCTCTTCTGTCTTGTACTTTGGAAAGGTAAATACATAAAGACCCATTAACACCATCAGACAGAGGATAATCATAAGGTTCAGATACTCATGGCCTTCCCACCACAAAATCCCATAGTAAGAAAGGGCTGTAATATAACCCACCGCACCTACCGAACGATTTTCAATCCCCAAAACACGATACAACTCAAAAAGGCCCACAAGTGAAATAAGGGCTGTGACTCCAAACAGGATCAGTCCTCCCTTTCCCACAAAAAGGACTGCCAGAAGCACCAGTATAATTCCGCTTATCAGTCGTGTGGTAAACATGGACTTCTGTCTCCTTTCCTACTTTACTCCGCCGAACCGCCGGTCTCTTTTATTATACTGCAGGATTGCCTTTTCCAGCTCTTCCTGGCTGAAATCAGGCCACAGACAGTCTGTTACATAAAGCTCTGTATAAGCCAGCTGCCATAAAAGGTAATTAGACAGGCGCAGTTCACCGCTGGTACGGATCAAAAGATCCGGATCCGGGATTCCCGCCGTATCCAGATAAGAGGCAAATACATCCTCTGTTACAGCATCCGGATCCAGCGCTCCTCTGGCGGCGTCAGTTGCCAGTTTTGCAGCTGCCCTGCGGATCTCATCCCTGCCGCCGTAATTTACCGCGATCACAAACGTAAGGCCTGTATTGTCCTTTGTCTCATTTTCCAGACGGTTGATGCCTGCAATGATATCCTTTGCAAAGCGGGACCGGTCTCCGATCATCTTCACCCGGACATTATTTGCAGAAGCAATTTTTAACAGGCGCACCATGTAGTAGCGGAACAGCTGCATCAGAGCTCCTACCTCATCCTCGGAGCGCTTCCAGTTTTCCGTGGAAAATCCATAAACCGTCAGATAACGGATGCCCATTCTGGCTGCAATTTCCACCGTTTTCTCTACTGTAACGCAGCCCTCCTTATGTCCCATGGTTCTGGGAAGCCCTCTTTTTTTAGCCCACCGTCCGTTTCCGTCTAAGATCAGGGCCACATGGGCCGGTATTACTGCATTTGTATCTAAAGCCATTCTTTCTCCGCCTTTCTCTCCAGGAATATTTCTGAATAGATGAAAAGGCAGGAGTCGCTCCTGCCTCCACATATGGGAAGTATCCCTTTCACGGCCTTAAACGGTCATGATTTCCTTTGTCTTTTCTTCTACCAGCTTATCTACGCGCTCAACCATCTTATCGGTAAGCTTCTGCATCTTCTCTGTAGTCTCTGCCAGTTCGTCCTCTGACATATCTCCTGCTTTTTCTGCCTTTTTAAATGCGTCATTTGCATCCCGGCGGATGTTGCGGATGGCAACCTTGGCTCCATCTCCCTTTTTCTTTACATCCTTGGCAACCTCTTTTCTGCGGTCCTCTGTCATCTCAGGGAAGACTAAGCGGATGCAGTTTCCGTCATTGGTTGGGTTAATGCCCAGCTCAGAGGTAAGGATTGCCTTTTCGATGGCCTTTAACAGGCTCTTCTCCCATGGCTGGATTACGATCATGCGGGCCTCGGGAACAGATACATTGCCCACCTGCTGAATCGGGGTCGGAGTGCCGTAATAGTCAACTCTGATCTTATCAAGAACATGGGGATTGGCACGGCCTGCGCGGATGGCAGCGTAATCAGATACCAGTACGTCCAGTGTCTTGTTCATCTTATCCTCATAAAACTTTAAATCTTCCATATGTCCTCCTGTAATGCGGGCCTGTCGGCCTGATTTTATAAAATTCATACCCGGCGGCGCCTGCGTCCTGCCGGAAACTATGCGGTAACGATGGTTCCGTTGATCCGGCCCTGCATAGCGTTTGCAATGCCGTCTGGTTCATTTAAGCTGAATACAGCCATGGGCATCTTATGCTCCATGCACATGATGGAAGCAGTCAGATCTACCACTGCCAGCTGCTTATCGATAACCTCCTGAATGGAAATGGTATCATACTTTTTCGCTTCAGGATTCAGCTTAGGATCGCTGTCGTATACGCCGTCAATTGCCTTTGCCAGCAGAATGCAGTCTGCATCCATCTCAATGGCCCGAAGCGCAATTCCCGTATCCGTAGAGAAGTACGGATGACCGGTTCCGCCTGCAAAAAATACCACCATTCCCTGTTCAAAGCACTTATTTGCACGGTCTTTTGAAAACAGCTTTGTCATAGAGCCGCACTCAAAGGGGGTTAAAATCTGGGTTTTCATCCCTGCATTGCGGAAAATCTCAGATACATAAATGCAGTTCATAATCGTAGCCAGCATGCCGATCTGATCCGCTTTTGTACGGTCAATAGCCTCACTGGTGCGGCCTCTCCAGAAATTCCCGCCTCCGATCACGATACCTACCTGGACACCTGCATCCACAGAAAGCTTTACCTGTCTGGCAACTTCTTTTACCGTATCCTCATCAAACCCGGTCTTTTTCGGTCCGGCAAGTGCCTCGCCGCTTAATTTTAAAAATACTCGATTCATTTTCATGGGTGAATCTCTCCTTTGTTCACTTATCACCTGACAGCCGAACATGGCGGCAGCTGATACTCTCATTACAGTATACCATACTCCGGTCCATTTGCAAAGAAAAAGGAAACAACTTTTATATTTTTCAGCATTTTTGAATTAAATTTGAGATTTTGCCTGTATTGTACTATAATGGAATATATTGGTACGTTGCAGGATTTTAAATATCGCACATTTTTAGGGAGATTCATATCCCAAATCGGCATCTGCTCCTGTCCTGCCTATGGAGCGGATATGACCTCGGTCCTGAAAAATCTCGACGCTGCCGTATCTGCCGCTGAGGAATACGGTCCAAACCAGTACGCTGTCTTTGACTCCAAACTTCACGAGCAGGTTCTGCGCCGCCAGGCCATTGCCCGATATCTGCAGACTGCTCTGGAGAAAAATGAAATCGAGGTCCGCTACCGCCCCATTGCCGAGGACTCCGGGCAGATACGGGCCGTTGGCTACTATGCCCTGGAGGATGCGGGCCGTTTGATCGCACGTCTGATGGAAGAAGGAAAAGAGTTTGAATCCATCTGTATTCCTGTATCTCCTCTCCTGCTGACCCAGGAGGACTTTATAGACAAGGTAGAGGATGTAATTACCCGTTTCCATATCCCATCCGGAAAACTTGCTTTAGAGCTGGATGATACAGCTTTATCCTCCGTTTACTTAAACGTAAATATTACCATGCAGGAGCTGGCACACCTTGGCGTGGAGCTGGTACTGAACCATTTCGGTTCCGGCTGTGTCCCGGTTACAGGCATCCTTGACCTTCCGGTAAACACAGTAAAGCTGGAGCGTATGTTTGTATGGCAGCTGGAAACAAATCCTTCCTGCGCAGCCATCGCCGGGGGCCTGATCCAGATTGCAAAGAATTTAAACATCCATATCATCGCTGAAGGCGTGGAAACAGAAAATCAGCTCAATACCTTAAACGGCTATGAATGTGAGTACCAGCAGGGCTTCTACTACGCTCCTACCATGGAAAAGGAAACTCTCATTAAGGTTCTCGGCTGTACGCTGGAGGAATCACGGATCACTGTGGAAGAGGAAAAGAAAAAGATGGCGCGCTAAGGCGCATTTATAAAAGGAAGAGACCTGGTTTCAGATCCCTTCCTTTAATTTTGCCAGAATCCGGTGGGCGTCGGAGGTTTCCTCCATCCCGCACAGATCGTAAATTTTTGCTGTAAGCTCTGGGTCATTTCCTGTATTTTTAACAACCCAGGCTCTGGAAGCATCTGCCTGATAAAGACGCAGGATCTTTGCGATCAAAAACAGCATTTCCTTATCCTTTTTCTCCTGCATATGACGCTTCTGCTGACGCTCATACCTGTTTTTCTTCGGTTTTTCCCGTTTTGCGATGGCATCTTCGGGCGTTCCGTAGCCCTTTTCCAGCCATATGGTTTCCAGCGTATAGGCTCCGTTTTCTATGGTCATCACCGCCATGGAAAGGGGCAGGGTACCACGTTTATAGCCGCAGCTTCCTGGATTGAGCCAGAGCCGTCCATTTATCTCCTGCTGCTGGTACATATGGGAATGGCCAAAAACAACCACCTGAGCGTCTCCCAGGCTGCCCGGAATCTGTGTCCTTTCGTGAGCCATGATGAATTTTACGCCTTCGATCTCAAAACGCTTAATCCCCGGAAGGCCTCCGGACCAGCCGCGGTCATTGTTTCCCCTCACCGCAAAAAGGGGCTGGTTTACCTCCAGCTTGTGATAAAGCATCTGCGTATCAAAATCTCCTGCATGTACGATCACATCGCAGGTCTCTAAAATCCGTTCCACCTCCGGCCTTAAAACGCCGTGGGTATCTGATATAATAGCCGCCCGTATGGGTCCCCGTTCCATTTGTCTCCTCCTTTAGGGCTGTGTCGTCCCACGATTTATGATTATAAAGGAAAGCTTCCATTTTTTCAATGAAAGGATAACAAAAAACAGCACATTTTCTGA
This sequence comes from Enterocloster sp. HCN-30185, assembly GCF_037890305.1. NCBI lineage: Bacteria > Bacillati > Bacillota > Clostridia > Lachnospirales > Lachnospiraceae > Enterocloster > Enterocloster sp. HCN-30185. Next base: position 319,850 of record NZ_JBBKBT010000004.1, read on the forward strand.
CAATTTTGTGAACTTTATTGTGTGGAACTTTTCTATATGATACAATAGACCTGTAAATTTCAAAAAATTACCAGAAGGAGAACCTTTGATCATGAAAAAATACAAGTCATTCATTCCTACCCTCGGAGCAGCCCTGCTTCTCTCTTTGGGTTCTGCATTCTGCGCTCAGGCAGCGGATATCGGCTGGGTCACGGAGGACGGCACCTGGCGTTATAAAGATGCTTCCGGAAACTATGTGACAAATACCTGGAAAACCTCCGGCGACTCTTCCTTTTATCTGGGGAGCGACGGAAAGATGACGGTGAACCAGTGGATCGACGATGAATACTATGTAAATGATTCCGGCGCCATGGTCAAAAATTCCTGGATCCACATCACCGAGGAGGGCGGCTCAAAGCCTGCGGGCTGGTACTATACGGATTCTAAGGGAAAGCTTGAGCGTGATGGCTGGGAAACCATTGGAACGTATAAATATGCCTTTGACAGCGACGGCCGGATGCGTACGGGCTGGTTTTTTGACGGGGATGATATCTACTATCTGGGCGGCGAGAACCAGGGCTATGCAAAAACCGGCTGGCAGTGTCTGGATTACGATGAAGAGGACAAGCCCGAAGATGGCGACATTTCCGAAGCACGCAGCTCTGCCTCCGATTCCTCCAAATGGTTTTACTTTCAGTCCAACGGCAAGGCAAAAAGGGCAGATGACCGTACCTACGCAGTCGAAACCATCAATGACCGGAAATATTATTTTAATGAGGACGGCGTTATGATGACAGGCTGGATCGCTGCTGAGGAGGAGGCCGAGGCAGGAGACACGACAGGGATCAGCCGCTTTGTCTATCTGGGCGATGAAAATGACGGTACCATGGCAAGAGATACCTGGCTGGAGCTGACGGAGCATCCTGCAAGCTGTGATGACAAGGATGAGCTTGCAGAAGGAGATACGGACGAAATGCCAGAAGACGGAGATTCCAACTGGTACTATTTTGAAAGCGACGGAACGCCGGCCTATTTAAATGCAAAAGCCTCCAGCATGAGCCGGGCTACTACAAAGGTGAATGGGGATTCCTATTTCTTTAACCCTTACGGCGTGCGCCAGACCGGTATGATCCGCATGGTAAACCAGTCCGGGGAAGAAATGGTAGGCTATTTCGGAGACAGTAACTCCGACGGAAAAATGGTGACCGGAAAGAAGACCAATCTGAATGTAGACGGAGACAGCGGCACCTATTACTTTGCAGACTCCGGTTCTGATAAGGGAGCCGGTCTAAATGGCACCAAGGACGACTATCTTTACTATCAGGGACGGCTGGTAGAGGCCGAAGACGGCTCTGATTTTGAAGTCTTTGAGGTAAAAAACCGCCTGTACCTTGTAAATGAATCGGGAAAGGTTCAGACGGACAGCAAAAATTATAAGGTAGACGGTTCCTATATGTATAAAATTTCCGGCGGCACTATCTACTATATTGATGATGATAAGAATGTAGAAGGAAAGGTAGAAGCATCTGATGCCTCTACCCTTCCAGAAGTCATTTATGATAAGGAATACGTTTTAAACGGAAACTAATACCAGTATACCTTCCAGTCGGCGGTCAGACGGGTGAGGGCTTCCATGAAGAAATAATCTCCCCAGGTATTGCACTCATCCACCCCCCGGTTGGTACAGGGATTTCCCTTGCTGGCTCTGACATAGGTTCCGTGAAGAAGAAGGCCGTTTGACTCACTGTGATCCTTTACGGCGCAGTGATCGCAAAGGGCCTTTATCAGTTTTTCTGCCAGGGCTGTATATTTTTCTGCCTCCTCAGGCTCCAGATATTTTGCCATCTCCAGCATACCGCAGGCTGCGATTGCTGCGGAGGAGGAATCTCTGGGTTCTGTACTGCCGTCATCAAAATCAAAATCCCAGTAGGGGATCAGATCGGAAGGCAGATGCGTTACAAAATAATCTGTAACTTTTCTGAAAATATCAATATATGCAGGATCCTTTAAGAAATGATAGCTTAAAGCACTGCCGTAAATTCCCCAGGCCTGTCCTCTGCTCCATGCGGAACCGTCGCGGTTGCCCTGATGAGTCACACCCTTTACAGGCTCTCCCGTCTCAGGATCAAAGAAATAGGTATGGTAGGTGGAATGATCCGGGCGGATCACACAGTTCATGGCTGTGAGAATGTGAGCCGTAGCCTTTTCTCTGTACTTTGGATCTCCTGTCACCTCACTGGCCCAAAACAGCAAAGGCATATTTAAAAGACAGTCAATGATAAGACGGTAATTGTCCTTTGCTCCCAGTTCACCCCAGGCCTGAAAGAACCTTCCCTTTTCCTGAAACCGTTCCATCAGATTATCCGCTGCCATAAGGGCGGCTTTTTTTGCAGTTTCATCACCGGTAAGCCGGTAAGCCGCCACACAGGACGGAGTATAAAGAAATCCCATATCGTGGTTATCTACGTCCACACGCTCTGTAATCCTCTTTAAAAAAGACTTTGCCTGAAGCAGCCCCGCTTTTTTCAGGTTCTCATCCTTTGTTCGCTCATAAGCCAGCCAGATCTCTCCGGTCCAAAAGCCGGTGGTCCATTCTCTGTTTTCCGTCTGCGGATAAAAATTTCCCTCGCTGTTGGAATCGGGAAAATATTCTGTAAATTCCGGCAGGTTTTCCTGTACCAGTTTCACTGCCCTGGCCAGAAAATCTTCTGCTTCCCGGCCTGTAATTCTTTCATATTGTTCTAAGCGTTCCGCTGTCTGCATAATTTTTCTCCATTTGTTATATGATTCTGCTCCCAATCGGGCAGTTTTACCAGGAAAGAACCGTCATTTCAGGTTCCGGCTGGTTTTCCTCACAGATCATCACCCGGCCCAGGCCGTAATGTCCGTCTGCTCCGATATATTCCATATCGGCGCCTGTCTCCCGATGATTGAATACGGCCAGATAGGAATGGTCTCCCATTCTGATACGCAGGGCCTGAGCATCCTGATCCTTTAACACTTCTCCTGTTACTGGAACGGTCACCGGAACCAGGCTGGCGTCTGCTGTATTGTCATTAAAAATGACTGTAATCAGAGTGCCTGGAAGAGCCATCTTTTTTCGGATGCAGATCCAGGGACATTCCGTAAGCTGGTTATAGTGGAAGGATACCGGCCCCTGCTCCATAGAGATTTCTGCTCCCGGCATCAGAACAAACGCCTTTGCTCCTGTTTTGATTCCCTGATAGGAAAATCCCAAACCAGATGCCTGGTCTTCCTTTGTAAGCGTCGTCTGTCCGGCTGGATTTAAGTGGAAGTGCTGACTGCACACATGCTCCCAAAAACCGTAAAAACTGTCTGCGATTATCTGAATCTTTGTACCGATCGACAGAACTTTTCGGCATACATAGACTCCCGCATCCATATATCCCAGATGGGCTCCCTCAAACAGTGTATACTGCCCTTTCTGCACCGCTCTCATTCCGGCATAAGCTGCGGCATTTCTTACATTCCAGGAGCCAGTACACTCTGTATATTCTCTGTCATCTGCCATAGGGACATTGTGAGCCTTTGCAGACTTTAATGTCCTGCGCAGCGTTCCATCCACATAGGTATAACGTCCTGTATCGATCAGCACGTCCTCTCCCTCATAAGACAGGTCCAGATGGAGCTTGCCAAAGTGGCCGTGGCCGCCTCCCAGGCTTCCGCACATGAAATGAAGGTAATCTGCCTTCTGATCCCATCCGGAACGCAGAACGGCCTGTCCGCTGGCCTCCAGAGAAACCAGCTCATTTTGGGGAGTTTCCTTCGTCATCTGTTCATAGCCGATCACGGCCTCCATTCCCATTTCCCAGGCACTTTCAAAATCCAGACAGTCATAACCTCCAAAGCGAAGAAGCGGATGCTTAAGCAGCCATGCGGCCGGTGTAAGCACATCCCGAAGATCTGTCCGGTCGCTGTCCCCGTTTGCAGGCTGGGTATGATCCGGCTTGCTCCACAAAAGATCTGCCATGGCCATAGCTCTGGCCGCATTTTCAATATCCTCCGCCACCGGAATCTCATACAGCTCTGCGACCCTTAAAACCTCCAGAATACAACGTAGAACCTCATTATGGTACATGGGAGACTGTTCCCAGTGGACTCCGTCGTCCATTACCTGGATTGCCAGCTCCCGCTTAAGCCTTTTTAAAGCCTCTTCGATATAAAGAGCGCCCTTTTTCCGGCTGCTTTCCTCAATCGCCCATTCCTTTTTTGAAAGGAAGGCTCCGATACAGAAAAGTCCGTGATTTTCCAAAACGCCCCAGTTGCTCTTATCGCTGAACAGAACCCGGCAGTTAAAAAGATATTCCCCATGAAGGAGCAGGCCCTTTATAAAGGCCTGTTTCTCCTCATCTCCCATATGGGGACTGGATTCAAAATACTCAATGGCTTTGCACCAGTTTTCTCCGCGGATACCGGCTTCAATGGTTCTCCAGGTAGTCTTTTTTGTAGACTCTGTAATCGGATTTTCCGAAATCCAGGATAAAAGCTGCTCTTTAAAGCAGGCCGCATAGGCTTCATTTCCTGTAAGCGCATAGGCCTGACCCATACAGATCCAATAGCGGTGACGGTTAAACTGATAGATAAACTCAGGATCGCCTCCGGGCATATACTGCCAGTCAATCTGATCTGTAAAAATCACAGGCTCCGTGGTCTGCTCCATATCCCAGGGCAGATCAAAGAGAAATTTCCGATTTAAAACATCCTCTGCGGTCTGTATACTGTGGCTGCACTGATCAGCCCAGCGGCTCTTACAGTATCCGGCCTGCTCCTTCATCACTTCTCCTGTCATAGGCTCACCCCTTTACGCCGCCGGCTGTGATGCCTTCCACGAACCACTTCTGGCATACCATAAATACGATGAGCACAGGGATCAGAGAGCAGACTGAAGCAGCCATGATCAGTGCATAATCTGCGCCGTACTGGGAAATAAACATACGGATACCTAACTGGATGGTCTTTAACTCTGTACTGTTTAAATAGATCAAGGGCCCCATAAAGTCATTCCAGATATTTACAAATGTAAAAATAACCAGGGTTGTAATTCCAGGCTTTACCAGAGGAAGCGCCACTCTTGCAAAAATTCCGTATTCGTTTAAGCCATCAATTCTGGCTGCCTCCAAAAGTTCATTTGGTACACCGATCATAAACTGACGGATCAGGAATACGCCAAAACCGGAGAATGCCTGCATCAGGATCAATCCCAGATGGGAGTCGGTCAGATGCATACGGGAAATCAGTGCAAACTGCGTTACCATGTATGCCTGCCAGGGTACTGCAAAGGTGGTAACAGAAATTAAAAACAGGGTATCTCTTCCCTTAAACTGAACTTTTGAAAAGCCGTAGGCTGCAAAACAGCTGGTGAGAACCTGAACGGCTGTGGTGCAGATGGCAATTTAAAATGTATTTTTAAAGAAGGTAAGAAGCGGAATCTTCTCCCAGATGGTCTGATAGTTGACCCACTGAAATTCCTTGGGGAGCAGACGCATGGGTATGCTGAACACCTCGTTGCTGGTCTTTACAGATGCAAGGAGCATCCATCCGAACGGTATTACCACTAAAATGGCAAGTACAGTCAGAAGACCATAGATAAATATGCGGTTAACGTTTTTTCTTGTTTCCATGATCCTTCCTCCTTATACATAATCGGTGAATTTCTTTTCACCCTGGAACTGTACCAGCGTAACCACCAGAACAACAGTAAACAGCACAAGAGCGCTGGCGCTGGCATAACCGAACTTAAAGTCAACAAAGGCTGCATTGTAAATATGGTTTACAAGCACATTGGTTGCACGTCCAGGACCTCCGCCTGTCATAACATAGATCAGGTCAAATACCTTAAAGCACTGGATCGTCATCATAATGATAACAAAGAAAGTCGTTGGCTTTAACATGGGAAGGGTAATATAGCGGAACTTCTTAAAACCGGTTGCTCCGTCAATGCTGGCTGCCTCATAAAGATCTCCGGAAATGCCCTGAAGTGCGGCCAGATAAACGACCATGTAATAGCCCATGTATTTCCACACGCTGACGATAATAATAACGGACATGGCCCAGTCGGTAGAAGCGCACCATTTCGGCGGGTTGGCGATCCCGATCCATTTTAGAAATTCATTGATCGGTCCAAACTCCGGCTGGAACAGCATATTCCAGGCCGCACCTACAGCCACCAAAGATGCCACATAAGGGAAAAAGAAGGCGGTACGGTAAATCACAATTCCCTTGATCTTGGAATTTAACAGAATTGCAATGAGAAGAGCCGCCACCATAGTAAGAGGCACGGTAAATACGGCGTAATAAATCGTATTTTTAAACGAAATAATAAAACTGCTGTCATGAAACAGTTTTACAAAGTTTTGAAGTCCTACAAATTCCATGGGAGCAGAAGAACCGTCCCATTTCATCACACAGAGAACGAATGTAAAGATCACCGGAAGGAAAATAAAGAGAAAATATCCGATAAAATTGGGGAGGATAAAAGAATATCCGATCAGGTTCCTCTTTAATATTTTTTTCTGTTTTTGTGTCATTTTTCTCACCTGTTCTTATATAAGGGTACAAAAAGAGCGTCCAACTTTCGCTGAAGACTGAAATCAGACGCTCTTACGTTTTGTATTATGGCTTTGGATTCAAAATGAGGATTAGTCCTCTCTTGCTTCCTTTGCTCTCTGGTTCATGTTTGCAATACCTGTATCAATATCCTCTTCACCGATCATGATCAGGTCATGCTCTTCCTCAAGAACCTTTCTTACTGCTGCCATCTTGGCATCGATCGGACGGTCAAGTACCCAGCTTGTGATATTTAAAGCATCGGTTCCATCCTCAGGGAAACCGGGAATTGCTGCCAGCTTCTCATTGATCGCATCGGTAGATGCAGCCGGGAAGATACCGTTGTCAGCCAGAGCCATTGCGCCCTCCTCACCGGTTGCAAATTTTACAAACTCCCATGCAAGATCCGGATCATCTGACTTTGCGTTGATAGCAACTCTTCTTTTTTCTCCTCCGTGCTCTCTCCTGCCGCTGTGGTATCTGCCGCCTTGGAATCAGCTGTGGATGAGCTGCTGCCATAGAAGCTGTCATAGCGGTTACCAGTGTAAGCGCTGCTGCCTTTTTTAATCTCATTGTAAAGTCCTCCTTAAAATAATACCTCTTTGCTTTCTGTGTATACTATAACAAAAACAGCTTCCAAAGCCCATTCAACAAATAAAGACTTTTTATAAAAATTTC